>CBFHUI010000018.1:0-35776 GCA_965658725.1 Alphaproteobacteria bacterium | reverse complement strand
TCGGCGCACAATCGGTGACATTTGACCGCCTGCTGGTAACAGCGGGCGAGGGGTTCTTTGCCGGGGCATCGCTGCAAGGGATGTCGGCCAACATCCCAAGCCTGCGCCGGATTTTGCAGACCTTTGACGCGGTTCCTGACGGCCTTGCGCCCGACGTACTCGGCGCGCTGACGTTGTCCGGTGATGCGCGGTTCTCAGACGCTGACGTGGCGCTGTCGAACGCGCTGGTAACGCTAGATAATCAAAGCGCGCGCGGCTCGGCATCGGTCTTCTTCGACGCCGTGCCGTCGATCCGCGCAGATCTCGAAGGCGGGACGCTGGATCTCAGCCCCTATCTGAACCTGAAGCCGTCATCCAGCGCGCAACGCAAGCAAACTGCGTCGAGCGCCACAAACCCCGCTGCGCCCTGGGGCAATGACCCCATCGACCTGAGTGCACTCAAGCTGGCCAACGCGCAGATCAACGCATCGATTCAAGGCCTCGATCTGGGCATCACCCGGTTTGGCCCAAGCCGAGCATCTATCGTGCTCGAAGACGGGATCTTTCAAGCGCAAGTCGATGAGACGGCGGTCTATCGCGGCGCCGCCCGTGGCCGGGTGCTCATTGACGCGCGCGGGCCAATGCCAAAACTGAATGCGCAGTTGCAGGCGCAGGCGGTGCAGGCGGGAGACATATTGCGTGACTTCCTTGGCATCGAGTTCCTGCAAGGCTCCAGCCAGACGGCGATCAACCTGACCACGCAGGGTCAGACGGCGCAGGCATGGATGGCAAACATGAATGGGTCCGTAGGAACGGAGCTTTCGCCGAGCGCGCTGCAAGGCTGGGATATTCCACGGTTGGTTCAAAGCCTGCGCGCCGGCAATCTGCTGCAAAGCTCCACGACCAATTTCTACCTCGGCGACCAGTTCGCCACGGTGCTTCAGCGGTTGGCGGCGAGCGGGACGATCCAGAACGGCGTGCTTCGGCACGAGAACTTTACGGCACGAACGGAGCGGCTGAGTATCAGCGGTGGCGGCGACATCGATCTAGCGCGGCAACAGCTGAACTACGGCCTGAACATCAACGTCGAAGACGGCGGACTGCTGATTCCGATCCGGGTGGTGGGCAGTTGGGATGCGCCGCAGCTGACCATCGATGGCCCTGCCTTGCTGGCTTGGCTCAAGAGCAATCCCGATGTGCTTTCCACCCTCGCTGGGCTTTGGGATTTGGATAAGTACCTGCCTGAAGGCGCGAGCGTGGCATCGCTGGAGCAGGAGGTGCGGGCCTATATCCAGTCGGAAACCCAGCGCGTGCTCAGCGAAGCTCGCGCGATCGAACAGCAGATTGGGCAAGCGGTCGTCGACGAGCGCGACCGCATTGCGCAACAGCTGACCGACGAAGCCGCGCGGCAACGGGCCTTGCTGGAACAGCAGGCCGCGCAAGCGCAGGCCGAACTGTTAGCCCAACGCGCCGAACTCGAAGCCCGCGCACTCGCCGAGATACAGGCGGCGCAGGAGCAGGCGCTGAACTCGCGTCAGCAATTGCAACAGCGGGTTGAGGAAGAGACAACCCGTGCGGTGCAAGACGGGTTGAACGCTCTTGGGCTGGGTGGGTTGCTCGGGAACTGATGACGCGCGGCGACAGGGTGAAGCAATCAGGCGGTCAGCGCCTCATTGAGCGTCTCAGGTTCGTCGAGCAACAGGGTGAATTGCCGATCATCAACAGGTTCCAGATAGGCCTTGTTGCGGATCCAATCGACCAGCAAGCCTTCCCGAATGCCATACTGTGAAAAGCGAACCTCTTTGACCCCAGACTGGCGGATGAGGCGGCGCAGGACCATCGCTGCGTAGGGGAGGGTTCGGGCGCGGTCGGGGCGACGCAGGTAAGGCGCCAAGCGCTTGGGGCGCTCACGCGCCACTCGCCGCGCAAACCCCCGCGCCTTGCGGGCGCGCAGCGAGTACCCCTCAATCAACTGCGGTACAGGTTCCTTGTTGAGCAGGCGGTAAAGCATGGCAAAGTGCCGCCACGAACCGCCTACAAGGTGCAGTGTTTCGCCGCGAGCTTTCTTGAGAAACGGAACCGCTTTCAGCGCCTGTGCAATCGTCTTTCGCGTCTTGCCGGATCGCTTGCCTTGGGCTTGCTCGCGCAGGCGAACAACACCAATCGGTAGGGAGGTCAGAGGACCATCCTCGCTCAAGCTCAGCTCCAGTGATCCGCCGCCCAAGTCGGCGAACAGGCCTTTCGCGGTCTGCAGTCCATAGGTGACTCCCAGTGTCGCGTAGCGGGCTTCTTCCTCTCCCGTCAGCACCCGCGGCGGCGCGCCGAAAGCTCGGTCGACGGCGCGTATTAGGCGGTCGGCGTTGGAGGCGTCGCGGACGGCCGCGGTTGCCAGAACATCGATAAAGGCGTCAGGGGCTTCTGCAGCGAGCGCGCGGCGGAAGTCACGGATTGCTCGCACAGCGTGGGCAAGATTGGACGGCTTCATCTCGCCCGTGGTCGCCAGCCCTTCACCCAGTGCGCAAGGCTCGCGCATGTTGAAGACTTCTTTCCAGTTCCGCCACTCGGGCGTCTGGTCCGTCGTTAGTCGACGGAACAACACAAGGCGGACAGTGTTGGAACCGATGTCCAGCACGCCCAGCGGAGGGAAGGGGGATTGGTCGGAGGCACGCACTTAAGCAGTCAGGCCTTTGGCTTTCCTTTGCCCTTGCCCGGTTTCTTGGCCTTGGACTTGCTGCGCCGGATGGCGCGTCCGCGGCCAGACAGGCTCGGGTTTTCCATGAAGTATTGGTGGGCTGAGACGGCTGCCTTGCCCTGTGGTTGCTCGTGTGTGTACACGCCATCGGACTGCATGGTCCATGAATTCGACGTATCGCGCAGGTTGGCGACCATGATTTCATCGAGAATTTGCTTGTGCACCGTCTCATTCAGGATCGGTACCAGCGTTTCAACGCGCCGGTTGATGTTGCGCGGCATCCAGTCAGCGGAAGAAATGAAGACCTTTGCCTGTCGTGAAGGCAGAGCTTCCCCGTTGGCAAAGCAACAGATCCGCGAATGCTCAAGGAAGCGTCCGACGATCGACTTGACCTTAATATTCTCTGAGAGCCCTTCGATCCCCGGCCGCAGGCAGCAAATCCCGCGTACGACCAGCTCGATCTTCACCCCCGCCTGTGAAGCGCGGTAGAGACCGTCGATAATTTCTGGATCGACCAACGCGTTCATTTTGGCCCAGATTTCGGCAGGCAGTCCCGCTTGCGCGTTGCTGATTTCCGCCTCGATCGCTGCCATAAGCGTCTCGCGCATGTTGAGCGGTGCTAGCGCGAGGCGGTTCATCTTCTCCGGTACAGCGTAGGACGTCATGTAGTTGAACAGGCGTCCCGCATCCTGCGCGAATTCCGGGTCGTCGGTGAAGTACGACAGATCGGTGTAAATCCGCGCGGTGATGGGGTGATAGTTGCCCGTGCCGAAGTGGCAGTAGGTGCGCAGCTTGCCCGCTTCACGGCGGGCAACGAGGCTGACTTTGGCGTGGGTTTTCAGATCGATGAAACCGTACACGACCTGTACCCCAGCACGCTCCATGTCACGCGCCCAGCGAATGTTGGCTTCTTCGTCAAAGCGGGCCTTAAGCTCCACCAGCGCCGTTACGGACTTACCGGCTTCAGCGGCGGTCTTGAGGGCAGAGATGATCGGGCTGTCATTGGAGGTCCGGTAAAGCGTCTGCTTGATCGCAACGACGTCGGGGTCAAGAGCTGCCTGGTTCAGAAAACGCACCACGACGTCGAAGCTCTCGAAGGGGTGGTGGATCACGAAGTCTTTGGCCCGGATCGCGGCGAAGCAATCGCCGTCGAAGTCTCTGATGCGCTCAGGGAAACGGGGGTGGAAAGGCTGAAATTTAAGATCCGGGCGATCGATATCGCAAATCTCACTGAGCTGGGATAGATCCAGCGTTCCGCCCATGCGCGTGCAATCGTCAGCCTCAAGGTCGAATTCCTCAAGCAAGACGGAGATCAGATGGTCTGGTACGGCGTTATCAACGTTGATCGAAACCGATTCCCCGCGCGTCCGTCGCTTCAGCGCAGACTCAAACAGACGAACGAGGTCTTCAGCTTCTTCAGCGACTTCGAGATCGCTGTCGCGGAACAGCTGGAAGAACCCGGCGTTTTGGACTTCGAAGCCGGGGAAAAGACGGTCGAGGTAGCGGTACAGCACTTCGGAAACAGAAATAATGCGAGACCGCCCATCGTCACCCCGTGGAAGAGCAATATAGCCGGGCATGTCCGAAGGGATCATGAGCAGGCCAGTAAACCTTCGCGCATCGCTGCGGCGTGTCAACTCCATCACCATCGATACCGCGAGGTTTCGGATGAAAGGAAAGGGGTGGGAAGGGTCTACTGAGATTGGCGTAAGAACAGGCAGCCACTCGGTCTCAAAGGTCTCTTCGAGATAGAACTTTTCACCATCCGTCAGCTGCAAGCGGTCGATGATTTCGATGTTACAGTCCAGCAAATCTTCGCGCAGACCCCGCCAGACTTCGAGCTGCTGTTGCTGCAGATCGCTCACTCGGGCGGAGATCAGGTCCACCTGCTGCGCTGCGCTCAGCCCTTCTGGTGAGAAGGCTTCCACGCCGGCGCGCTCCTGCGCTTTCAGGCCCGCGAGGCGAACCATGATGAACTCTTCAAGGTTGGTGGCTGAGATGGCAACGAACCGGACGCGTTCGAGCAGCGGATGCTCCACACGGCGCGCTTCGGCTAGGACGCGTTCGTTGAAGCCGAGCCACGAGACCTCTCGGTTGATGAAGCGTTGAGGGGAGTTGAGCCCGATGCTCTGCCCCTGCAACAGTCCCCGGATGTCATCGCGATCGGGGGCTGTCATCGGTTGGATCATGCCGGCTCCTTGTTGCTCCTGTTGGTCGATGTCAGGCGGTCGGCGCACTGAGCTCCCGCGCAATCACCCGACGCATTCGGCCGGGAGTATACCACATCGCAAACAGGCCACAGCCCCAAGCTACCGCACCATAGCCAATCCAGAACACCAGCAGATTGCCCGGTGCAATCCACGCCACCAGAACGAAGACCGCTGCCGGACCGAAAACCAGCCGAACGCTGTTAATGATCATGGCAAACGCCGGTCGTTTCATACCCTGCAGTGTGCCGGAGTTGATGAAGATCAGCGCGTAGGCGGTGAGCAGGAAGGCCGAGATCGACAGGACTTGCGAAGCGACCCCGAGGGTTTCGTCTGAGCGGTTGATCCATGACGGGAAAAGGTTATGGCCAGCAAACTGAATTATGGTTGCGGTCACGGTCATGATCACGGCGGTGATGAGGCCAAGACGATAGACGCGCCAGATGCGTTCCTCCTGGCGCGCGCCCAGATTGTTGCCAACAATTGAAATCAGCGCGAGTTCCAACCCGATGACGGGGAGCAGGAGCAGCTGTTCGATGCGTGCAGCGTTCATGTAACCGTTGATGGCCGCTTCTGCTGCGTCTGCCGGGCTCATGGTCAGGAGCAGGACGCTACCAGTCTGCTTGACGATTTCTGGGACGAAGAACTGGATGGAGATAAATCCGCCCGCGATCAGCAGCATGTTCACCGCCGCTGGGACGCCTTGTCCGATCACTTGGCTCAAGATGGGCCAGAACGGGATGAACTCGCTGAGTTTGAGGCCCTTGAGGATGCCGGTTCGAAGGGCAACGATCATAACCACCACGGCACCAAGCAGCTGCGTCACAACCGTAGCCCAAGCCAGACCTGCAACGCCCAACTCAGGCAGGAAGTCGGGCAGATCAACCGCGAGGCCGTAAAGACTAAACGGCGTCCCGCCAAAGACCAGAATGGGATCAAGGAACAAGTTCATGAAGAACGCGGCGACCTGCACAATGCCAAAGGTGGTGAAGTCGCCTTTGGCGCTTAGGATGGCGTTAAAGACGGAAATGATGATCAGGAACGGCGCGAGCCATACGATCGGCAAAATGTATTCCAGCCCCAGCGCGGTCGCCTCAAGGTTGCCGCCGGAAAGGGTCAAATAGTAGAGCTCGATCAGCGGGCCGTCGTGCCCGGGAACCGGCATGAACAGCGCCAGCGTGAGCAGTGTGATCCCGACCAGCACGCCAGCGATCATGGCCTGTGCGATCGTGTGGCGCGCCTTTCCCGGATTGCGCGCGCCCAGAGCATTGGCGACCAGTGCCGTCGTGCCTTGCATAAGCCCGATCGAGAACGCCTGCATCAGGAAAAACGGTCCAAACGACCGCCCCAGCGCCGCACCCGTCATGTTCGCCGCTTCTCCCGGGGCCGGGTACTGGTTGGCCCAAATGGTGTCTACGAGGTTGTAGGCAATCATGAAAAAGAAGCCGATCCCCGCAGGAACCGCGAGCATAATCAGCAGCTTTCCAATCGGGTCGCCGGTCAAGTCTGGACCACGGCTCTTGGTCGCTGTGGCAGTGTCGGCGACGGCGTCTTGCGTGTTCTCGGTCATGGGGAATCCTGGCTGGAGTTTCAAACCCTAAGCTAGATCGCCCCCCGCGTTACGCAATGTCCAAGTTTGCGCTTAAGCCGTGCGAAAATCTCGGCTCATTCGAGCGCTTGGGTGTAGATCGCCAGTGCGTCGTCATAGGTCAGCGGGCGCAAGTTGTTTTGCAGCAAGCGGGTCTGCTTCATCGCATCTTCGGCGAGCTTGGGGAGGTCGTTATGGGAGATGCCAACGGCGCGCAGTTTTGGATCCACTCCACAATCGGCGGTAAGGCCTTCCATGTAACCGATAAATTGCCCCGCCCGCGCTGCCTCTGACCCTGATGCGCCCTCGATCAACAGGTCCGCCAGTTCAGCATAGAGCGCAGGATGGGTTTCCGCGTTGAAACGCAGAACAGGGCCGAGCACTTGCGTGTTCGACAGCCCATGGGGCACGTGAAACAGCGCGCCGATGGGGTAAGCCAACGCGTGGACTGCCGCAACGGGTGCGTTGGCAAAGGCTTGCCCGGCAAGCATGGCTCCGAGGAGCATATCCCCCCGCGCCTGCAGGTCGCTCCCGTTTGATAGAGCGCGTGGAAGCCCGCGTGCCAGCAAGGTCAGCGCCTGCTGCGCGAGTGCGTCTGAGAGGGGGTTTTTGCGGATTTTGGACGTGTAAGCCTCAATCGCGTGCACCATGGCGTCGATGCCAGTGTGCGCGGTGACATGTGGTGGGAGACCGGTGGTCAGGCTGGGATCGAGGACGGCGCCGTCGGCGTAGAGGATCGGGTCCACGACGCCCAGTTTGATTTCTGCGCCGACCGTAACAATCGCGATCGGCGTGACTTCAGAGCCGGTTCCCGCGGTCGTTGGGACTTGAAACAGCGGAAGTCGCCCGCCCGGAACGCGGCTGCGGTCCACTTGTGCAACCCCGTACATTTCGCTCAACGGCTGTTCAGCCCGGCACAGCAGCGCGACCAGCTTGGCCGTGTCCATCGGACTGCCTCCACCCAGCCCGACGATGGCTTGCGCGCCAGAGCTGCGAGCGGCGTCCACGGCGGCGAGGACTTTGGCTTCTGGGGGGTCGGCCTCGACATCGCTGTACACGCTGACCGTCAGCCCCCGTCCTTCCAAAGCCTGAGCCACAGGCGCAACCAAACCGGCGCCAACGACGCCCGGATCAGTGACAATCATCAGTCGGGACGCACCAAATCCGGCGACCATGGGTGCCAGCGCTTCAGCCGCTGGTTCGCCGAACTTAAGGCTTGGTACCGTTTGGAAAGAAAAAGCTGTCATTGTGCGGCTCCTGACCGTCTCGACCTTGATCGTGGATGATTTTGCGGCAGATTGCACCCAGAGGACAAGCCACTGTGCAACGAGGAACCACCCCCATGAGTGAAACGCTTCCCATTGATCTTCGCGCCCGCCTGAAAGACTTCCCCGTCATCGGCGCACCGCTGTTCATCATTTCGAACCCCGACTTGGTGATCGCGCAGTGTAAAAATGGCGTGGTCGGCTCCTTTCCTGCGCTGAACGCGCGCCCGGCGGAAGTGCTCGAAGAATGGATCGTACGGATCAAGGAAGAACTCGCCGAGCACGATGCTGCCAACCCGGATCAACCTGCTGCTCCCTTCGCCGTGAACCAAATCTGTCATCCATCGAACGATCGCCTGCAGCATGACGTTGAAATGTGCGTCAAGCACAAGGTGCCGGTGGTAATTACCTCCCTGAACCCGCCTAAGGCGGTGGTCGAGGCCGTGCATTCCTATGGCGGCATCATCATGCACGACATCATTTCCGTTCGGCACGCGGAAAAGGCGCTGGAGCAGGGTGTGGATGGCCTGATCTGTGTCGCGGCTGGGGCTGGCGGACATGCGGGCATGCTTTCGCCCTTTGCGCTGATCAAGGAAATCCGCTCGTTCTTCGATGGTCCGGTCGCGCTTTCGGGGGCTATTTCCTATGGCGGTGCCGTGCTCTCGGCGCAGGCGATGGGCGCAGACTTTGCCTACGTCGGCACACGCTTCATCGCGACCGAAGAAGCCAACGCGGACCCTGCTTACAAGCAAATGATCATGGATTCAGCGGCAAAGGACGTCGTTTACACCAACCTGTTTACCGGGGTTCACGGCAACTACCTGTCCAAGTCCGTCGAGAAAGCCGGCATGGATCCAGCCGATCTGCCGGTCGCCGACAAGTCCAAGATGAACTTCGGCTCGGGTGGCAACACCAAAGCCAAGGCGTGGAAGGACATTTGGGGCGCAGGGCAGGGCGTGGGCAACATCAGTCACGCAGGACCGGTTGCCGAGGTCGTTGCCGAGATGAAGGCGGAGTATCAGGCCGCGAAAGCGCGCCTGCTCTAGCGCTGCTCGGCCAGATAGGCCCGCGTTGCCGGGCCGAACTCGAATACCGTAGCGTCAGTGATGTTCAGCGCCGCCGCTTCTCCACCATCGATTTCCAGCACAAACCGCGCTGGCCCCTCAGAGGGGCGCGGGGTGCGGGTGAGGGGGGTCGCTTGGCGCTGTATGCTCACCAGTTTTCCATTTTGGTCGATGAAGACCATATCCAGTGGGATCAGCGTATTCTGCATCCAGAAGGACAAGGGCCGCTGGCGTTCAAAGATGAACAGCATGCCCTTGTTGGTCCCCAGAACCGGCCGCCACATCAGCCCCCGTGCCTGCTGCTCTGGGGTAATTGCCACCTCGATATCGTAGAAGAAGCGTCCCTTGTCGGTCGTGATTGTCAGGATATCGCGCCCGAACTCCATGGGCGCGACCCCATCGGGCAGCACAGCCTGTCCGGAGGCAGGGGCGGAAAGCATCAGCGGCGCAAGCGCCGCGGTCAGCCAGAGCGTCAAGGCAAGGGTTAGTCGGGTCATTGCGTGTGGGGTCCGTCACCGATCAAAGTCACGCGCAGTTTAGCCCTCTCCCTGCAAAAACGCACGTGGCCCTTGTGTGGCGCGCGGTAACAATTCGTTGGTTTTCACCGTGAAGTCACTTAGTCTAGTTTCATCAAGACGCAGGGGAGCACCTCGACCGAGGTGCTGAGAGGCGGACGTCCGCGACCCTACAACCTGATCGAGTTCGTACTCGCGGAGGGAGCGTGACTAGACTGATCCGAACGGCGAGGCCGTTCATCCTACTCATCGGACTTTTGGCCCTTTGGTGGCTGGCAGCGCTACTGATCGAAGCGCTGACGGGCAAAGGGCGTTTCCTGCTGCCGACCCCCGACCTTGTCTGGGCCGCTTTTGTCGAGAACCCAACCTACTTCATCAAAGGTTTCCGCGTGACGCTTATCGAGGTGGTCGCGGGGCTCGTTCTGGGCGCGTGGTTGGGACTGGTGCTGACGGTGGTGATTGCCTTGTCCAAGGTCGTGCGGTTCTGGTTGTTGCCTTTGCTGGTGATCTCGCAGGCCATTCCCGTGTTCGCTCTCGCGCCGTTGCTGGTGCAGTGGTTGGGCTGGGGGCTAGCGCCCAAGATCGCCATGACCACGCTGATCCTGTTCTTTCCCGTTACCATGGCCTTTTGGAGCGCTTTGCGCGCCGTAGACCGGGATCTGGTCGACGCCGGCCGGGTGTACGGTGCAGAGCGCTGGCAGCTGTTGTGGCGGGTCTATCTGCCGCTGGCGCTCCCCGGTGGGCTCAACGGATTGAAAGCTGCCGCCGCGATTGCCCCGATCGGGGCCTTTATCGGCGAGTTGGTTGGCGGGCAGCAAGTCGGCGGGGCCTATGGACTGGGCTACGTCATCTTGCGCGAACTGAAAATCAACGCACGCACCGACACGATGATGGTGGCCGTGGTGTGCATGGTCATCCTTGCGCTGGGTTTATACGGCCTGGTGTCCCTCATTGCGGCACGGGCCGCATCTTGGTCCGAGACGGACCTGAAACCTCTGGAGAATTGAGAATGAAAACGCTTCTCGCCCCCATGCTGGGCGCGATTTTGGCCCTTTCCGGGTTTGTGCAGTCGGCTTCTGCTGAGCGGGTGACGATCCTGCTCGACTGGTTCATCAACCCGGACCACGGCCCGCTATTCGTGGCTGAAGAACTGGGGCTGTTTGCGGAACAGGGTCTGGACGTTGAGCTGATCGAGCCAGCCGACCCGTCCGCACCGCCTCGACTGGTTGCTGCAGGGCAAGCGGAGCTTGCTATCTCCTACCAGCCACAGCTGCATATTCAGGTATCGGAAGGCCTGCCACTGGTGCGCGTGGCGACGCTGGTTGCAACACCGCTGAACACGGTGGTTGCGCTGGCTGATGGTCCGGTGCAGTCGCTTGCGGATCTCAAAGGCCGCAAGGTTGGCTTCTCTGTGGGCGGGTTTGAAGATGCGCTGCTCGGCGCCATGCTTGCGCCAGAGGGGCTTAGCCTCAGCGATCTTGAGCTGATCAACGTCAACTTCTCGCTCAGCCCCTCGCTCTATTCCGGGCAGGTCGACGCGGTCGTGGGGGCGTTTCGGAACTTCGAGCTTAACCAGATGGACATCGCAGGCCGTCCGGGGATTGCTTTCTACCCCGAAGAACACGGCGTTCCAGGCTACGACGAGTTGATCCTCGTTGCCGCTCAAGACGGGTTGGATAACCCCACACTCCCGCGTGTGATCACAGCCATCGAAGCGGCGACACAGTACATGGTCAACAACCCGCAAGCCGCGTGGGAGTTGTTTATCAAGGGCAGGGAAGAACTGCTCGACAACGAACTCAACCGCCGCGCCTGGCGCGATACGCTGCCCCGCTTCGCGCTGCGCCCTGCGGCCATGGATACGGGCCGTTACGCGCGGTTTGAAGCTTTCCTTTTGGATCAGGGCCTGATCGACAAGACAGTACCGGTGGCCGAGTACGCCGTGCAGTTGGATTAGACCAAAAGGAGTTCCTATCTATAATGGGACTCCTTTTTTAATCTGAGCCAGAGGTTTCACACACCCATGCTGACCAAGACCATTGTCGTTCATCTTGAGCATTCCGATCTGGGCCGCGCGCGGCTGGCGACGGCTATCGAACTGGCGAGCCGGCATCACGCGCATCTGACCGGTTTGTACATCTCGCTCGAAGACTTTGACGGGGACCTCTACGGCCGATCGCGCGGGCGCGGCCTTAGTGGGGCGCGTCAGGATCGTTTGGCGCAGGACTCAGCGGATGCACGCGCGGGCTTTGAAGAAGCTTGCCGCGCAGCGGGCCTTGCGTCTTTCCGGTTTGCTTCTGAAATCGGCGAAGACGAGCACGACCTCGAAGCCCACGCCCGTGCGGCTGACCTGCTGATCGTTTCCGACGTGCAGGAACGCACGCTGGAAGATCGCTTTGTCCGTGGCCTCCCAGAGACGCTGGCCTTGTCCTCCGGTCTGCCGGTGCTCGTACTGCCGCAGGAGTTCGAGGGCGCGTTTGACCCGCAGAACGTACTGATTGCGTGGAAATCGACGCGTGAAGCGGTACGGGCCGTGCGGGATAACCTAACCCTCCTGCGCGATGCGGCCCGGGTGACAGTGCTGTCCGTTGGTACGAGCGAGGAGACTGGCCGCCTCCCCGCTGATCAGGTGATGCAGTTCCTCGAGCGTCACGGCGTCAAAGCGGAACTGCGCAAGGACTACGGGGACAACCAGCCGGGCAAGGTGATCATGAGCACAGCCGAGGAAATCGGTGCTGATGCCGTGATCATGGGCGCGCACGGGCATCCGTCCTGGCGCAACCTTGTGCTGGGCAACACCACCCGGTTTGTACTGCGTCATCATCGTATGCCGCTCCTGCTGAGCCACTAGACCACCGCCCAGCACGCACCGGCGGTTGCGCGGGCATGCTTGAACGCATGCCCGTGTAACGTTGCGCGCAATTGCCTTGTGGCCGCGCTTTGGGTAAATGACCCCCATCACACACACGTGGACATTCCCGGTTGAGGCAAAAATGCCTGAGACAGGTCCACGTGGAGGTTTAAACCGGAAGGAAGACAAACGATGGCAGCGCCTACGTTCACGCTGCGTCAGCTCATGGAAGCTGGCGTTCACTTTGGTCACAACACCCGCCGCTGGAACCCGAAGATGGCTCCGTTCCTCTTTGGCGCGCGCAATGGTGTTCACATCATCGACCTCGACCAGACCCGCCCCATGCTGTACCGCGCTCTTGAAGCGGTTACCGCGACCGTTTCCAAGGGCGGTCGAATCCTCTTCGTCGGCACCAAGCGTGCGGCGTCCGAGAAAGTGGCCGAAGCTGCGCAGCGTTGTGGTCAGTACTACGTCAACCACCGCTGGCCGGGCGGCATGCTGACCAACTGGAAGACCATCTCCCAGTCGATCAAGCGGATGCGGGACATCGAAGCGACCATGGAGTCCGAGGACCTCGCAAAGCTGTCCAAGAAAGAAGCGCTGATGATGTCGCGCGACCATGCTAAGCTGATGCGCACGCTGAACGGTATTCGTGACATGGGCGGCCTGCCGGACATGATCTTCGTGCTGGACACCAACAAGGAACACCTCGCTGTGGCAGAAGCCAAGGTTCTGGGTATTCCGGTTGTCGCCGTGATCGATTCCAACTCGAACCCGGACAACATCACCTTCCCCGTCCCGGGCAACGACGACGCACTGCGTGCGATCGATCTTTACTGTGACCTGCTCGCAGACGCCGTTCTCGAAGGCCTGCAGGTTGAAGTTACCGCATCCGGCGCCGACATCGGTGCATCCGAAGAAGCACCCGTTGAAACCGTTGTGGCTGAAGAAGCTCCGGCGGAAGAGGCTGCTGCTGCAGAAGCGCCTGCTGAAGACGCGCCAGCTGCTGAAGCTGAAGAACAAGCAACCGCCTAAGGGCGTCCGCTTCGATCATACAATTGAAACGCCCCGCCTTCAGGTTGGGGCGTTTCAAATTCCCCATACCGGCACGCATCGCCCTGAGCGCGTGCTTTCCTCCTCCAAAGACAAGGGACCAAGGCAATGGCTAACGTTACCGCCGCAATGGTTAAAGAACTGCGCGAAACCTCCGGCGCAGGCATGCTCGACTGCAAGAAGGCTCTGGTAGAGTCTGACGGAGACCTCGAAGCGGCCATCGATTGGCTGCGTCAGAAAGGCCTGTCCAAGGCTGCGAAGAAGTCCAGCCGCGTGGCTGCTGAAGGTCTCGTTTCCTTCGCGACGGAAGGCAACAAAGGCGCGGTGATCGAGCTGAACTCTGAAACTGACTTCGTTTCCCGCAACGAAACCTTCCAGCAGGTGGTTGCTGACATCGCAGGCCTGTCCCTGAGCGCTAGCGGCGACATCGATGCGCTGCTGGGCATGGACTACCCTGGCACCGGCCGCAATGTTGCTGACGAAGTGACCCACCAGGTTGCGACCATCGGTGAAAACATGAACCTGCGCCGCACGGCTATGCTTGAAGTTTCCGACGGTGTCGTGACCGGCTACATGCACAACGCCGTGACCCCTTCGATGGGCAAGATTGCGGTTCTGGTTGCGCTTGAGTCGACCGGCGACAAAGCCAAGCTCGAAGCGCTGGCAAAGCAGATTGCCATGCACGTCGCTGCAACCAACCCGGCGTCCAACTCGATCGACGACCTCGACCCAGCTCTGCTGGAGCGGGAAAAGAACGTCCTGACCGAGCAAGCGCGCGAGTCCGGCAAGCCTGACAACATCATCGAAAAGATGATCGTTGGCCGGATCCAGAAGTACTACGAAGAAGTTGTCCTGACCGAGCAGGTCTTCGTCATCGACGGTGAGAACCGTGTGAAAGATGTCGTTGCCAACCTCGCCAAGGAAATTGGCGCAGATGTAGCGCTCAAGGGCTTCATCCGCTTCCAGCTCGGTGACGGCATCGAGAAGGAAGAAGGTGACTTTGCTGCAGAAGTGGCTGCGGCTGTTTCCGGCGCTTAAGCGCGGGATCATCGCGTTAATTGCTCAAAGGGTCGCTTCGGCGGCCCTTTTTTATTTGTTCGGTTGCCGCGCCGCCTCAAGCCGCGCGGTTCAGCCCGCAAAATTGCACACAGCAATCGCGCTTTAATCTCGGCAGAGCCTCAGCTACAAGGGCCTTATACGAATAAAGGACAGGTAAGCCTCCATGCCAGACAGCACTCCGCACGTCTTTCGCCGCGTTTTGTTGAAGATTTCAGGCGAGGCGTTGATGGGTGATCGTAGTTACGGGCTCGACCCGAACTACGTCGCGCGCGTGGCCAATGAGGTTAAGGGCGTCATGGATCTGGGCGCCCAGGTTTGTCTGGTTGTCGGAGGCGGTAACATCTTTCGCGGCGTTTCCGGCGCGGCCGAGGGGATGGAACGGGCAACAGCCGATCAGATGGGCATGCTTGCCACCGTGATTAATGCCCTCGCCATGCGCTCGGCACTGCAGGATACAGGGGTTGAGTGCCGCGTGATGTCGGCCATTCCAATGAACAACGTTTGCGAGCCTTTCATCCGCCAGCGCGCCTTGCGTCATCTGGAAAAGGAACGGGTCGTGATCTTCGCCGCAGGGACTGGCAACCCTTTCTTCACCACCGACACGGCTGCCGCGCTGCGGGCGTCGGAGATGAATTGTGATGCGCTGCTCAAGGGCACCAAGGTTGATGGCGTGTACAGCGCTGATCCCGCCAAAGACCCTACCGCCAAGCGCTACGAGCGGCTTTCATTCCACCAGGTGTTGGCCGAAGACCTCAACGTCATGGACCATGCCGCGATTTCGCTGGCGCGCGAGAACCACATTCCGATCCTTGTGTTTTCGCTGAATGAAGAGGGTTCGATGGCGGCTGTGGTGCAGCAGCAGGGCAAGTTTACCATCGTCAACGACGACTGATTGCGCCCACCTAAACCGCACCTTCCGGGGCGAACAACGGCCTGACAAACCGCAGATTCGGGTGTAGACAGTCGCCATTCACCGAGAAATATGGTCAAACAGGGCGCATTCCTGCCCCAAAGCCAGACCATTGATGACAGCCAATCAGGAGCACGACTTCCATGACTGACGATCTGTTGAAAGATCTCGACAAGCGCATGTCCGGCGCGATCGATAACTTCAAGACTGAGCTGCAGGGCTTGCGGACGGGCCGCGCCTCGGCGGAACTGCTTGCGCCGGTCATGGTCGAAGCCTACGGGAGTTCCGTGCCCATCAATCAGGTGGGAGCGATCTCCGTACCTGAGCCGCGTATGATCTCTGTCTCCGTATGGGATAAGAGCATGGCCGGTGCCGTTGAGCGCGCCATTCGTGACGCTGGTCTGGGCCTGAATCCCATGGCTGATGGCACGCTGATCCGAGTGCCGATCCCTGACCTGAACGAAGAACGCCGTAAGGAGCTGTCTAAAGTCGCTGGCAACTACGCCGAAGCCGCGCGGGTGGCCGTGCGCAATGTGCGCCGCGATGGCATGGACAAGTCGAAGAAGATGGAAAAGGACGGTGATCTCTCCAAGGATGAGATGCACGACCTGGGCGAAGAGGTGCAGAAGCTCACCGACCGCCACGTCAGCACGATCGACACCATGCTGAATGACAAACAGGCGGAGATCATGCAGGTTTAGACGTGAATTTTAGACTAGAGTGTTAGGGCACTCTTCGCCAAGTTCGAGCTTTAACGGGGAAGCCACGGAAAGGGAAATTGCAGCATGACGAGCACGCAAGCGCTTGCATCCGTTGACCGCACAAAGCTTCCTCAGCACCTCGCCGTCATCATGGATGGGAATGGCCGCTGGGCCGAACAACGCGGCATGCCCCGCACCTTTGGCCACAAGCAGGGCGTCGAAGCGACAAAGCGGCTGGTGAGTGCGGCGCGCGAGGTCGGGATCGAGACCCTCACGATTTATGGCTTCTCGACGGAGAACTGGGCGCGTCCTCGGGCGGAGGTGGATGTGCTCATGGGCTTACTGAAGTCCTACTTCACTGCCGAAATCGCCGAGATGCACCGGGCCAACATCCGCATTCGCGTGATTGGTCAGAAGTCTGATTTTTCCCCGGATATCCAAGCGTTGCTCAACCGTGCCGAGGCTGTGACGGCTGAAAACACGGGCATGACGCTTTGCGTTGCGCTGTCCTATGGTGGCCGCGACGAGATCCTCGATTCCGTACGTGCGATGGCCGCGCAAGTAAGGGCTGGAACGCTTGCCCCTGAGGACATCACTAGCGAGCGACTGGCCCAAGGTCTGGAGACTTCCGACCTTCCTGACCCAGATTTGATCATCCGCACCTCTGGTGAGCAGCGGTTATCGAATTTTTTGCTGTGGCAAGCAGCGTATGCGGAACTATATTTCGATCCGGTGTTTTGGCCGGATTACTCCGCTGAGCACCTCGCGACCGCGTTGAGTGTCTTTGCGAACCGGGAGCGACGTTTCGGGGGTTTAAAGGCACAGAACGCTCGGTAGATTCTGAGCAGATACAAGGCGTTGCATGACTCAAGACAGTCAGCCTGTCGCGCAGCCGACAACCCGTGACCAACTTGGCACGCGCATCCTAACCGGGCTCGCCGCTACGGCCTTTGGTATTACTGTTTTTGCCATCGGCTCGCCGCTGGTGCAGTTCGCTGGGATGTTTATCGCGCTGGTGATTGGCTACGAGTGGAACGCCATCATCCGCAAAACGCCAACCCCGTCCATCGCCGCCGCACTCATGCTTTTCGGCATCGGCTTCAGCGTCTTTGCGACCGGGCATGGTGCTTTTGTGCTGGCCGGGGCGGGGATGCTGGTGCTGTGCATGCTTACTGCGCTCGCGGCGTGGAGCAATCCGACCGAGCGTGTCTGGCTGCCGCTGGGCATTCTCTATGCGGGAATCCCTTGGTCGCTGCTGGTAGGGCTGTTTGTCATCGGTGGCGCCGGTCCGTGGGTGCTGTTCATCGGGCTGGCTTTGGTGATCAATGCTGATATTGCCGCCTACTTCGCCGGGAAGCATCTTGGCGGCCCAAGGCTCGCGCCAGCGATCAGCCCTAAGAAAACGTGGATTGGCCTGCTCATGGGGGTTGCGGCTGGGTATGTCGTCGCGCAGGTGATGGTCACGTGGTCACCCATTACGCCGTGGAAATTCGCCGTCGCTGCCCCCTTTCTCGCCGCCCTGTCGCAGGTCTCGGACTTGATGGAAAGCATGGTCAAGCGCCGTTTTGCGGTTAAGGACGCGGGCAAGCTGCTGCCTGGTCATGGTGGTGTCATGGACCGGATGGACGGCATGACACTGACGTCGGTTGCCTTGGCGCTGCTGTGCTGGTGGGAGCTGAGCTAGGCCATGGACGGACCGACACGGGTCTCCATTCTCGGCGCGACCGGCAGCATTGGCACCTCCACGCTGCGGGTTCTTGCGCACAATCCGGATGACTTCTCTGTCGTTTCGTTGGTCGCGCAGCGTAATGTAGATAGCCTCGCCAACATCGCTCGGCGGACCGGCGCGGTGTTCGCCGTGGTTGCCGATGAGCGGCAGTACGCAGCGCTCAAGGACCGGCTCGCAGGCACGGGGATCGAAGCAGGCGCCGGACGCGATGCGGTCATCGAGGCGGCGCAGTTAGAGGCCGACGTCATTGTCAGCGCCATCACCGGTTATGCCGGCCTGCGTTCTACCCTAGCCGCCGCCCGTTCTGGTGCGAACCTCGCGCTGGCCAACAAGGAGGCTATGGTTGCCGCGGGCGCTATGGTGAAAGCTGCACTAAAGCAGGGGGGCGGGACGCTGATCCCTGTGGACTCCGAGCATGCCGCCCTGTTCCAGTCGCTTTGGGGGCAGGACCGAGAGGCCATTACGCAGCTGATCTTGACCGCATCGGGCGGGCCATTCCGGTCGTGGAGCAAGGACGACATCGCCAATGCCACCCCTGAACAGGCGCTCAAGCATCCGAATTGGGATATGGGCGCCAAGGTGACGATCGATTCCGCCTCAATGATGAACAAAGGTTTGGAGCTAATCGAAGCGCACCAGATTTTTGACATCGCACCGGACCGGCTCGACGTGGTTGTGCACCCGCAGTCGATCATTCACTCACTGGTCGCCTATAGTGATGGCGGGCAGTTGGCGCAGCTGGGCGTGCCGGACATGCAGACACCGATCGCCGCCGCCCTGCGCTGGCCGCGACGGACCCGGACAGCGGTACCGCCCTTGGATCTCGCGCAGATCGGCAGTCTCACTTTTGAGCCGCCAGATCGCGACCGCTTCCCCTGTCTAGCGCTGGCTGAAGCGGCGATGCGTCAAGGCGGCGCTTTGCCGATCGCTCTGAATGCCAGTAACGAAGTCGCCGTGAGCGCCTTTCTCGACGGTGCGTTTCCCTTTGGTGGGATCGCGCAGGTGGTCGGGGAGGTTCTGGAGCAAACGCAAGAGGAAGACCCCTCTAGCATGGAAGAAATCGCTCTGATCGACGCGCTGAGCCGAACAAAGGCGCAGGCTATCGTCGCTCGGTTGGGGGAATAATTTCCGCTGAACTGGGTTTGGCACAGAAGCGGCAAGGCCTTATCCACATTATACGGCCAGCAAGGCGCGACGATAGGGCAGAACCCTGCTATCCCGTTGAGAGCGAAGGTCGGTCAACTTCTGGCCGATTTTTTCGGTCAAGAGGTTTGAATCTGCGGCTCTGGTCGCGTAATGCAATGCAAGCTGCCGTTCGATCGGTAGGGGCGCGAAGGGAGTTACGAGCGACGCATGGGCGCTTACCTCGACATTCTGCTTTATAACGTTGTTGCGTTTCTCGGCGTGCTGACCGTGATTGTTGCGGTGCATGAAGCCGGGCACTTCTTCGTCGCGCGCTGGTGTCGGGTGCGGGTCCTCACCTTTTCTATCGGTTTCGGCCCTGAACTGTTCGGTTGGACCGGCCGCGAAGGCACGCGCTACAAGATTTCGCTTCTGCCGCTGGGCGGATACGTGCGCATGGCGGGCGGGCTGATGCCCGGCACGGAAGAAGCCGCCGAGCAGGGGGCTTTCCCTGCCGCTCCGGTCTGGCGCCGCGCGCTGATCATCCTCGCTGGCCCGTTCGCCAACTTCCTGTTCGCCTTCATCGTTCTTTTCGGGATGGTCTTGGCCTTTGGCAGTTCGACACGACCGGCTGAGATTGCTGCCTTTTCCGATGGCTCAGCCGCGGCTGAGACGGCACTGCTCGAAGGGGACATCATCACCGCAGTGAATGGACGCGCAACGGAGACGTTCAATGACGTCGCCCGGATCATGGCGTTGCACACCGGCGGCCCGGTCACGGTCGAGGCTACCCGAGAGGGATTGAGCGCGCCGCTGACTGTCACGATTAACCCCACGGAAACGACGATTGAATCCGCCAGCGGGCCGGTCCGCGTGTTCAGGTTGGGCATCATTGCCACTGACACGGTCGAAACCCGCACGTACGGCCCCGTTGGCGCAGCCGGTCAAGCCTTGGCCAGTCAGGCGCAGATCACTTCACTGGTGTTCCAGGGGATGGGGCAGGTGATCACGGGCCGACGTCCCGTGAGTGAGCTCGAAGGCCCCGTGGGCATGTCCAAGCACGTTGCTGAGGCCACGCGTTCGAGCGTTTGGCAGATCCTGCAACTGATGATTTTCCTGAACATGATCATCGGGCTGATGAATCTTCTACCGGTTCCTGTGCTCGATGGTGGGCATCTGGTCTTTCTGGCCTTCGAGGCCATCTTCCGCCGCCCTCTGCCGGCGCGCGTGATGGAAGTAGCGCTATTGATCGGGCTTGGACTGATCCTGACGCAGTTTGTGTTTGTAACTTTTCAAGACTTGGTGCCTAACCGGACTGCGATTCCGGGCTGGCTGCCTCGGTTCTAATTGGGTCTGCGCATGGGTTTGTTGAGCATAGAGATGGTACGGGTGAGTGTGCGACGTTTGTCGGCCACCGCTGCTGTGTGCCTGACCGTGCTCGGCGGGGCCTTCAGCGCGCAGGCGCAGATCCCCGTCAGCCCCGAACAAGCCGCCGAACTGATGCAGGCGCAGGTCGTCGCCGGTGCGGAAACCGATGGCGCAGCAGTCGATGCCGCTGCGTCTTCGGTGATCGAATTCGACCCGCTCTCGCCGCAGGTTTACGGCGAAGGAACGATCACGCAGATCGTCGTGCAAGGGAACCAGCGGCTTTCGACCAACACCATCCTGACGCTGCTGCCCGTTCGCATTGGCGATGACTTCCAGCCCTTGCGGCTCGATAACGCCCTGAAGGCGCTCTACGCCACCGGTCAGTTCGCTGATGTGCGGCTGGATCGTCAAGGTTCGGTGCTGATCATTCAGGTGCGGGAGAACGTGCTGATCAACCAGATCGCCTTCGAGGGGAATTCTTCGCAGAGCGATGACGAACTTCGCGCGATCATCACGACTGCTCCGCGCACGGTTCTGACCCGAACCAAGATCGCCGAAGACGTGCGCGACATGAAGAGCGTCTACGAGCGCGAAGGCCGCTTGCTCGTGGTCATCGAGCCGAAGATTATCCCGCTCACAGGAAACCGCGCCAATCTGGTCTTTGAGATTAACGAAGGCGCACGCACGCGGGTGGATGCGGTCAACTTTGTCGGCAATACAGCGTATACGGATCGCCGCCTGCGCTCAGCCATTCTGACGCGGCAGACCAACTTGCTGCGTAGCATCTTGCAGGGCGATGGCTTTGCCCCCGGCCGGATCGAGGTCGATAAGAACTTCCTGACCGAATACTATCAGTCGCGGGGTTACGCCGAGTTTGAAGTGATCTCTGCCGTGGCGGAGCAGACGCCGGAGAAGCGCGGGTTCATCCTGACGTTTACCGTGCGAGAGGGCCAAAAGTACCGCTTTGGCCGTGTGCGGATCGCGAATAACCTGCCCGGCGTGGACACGTCACGGCTGGTTAACCAGCTGAAGGTTCGCACGGGGCGCACCTACGACGTGTTGGACGTGGACGAGACCCGCGAAGACATGATCGAGCGGGTGTCGAGCCAGGGCTTTCCCTTTGTCGATGTTGTCGTGACTGAAGATGCTGACCCGGCACGCGGCGTGGTGGACTTGACCTTTACCATCGAAGAAGGCCCACGCCTGTTTGTCGAACGGATTTCGATTGAGGGCAACGAGCGTACCGCTGACGACGTTATTCGCCGCGAGTTCCGCCTCTCTGAAGGCGACGCGTTTTCTGTCTCAAAGCTACAGCGGTCGCAAGAGCGGTTGCTCGGACTGGGCTTCTTCTCTTCGGTTGAACTCGACCCAGAAGGCGGGTCTTCCAGTGATCAAGTGATGATCAACACCATCGTTGAAGAGCAGCGGACCGGCGAGCTTGCTTTGGGCGGAACGTACTCCAACACCGCTGGTATTCTGGGTAACTTCAAGATCGCCGACCGCAACTTCCGTGGCCGTGGACAGCGCTATAAGCTCGACATCAACGCTGGTGTCGATAACCGAGACGCAGCGTTCAGCTTTACTGAGCCCTACTTCCTTGGCCGCGAAATCAGCGCAGGCGGGGAAGTGTTCTATAACGACCGCAACGTCAACGACATCTATGACCGTCGGCAGATCGGGGCCGAGGCGACGATTGGCTACAAGCTCTCCGAACATTTGGGGCAGTCCTGGACTTACGCGCTAACGCGGACCGAAGTCACCGATATCGACCCCATGGCTTCGTTGCTCATCACACAGCAGGCAGGGGTAACGATCCGTTCCGAGCTGCGCCACGCGCTGCGCTACGACAAGCGCGACGTGGCGATTAATCCGACGGAAGGCTACCTGCTGGTAATGCGCAACTCGCTGGCCGGCTTGGGGGGCTCCGTGCGCTATGCACAGACGACCGCTGAGGCGACGCACTATCTGCCGCTGGGTGAAAACTTCACATTGGCGACGCGAGCGGAAGGTGGCTTTATCGAGGGGCTGGGACAGGACACGCTGCTGGCCGACCGTTTCTTCATCGGCGGTGAGACCATCCGGGGCTTCACTCCGTCCGGTATTGGCCCCCGTGCGGGGTCTGGCGGCGCGCTGGGTGCCTCTAAATACTGGCGGACTTCCGCAGAACTGCGCTTCCCCGTGCCGGGTCTGGCTGAACAGGGTGTAAAGGGCCGCTTCTTTGCTGACGCTGGCTCCGCATGGGACGTGGGACAGGAGACCGGTAGCATTGTGGTCGATGACAGCCCGGGTGTTCGCGCTTCTGTGGGCATTGGTGCCACCTGGGATTCCCCACTGGGCCCGCTCTCGCTCGATTACGGTATTCCAATTCGTAAGGAGAGTTTTGATGTGGATCAGCGTTTCAGGTTCTCGATCTCGACATCATTCTGATTTATGATCTGCCTTAATTCGCGCACAGAGTTTGTGAGTGCGCTCCGTCTGTTTGACTCGATTGGAAACAAAATGCTGCGCCAAGTCGCAAAAATCCGTGTCGCCGTCGTCGCTCTTCTGACGGCGCTGAGCCTCAGTGTGGGAAGCACGTCCCACGCACAGATGACACCGGTTCTGGCTGTCGTGGACATGGATCTGGTCGTGCGCGAGTCCAACGCCGTTCGCACGCTAGAAGCCCAACTGCTCGAACTGCAGCAGCGTTGGGAAACCGAACTGACCGACGTCAACAAGCAACTTGCTGCTCAGCTTCGGACGGCGCAAGAGCAACTCAACGCCGGTGATATTGAGCAGGAAGCCTTCCGTCAGGTGCAGATCCAGACCCAGCGTGATTTGCAGGCGTTGCGTCAGGAAGCCAATGCCCGCCAGCGCAAGCTGATCCAGACGCGCCGACTGGCCGAAGGTGAATTGCGTCGTATTCTTGAGGAAATCGTGATCGGGCTGGCATCTGAGACCGGTGCGAACATGGTGCTGAACTTCAGTGCGGTAGTGATTTCTGCGGAAGGCTTTGATCTGTCGGTCGAGGCTCTGCGCCGGTTGAACAACGATGTACCAGAACTGAACCTGACTGTTTCCGAGCCGACCGCTGAGGAGATCGCAGCGGAGACGGTCGACACGACTAACTAAGCAGGACGGGCCTTGGCTGATCCTCGTTATTTCAAGACGGCTGGGCCTTTTGGGCTCAGCCGTTTGTTGTTTGCGCTGGGGCTTGAGCCGGCGGATGCCAGGATAGACGCAGGTGCTTCGGCGCTCAATGCCGCGCGTTTCACCGGCGTGGCTCCCCTATCGGAAGCGCAGCCCGACCAGATCAGCTTTTTGCACAATCCCAAGTATCGTACTGCACTGCGCGAGACCGAGGCGGGGGCCGTGTTGGTGACTGAGGCCGAGGCCGACGCGGTGCCGGAAGGTGTGACGGCGCTAATCGTCGATGACCCTTATCGTGCTTTTGCTCAGGTCGCCGCCCTCTTCCATCCCCGTCCGCCTCGCCCAGCAGAAACGGTCATTCACTCGACCGCCGTAGTCGCAGAGACGGCTGCGATCGGTGCCGGAGTGACGATTGATGCCTTTGTCGAGATCGGAGACGGGGCGGAGATTGGCGCAGGCTCAGTGATCGAGGCGCACAGCGTGATCGGCACAGGGGTGGTGCTGGGCGAAGACTGCGATGTTGAGACCCACTGCTCTGTCTCTCATGCGCTTATTGGCAAGGGAGTGCATCTCAAGCCCGGTGTTCGGGTCGGACAAGGGGGCTTCGGCTGGGCGCTGTCAGGCAGCGATGGTCAGCATCTCCCCGTGCCGCAACTGGGCCGGGTCATCATTGGCGACCGGGTTGAAATCGGAGCGAATACGGCGGTGGATCGGGGCGCCGGGCCGGATACGCGGATCGAGGATGGCACCATCATCGATAACCTTTGTCAGATCGCGCACAATGTCCAAATCGGCCCCGGCTGCGCCATTGCCGGGCATACGGCGATTGGTGGTTCAGCGCAGTTAGAGGCTGGCGTGCTGGTTGGCGGTGGTTGTCTGATCTTTGGTCATTTGACCGTGGGTGGCGGCAGTCAGATTCATGCAGGGTCCCACGTCACCAAATCCTGTCCAGCTGGCAGCACCCTGCGGGGGGTTCCCGCTCGGGATTACCGGTTGTATCTTCGCGAAGAAGCGACGCTTCGCCGCATGGCACGGAAGCGCGCGCCTGAACCGCCGCAAGACTAAGCAAGAAAGAGACGATCACGATGGCGAACATTCTCGACGAGCCGTTGCTCGCCCCCGAAGACCGGCCCACGCTGGATATTCAGGACATCATGGCGCTGCTGCCCCACCGCTATCCCTTCCTGCTGGTCGATCGCGTCGAGTGGAGCCGAGCCTCCCGGCGCTCTGCGATTGGGTACAAGGGCATCACGTACAACGAAGAGTACTTTCAGGGGCACTTCCCCAAGATGCCCGTCATGCCGGGCGTTTTGCAGATTGAGGCCATGGCGCAGACCGCGGGATTGATGATCCTTGGCTCGCTCGATGATAGCGATGATCGCACGCTCAAGGGCGTCTACTTCATGTCCATGGACAAGACCAAGTTCCGTAAGCCCGTGACGCCGGGCTGCATGCTCGAAATGCACGTTCATGTGGTGAAGAACCGGGGCCTGATCTACACCTTCCGCGGCGAATGCTACGTCAACGGCGACCGCATTTCTGAGGCTGAATTCGTTGCCATGGGCATCGAGGACGACGGTTCCGAGTGATCGCCCCCTACCTTGGCATCCATCCGTCTGCGGTCATCGAAGACGGCGCGCAACTGGGGCAGGACGTGAACGTCGGCCCCTTTTGCCATATTGGCGCAGGGGTGGTGCTGGGGGATGGATGCACGCTGCATTCTCATGTGGTGATGCAGGGCGAAACCAGCTTGGGTGAGGGCTGTGAAGTCTACCCCTTCGCCTGCCTTGGCACCGCACCGCAAGACAAGAAATACGCCGGTGAGCGGACCATGGTCGTGGTCGGTGCGGGCAACATCATCCGCGAGTACGTGACGATCCAGCCAGGCACGGCTGGGGGTGGAGGCGTGACACGTATCGGCGACCGGGGCCTGTTCATGGTCGGTTGCCACATTGCCCACGACTGCCAGATTGGTGACGACGTGATTCTGGTAAACCATGTCAGCCTCGCCGGTCACGTCACGGTTGAGGATCACGTCATCGTCGGCGGTTTATCGGGGGTGCATCAGTTCTGCCGCTTGGGTCGGCACGCCATGGTCGGCGCGCATTCGATGGTGGTGCAGGACGTGCTGCCTTACACCACCGTGACAGGACCGCGCGCACACTTGGCCGGACTCAATCTGGTCGGCCTCAAGCGCCATGGCTTTGAGCGTGAGGCGATCAACCAGTTGCGCGACGCGCTCGATGCCTTGTTCGCTGAACCGGGAACGGTCGAGGGACGGCTCGAAGAGGTCTCGCGGCTGCTGCCGGATCAGGGGCCAGCGGACGACGTCCTGCGCTTCATCACCCAAGCCACCAAGGGCCGGGGCTTTACCGGGCCGCTGGAATAGATCGATGCGGATCGGCCTGCTCGCAGGAACAGGGCGATTGCCCGCACTCCTCGCCGAGCGCGCTGGATTTCACGCTCGTGTTGATCTCCACCGCTGGACCAAACCGCTGGGCGCTGTTGAGGCTCTGGTGGACACGCTGCAATCCCAAGGGTGCGACGCGCTTTGTTTTGCGGGCGGGGTTGATCGGGCGCAGTTCATCGGTCTGGATGCAGGCGGTCAGTGGATCATGGAGCAGCTCAATGACCCTGACGTGGGCGATAGCGCGCTGCTGGACGCTTTGGTGGCCTACGTCGAAGAGCGTGGGCTCCGGGTGGTGGGAGCGGGTGACGTGCTTCCCGACCTTAGAACCCCAAGTGGAACACTTTCTGGAACACGGCCTGCAGGGGTTCAGGAGGGACTGGCGCGCGCGCGTGCGCTGGGGTTGCGCGATGTCGGTCAGGCCGTCGTCACGGCCACAGATGGGCGTTGGTTCGAGGAGGACGCGGCTGGCACAGATGCGCTGATGGCACGCGCGGCAGATGCTTTCGCCGCTGATGCCGGGCAACTGAAGCTGTTCAAAGCCGCCAAGCCTCAACAGGATTTGCGCGTGGATATGCCTGCCTGGGGGCTTGAGACCGTTCAAACGGCCCTGCGATACGGCTTCGAAGCGCTGGTGTTTGAAGCTGACCGAACCCTTGCCCTGGACCTCGAACCTGCCTTAGCGCTGGCGAAAGAAGGTGGACTGAGCATCGTCGGGGAGCCGGTCTCATGAAGCTCGCTGTTCTCACAGGCGAACCCTCGGGCGACCTGCTCGCCGGGAGCGTGGTGCGAGCGGTTCAGGGAGAGGTGCCTGACCTTCGCCTGATTGGCGTCGGCGGTGAACGTCTGGCAGCCTGTGGGTTGGAGAGCCGGTATCCGCTGAAGGGTTTTGCGGTAAACGGACTGGTCGAAGTCCTGCCACACCTGCCGCGTCTGCTGCTGCGGATCGAGCAACTCACCCGCTGGCTGCTGGTCGAGCAGCCAGATGCTGTCCTGACCGTCGATGCCCCCGATCTGACCCTGCGGATCGCGAAGGCCCTGCGCGCGCGCGGCTACGGTGGCCCGTTGATCCATCTGGTTGCGCCGACCGTTTGGGCTTGGAAGCCGGAGCGGGCTGCAGCGATGGCGGGTTTTCTCGACCATGTGCTGTGCTTGTTCCCCTTTGAGCCGGACTACTTTACGGCCCACGGCCTGCCCGCCAGTTTTGTCGGTCACCCAATCCTAGCGCGTCCGGATCCGCCCGCGGAAAAGGAACCGCGCACTCTGCTGCTGCTGCCCGGCAGTCGAATGAGCGAAGTCCGTCACATGGTGCCACTGTTCAGAGAGACGGTAGCAGCGTTGGCGCAGCGGGTAAGCGGGCTGCGGTGCTTGGTGCCAACGGTGGAGACCACGCGCGCATTTGTTACCGCACGTATGGGCAGCGACTGGCCCACCCCGATCGAATTCCGCTTCCGAGAGCCAGACCGTCTCGATGCTTTCGCCAGTGCGAGAGTTGCACTGGCTGCGTCCGGGACAGTTGCGCTGGAGTTGGCGCAGGCCAATGTCGCCGGCGTCATCGCCTATCGCCTCGCCCCGGCGACCCATCGAGCGGTCCTGCGGCAAACGCAGCTGCAACACTTCAGCTTGATCAACATTCTGGGCGGTCGCGAAATCATGCCCGAGCTGTTGCAGGACGGCGCCCGCGCCGATGCGCTGGCCCCTGCGTTGGAGCGGTTGCTGACCGATGATGCGGCACGGACGGCGCAGATCGCCGAGCAGCGCACCGCATTGGCGACCCTCGCCTTGCCTACAGGGCAAAGCCCCGCCAAAGTTGCGGCTGAAACCCTGCTTTCCCTGGTGCGAGGCTGACCCCCAATGCCCCCAGTTTTCGACGTGAATTACCGCCCCAAGGCGCCTTGGTTCGGAGGCGATTTGCAAACCCTGTCCGCGGTGCTTTCGCCCCCGCGCGTGTCGCTGGAAGACTTGAGCGTCGAGGCCCTGGAAGTGCCGACAGAGGACGGGAGTGGTGATATCCTGCTGGGGCAGCGGCTGACCGGTACGCAGACGGACAAGAGTGGGCAGCGGCCCACGGTTATCGTGCTGCACGGCCTGCTTGGAGACTTTGATCGCGACTACATGCGCTTGCTCACGCGGCACTTTGCCGATGCCGGCTATCCAGTGGTGCGGATGAACCTGCGCGGGGCAGGGGCCTCCCGCCCGCTGTGTTCGCGCAACTACCACGGCGGCTTTACCGACGATCTGACCACAATGGCCCGCTTTCTCGCTGCGCGGCCGGACACGGGCGCACTGGCGTGGGTTGGGATCAGCCTGAGCGGTAATATGCTGCTAAAGGCGGCGAGTGAGTCGGTGTTTGTTGAGGCGGCGGATCATTGGAAGATCGTCTCGGTCTCCGCGCCCTTTGACATGGTGGCCACAGCAAACCGGTTCTCCCGCCTGCGCAATGCGCTGTACTCGCGCTATCTGGTCAACAAGATCCGCAAGCAGATGCCGTTTCAGCCCGGTCGTTCGCCGGAGCAGATCGCCCACTTGCGCCGGATCCGCACCATTGGCGAATTTGACGAGCACTTCACTGCCCCGGACTTCGGCTATGACTCCGCCAACGCCTATTACGTCGCCAATTCGGCTAAGCGCTTTGTGCTCGACGCGCGCGTACCCTGTTTGGTGATAACGGCGGCAGATGATCCGTGGATCGACATACGGCCCTATCAGGCAATCGCGTGGGGCAAGAACCCGCTGCTGACCCCCGCCCTGTGTCGCACCGGCGGGCACGTCGGATTCCATGCAGCGGGGCAGGCACGGCCCGTTTATACGCAGTGGTCACAGGCTTTCTTTGAAGATGGCGCGTCATTCAAAGCCTGAGACACCTACCCCCAGAAGGCGATAGGTCTGCAGCGGTTCTCTTGCGACTTCCGCGGCGAGCAAGCGTTGGGCGACGGAAAAAAGCACGCGGGGTTCTGCGGTATAGCCGTCGAGCGTCTGACTGCGGCTGAGGATGTCGAAGTCCGTCGTCTTGAGTTTTAGCGTGACGCGCTTCCCCTCCAACTCGTATTTCTCCAGCCGCTCTGCGACACGGTTGGCGAGGCGCTCAACAACCGCTGTCAGCTCAGCCAGATCGCCGGTATCGACCATGAGCGTAGTCTCCGAACTGACCGACTTCGAGCCCGTCCCTTCCCGAACGCGCCGAGAGTCTTCGCCCCGGCAAAAGTGATACAGCCGCTCGCCAAACCGTCCAAACATTTGCGCCATGTCTTCCTTGGGAAAGGCGCGGAGTTGCGAGATACGGGTGATGCCGAGCGCGTTCATCCGTTTGGCCGTAGCCGGGCCCACGCCCCAGATCATCTTGACCGGTTTGTCTGCGAGAAAGTCCATTGCTTCCCCGCGGCCAAGCACGGCAAAGCCGTCGGGCTTATCGAGGTCGGACGCGATTTTGGCCAATAGTTTGTTGTGCGACAGGCCCACTGAGATCGTGATGCCGATCTGGTCTTGTACCGTCTGCGCCAGCCGTGCCAGCTCCCGTGCGGGCATCCGGTCGTTCTCTTGCACAGTTGCGAGGTCGAGGAAGGCTTCGTCGATGGACAGGGGCTCTACGTCTGGGGTCAGGGCTCGAAAGTGCGCGCGGACTTCCATGCCGGTTTCGCGGTACTTGGCCATATTCGGCTTGACGATCACCGCCTGCGGACACAACTGCTTTGCCCGATACATGGGCATGGCCGAGCGCACGCCCTGAATCCGCGCAAGGTAACAGGCGGTCGTAACCACCCCGCGTTGACCGCCCCCGATGATAACCGGTTTGTTGCGAATGCTCGGGTCGTCGCGCTTTTCCACAGCAGCGTAGAAGGCGTCGCAGTCGATGTGCGCCAGCGCCAGTTGGTCCAGTTCTTGATGGGCCACCACCTTGGGACTGCCGCAGGCTCCACAGCGCGACTGAACCGTCGCGGGCCGGTCCACGGTCAGGCAAGTTCGGCACAAGTGGGTCTCGGTGGGCTTCACGGGAAATCGACGAACCTCTAAACTTCGTAGAACAGGACAGGGAGCGCCATGTCTGGCCACGTTCACCTCTTATACGCCGATCAGACCTTGGGCGCGACGCTCCAGCGTCAACTGCAGGCAGCGCACTTCCACGTGACGGCCAGCGCTGACGATGACCCGGTCGCTTGCTTGCGGGATGAGGGGTCGGGCGAAGTGATCGCGCTGGTCCGGGGCCCGCGAACAAGGCTCGAGACCGTGCGGCAACTCAAGCAGGCTTTTCCTCACCGACCCGTCGTCGTGCTCGACCCCCTTGCCAGCGAAGCTGCCAGCGCTGCTGCGCTGCGTGAGGGCGCTGATGCCAGCATTCCCTTGCCCCAACCGGTGGACGCGCTCGCGCTGCGGCTGGAGACTCACGTACGGCAGGCCCGGCGATTGACGGATGCTGCGGAAAATGACGCCGTTCTCTCCCTGCTCGGCGTGGCGCCGGTTCAGGGGCAAGGCGCGGCAGATGTTGCTCTCGCTGTGCCTCTGGAAACCCGCCTAGACGTCCGCCACGAAGACCCCCAGACCGCGGCACAGATCGTCGCGCTGCTGGGTAAGGCTGGATTGGTGGCAGAGGTGCAGCCGCTGGGTTTGCAAGGTCGTCCCATTGCTACTGACGCGCTGATCATTGGCGCAGTATCCGAGGCCGGGTGGACTGACGTGCTGGCCCTTATCGCGAGAGAGCGAGGACGCACGCGCACGCGCAACACGCCGATCCTGATCGCTGCGCCCAGTCTGCCACCCGCTGCACGCGCGGGACTTGCGCGGGCTGACGTGCAGGACATCTGGCTGGGCAGCGCACCGAGTGCATCGCTGGTGCTGATGGTGCAGGCGCGGGTGCGGGCACACCAGCAGACGGCACGACGTCACGCCGCCCTCACGCAGTCGCTCGACCTGGCCATCACGGATGGGCTGACTGGCCTGTTTAACCGCCGGTTCCTGATGGCGCATTTGCCAATGCAGATGCAGGCGGCGCGGCAGGACGGGCAGCCGCTGTCTCTGGCGTTGATTGATCTGGACGGCTTCAAGGGCCTGAACGATCGTCGAGGGCATCAAGCGGGAGATCAGTTCCTCATCGGCGTTGCTGAGCACCTGCGCCGTAATTCGCGGGAGAGTGATTCGGCGGTACGATTGGGCGGTGACGAGTTTGCGTTGGTCCTGCCACGGACAGCAAGAGAGGCGGCACACGGTGTGCTTCAGCGCCTGATCGACGCCATCGCCGGATTGCCACTGGCCAGCGAGGCGCTCGCGTCCAAAGGCGCGCGGCCCGCTGTTTCAGCATCCGCCGGGATTGTCACGTTGTCGCCCGATAATTGGACCATGACAGCCGAATCCCTGCTGGCGCAGGCGGACGCGCGGCTCTACGCGGCAAAAGAAAAGGGCGGCAACCAGATCATGGATGCCGCCCCCTCTTAATGTCTTCGTTCCGCTGAACGCTTACTTCATCTTCGATTCTTTGAAGACAACGTGCTTGCGTGCAACGGGGTCGTATTTGCGCATTTCCAGCTTTTCGGTGGACGTGCGGGTGTTCTTCTTCTTCACGTAGAAGTAACCGGTGTCGGCGGTGCTCACCATTTTGATGAGCACGTTAGCGGGTTTAGCCATAGCCCCGAGCTCCTAGATTCAACAAATTGGGACGCACCCTAAAGCCAACGCCTGCGGAGTCAACTGTGACTAACGCAGGGATGACAGGCTTGAACTGGCCGACAGGATCCGGTGATAAGTCTCCGGCTCCATCGCGATTTGCAGGGCGAGGTCTGAGTCGTCCTCGGTGTAGCGTTCGGTCGGTGGACAAACGCTGCGGTAACTGTCCTTGTCGGAGGCGTTCTGGGCGATGATCGAGCGGGCTTGCAGCGCGGCGATTTTGGGTGAGCCGTTCAGTGTGTCGTCGATTACGGCCTTTGGGCTGCGGTCGGAGAAACAGACATTCGGCGTGACGCCGGTCTTGTTCAATGGCGCACCCGAAGGCGCAAAGAACGCGCCTGAGGTGACGGTCATCAGCGCGCCGTTTGGCAGGTCGAAACTGGTCTGGATCGACCCCTTACCAAAGGACGTGGAGCCAATGACGATACCGCGGCCATTGTCCTGAATGGCGGAGGCGAGGATCTCCGACGCGCTCGCCGAATTGCCGTTGATCAGCACCAGCAGCGGCGCGCCGAGAAGAATGTCGTTTGGCTTGGCTGTGACCGTGTCCTTGTTATCCGTGTCACGGCCCGCTGAAACCAGGATCGGCCCGTCGCCGACGACGTAATCAGCGATTTCCTGCGCGGCCGTTTTCAGCCCACCAGGGTTTTCGCGCAAATCGAGCAGCCAACTCGCCGGCTTTTCCTTGCGCAGCGTGCGGACGACGTCGAGAAACTCTTCAGTTGATTGTTCAGAGAACACCGCCATCTGGATCACAGCCACATCGCCGACCATCTGCCCGCGGAGCGAAGGCAGGGCGACGATCTCGCGGCTTACGGTCCGGCGCAAGGTGCGGCCATCTCGCTGGAATAGCACTGTGGCAACCGAGCCCACCGGGCCGCGCAACAGGCTCAGCACCAGTTCTTCGCTCATGTCTCCGGTCACGCGCCGACCGTTGACGTGGGTAAGCAGGTCGTTGTCGAGCAGACCCGCGCGCTCCGCCGGTCCACCGCGTACGACTTCGCGCACGCGGATGCCGTTCGACTCATAGGCGATCAGGATGCCCAACCCGCCAAAGCCAAAGACATCGTCGCGGAACATCTCTGCTTCTGCAGCGGGCAGATACATCGACACACCGTCGAGCAGTTCCATGTAGCCTTCGAAAATCTCGGTCTCACGCAGCGTTTGCGGCATCCGGCGGATGCGCTCGCTGGACGTGATCATGTGCATGGTCACAAAGGCAGAGTGCAGGCCCCATTCGAGGTAATAATCCCCTGCGGGTTCGTCGAATTCCATCTCGCCGCCCGGACCATCAATGGTTGTAACACCGTCATTGGAGCGGATGCTGAAATTCGCTGATTTACCGAGGTTTTGCAGCCCCGCCATCGCGACTTCACGCGGGTGATAGGCCTCGATATACAGCTCCTGGATCGCCCCGATACCGACGCCGTAAAGGAAGGCTTCGTCCGCGTCGGGCATCTGGCCGCCGGAGGAACCAGTGGGCAGAGCTTCTTCGAGCGCGGTGCGGAGTTCGCGGGGCATGACGATGCCGGAAGACGCCTGTTGCGTGGCGCGAACGCGCACATCGCCTGCGTCGCATCCAACCACAATAAGGCTGAGGGCCGCAAAGGCACACAAAAAGCTGTATCGGGCAACGTTCTGGCCAAACCGAAATAGGTTCAGTGGCATTTGATCTTCCTTGAAAATACCCGCGAAACATAGTGACGCAGAGGCCACTAGGCTTGTTGTCCTTGGTTTATGCGCTGAAAATGAGCCAAGCTTAAGGCTAGCGCCGATTTTGAGTCTTTTTTCCCTTCTTGCCCAATGATTTTGCGCCCTTTTTTCGGAGCGTAGGTGTCGAATCGAGTCGGAGCGACTCAAACTGTGACGGTTCAGGTTCGCCGACGATTTCAGCCACAAGTGAGCCTGTCAATCCGTCGGCTTCTACCAGTCGGACGCTTAACCGCTGAGCCGAAGAGAACACCCGACCCCACCGTCGACCTTCGAGCCGCAAGGTCTTGGCGTCAAAGTCGTAGCGGTCGTCCGGTAGTAAGCCCATGGGAACCAGAGCGTGTGCGCCAGAGCGGTCGAGTTCGACGAAAAGGCCGAATTTGGTCACGCTGCTGACCCGGGCTTCGAAGATCTGCCCAATCTGGCCAGAGTGATAAGCGGCAAGATAACGGTCCTTGGCGCTGCGCTCAGCGTAGGCGGCCTGACGCTCGCAATCAGAAATGGCTTCGGCCAAGGGGATCGGTGCTTCGGAAGCGCCCAGCGGTTCGCCGCCTTCACCGAGACCAAAGGCATGGATCAGCGCCCGGTGAACGGTCAGGTCGGCGTAGCGACGGATCGGGCTGGTGAAATGCGCGTAGCTCTCCAGTCCAAGCCCAAAGTGGCCGATGTTGCGCGGCGCGTAGACTGCCTGTGCCTGCGCTCGCAAAACGGCTTCGTTGATCATGGTCGCGTAGTCTTCGCCCGCCACGCTTTGCAAAATCCCGTTGAGCTTTCCCGCCGTTAGACGCACCCCGCGCTGCAGCGTGACCGGGGTGCCCTCCAGCAAGTTGGCGAGGTGTTCGAGCTTGATAGGATCAGGATGATCGTGAACGCGGTACATGACCGAGTGCTCGATGGCTTCTAGCACCTGCGCCGCTGCTACGTTGGCAAGGATCATCAGCTCCTCGATGATCTTGTGCGAAGTGAGGCGTTCACGCGGGCGAATATCGACCACGTGGCGGCGGTCTTCGGAGAGTTCGATGAACCGTTCCGGCACATCGAGATCGAGCGCCCCGCGCTGTTCCCGAGCCAAGGCGAGCACGGTGAAGGCGTCGCGCAGGGGGATCAGGTTGGGTTCCACCAACGGCGCGATTTCGTCATCCGGCGCGCCGTTGAGTGCCGCCTCCACCCGCTCATAAGTCAGGCGCGCGGCCGAACGCATGATGCCGCGCTCGAAGCGCTTGCGGATTAACTTACCCTGCATGTCGATGGTCATGTCAGCGACCAGACAGCCGCGATCTTCGTGAGGAACCAGCGAACACCAGCCGTTTGACAGTGCCTCTGGCAGCATAGGCAGAACCCGGTCCGGGAAGTAACAGGAGTTCCCCCGCTTCTTCGCTTCACGGTCCAGCGCTGAGTTCGGGCGCACGTAGTGCGAAACGTCGGCAATGGCGACAAGAATGCGAAAGCCCGCATCATCGGGCAGACGCTCGGCCCAGACAGCATCGTCAAAATCGCGGGCGTCTGCTCCGTCAATCGTCACCAAGGGAACGTCACGGTAATCCGTGCGCCCTTTGTTCGGTACGGCTTGCGCCGCCTCGGCCTCTTCCACGGCCGCGTCGGGGAAGTGGAGCCGGAGATTGTGTTCAGCGGCGGAGATGAGAGAAATCGCGCCAACGTCACCTTCGTGGCCCAGCACCTCAACCACCCGTGCTTTAGGCAAGTCCAAACGGCCAGTACTGGTGATCTCTGCCCGGACCAGTTGCCCCGGCTCAACCGAGCCGCGGTCTTCCTCACGGATCATGAAGTCCGTTTTGGTGCGCTTGTCGGTCGGGCGGATCAGGTTGCCGGCTTCGACCACTCCGGTGATGGTGTCCTGACGCGGGCGGGGCAGGGCTTTGAAGGGGCGGGCGAGAAAGGTACCGTCTTCGATGGGTTCGATCTTTGCCAGCACACGATCGCCGGCACCCGGCGCGGCATCCAGTGACCCTTCAGCGAGAAAAATGCGCGGTGGCGCGCCGCGAAAGGTGCGCTCGACCGGCAGGCAAATCACATCGCCGTCGCTGTCTGGGGCCAGCACTTCGAGCGGCAGAACTGCGGGTAAGCCGGTTTTCTGCCAGCGCGAGCGAGGCTTTTCAGCTTCAACAAGGCCATCGCGTTCGAGTTGCTTGAGCAGGGTTTTGAGCCAGACCCGGCCCCCACCTTTGATGTTGAATGCACGGGCAATGCTGCGCTTGTCGGCCTTGTCCGGGTTCGTTCGGATAAACTCGAGGATTGCGTCGCGGTCTAGTTGACCGATGTCAGCGCCTTTGGATTTTGCCATAACAGCCCGTAATGCCCTTTATTCGACCGGCCAACCAAGGACCAGTCAGCAGCCCCTCCCGAAGGGGCCGCTGGATCAGAGACTTCTTACTTAGCCGCTTTTTTGGTCGCCGTCTTTTTTGCCGTGGTCTTTTTGGCTGGCGCCTTCTTTTTCGCCGGGGCCTTCTTGCCCGCTTTGGCGTCGATGAGGGCAATGGCTTCCTCAAGCGTCAGGCCCTTGGGATCCTTATCCTTGGGGATGGTGGCGTTGGTCTTCCCGTGCTTGACGTAGGGGCCATAGCGGCCTTCGTTCAGCGTAATCGGCTTCTCGTCGCTGGGGTGAACGCCCAACTCAACACCCGGTGCATTGCGAGCCTTGGCCTTCTCCTGTTTTTCCACGATCAGCGCTACGGCTCGGTTGAGACCGATTTCCAGGACGTTCTCGTCCTTTGGAATCGTCGCGTAGGTCGAGCCTTTCTTCACGAAGGGACC
>CBFHUI010000017.1:19389-35952 GCA_965658725.1 Alphaproteobacteria bacterium | reverse complement strand
CCGCCCGGGCAACAGGGTCATCCATCGCCTCTGCCATACTCTTATCGCTGAACAGCAAATTTGGATGCGTATCGTAGAGCTCGAACAGATCCTTGATGATCCGGGTGGTCTTGTGACGTCGTCGGTTCACCAGCGGATGGCGATAAAGATTTGTGAACAGGAAAGCGCGCAGCTCCTGTAGATCCGCGTGCATGGCGGGGGAAAAGGCGATGACGGGTGCACTGTGCGCCCGGATCGCCTCAGCAGAGCCTGCATTCAGCGCATCGAGCAGGCCGCGACTGTGACGCAGCACGTCCTGCACCAACTCCGAAATCATCCGCCTCGCGACCTCAAAGGCACGCTTGTCACCGGGTAAATCGGGATAGTGCGCATCGATGTCCGCAAGTGCGCGTGCGGGCAAGGCAACATCGCGCAGGGCGTCAAAGTCCAGCATACCTGCGCGCAAGCCGTCGTCCACGTCGTGTGTGTTGTAGGCAATATCGTCTGACAGCGCGGCGACCTGCGCTTCTGCTGAAGCGTGGCTGCTCAGTTCGAGATCAAACTCACCGAATAACCGCACCATGTCCTGCGCCAAGTCCCCGTGGACGGGTCCGTTGTGCTTTGCAATGCCTTCCAGCGTTTCCCAGCACAGGTTGAGACCGTCAAAGGCCGCATAGCGCCGCTCTAGCACCGTGACGATTTTAGCCGTGTGCAGGTTATGATTGAAGGACGGCAAACCGCGTGCGTTGAGGCAATCTGAGAGCGCGTCTTCGCCGGTGTGGCCGAAGGGGCTGTGGCCTAGATCGTGCGCCAGCGCGACGGTCTCGCCGAGGTCTTCATTCAAGTGCAAGGCTCGGCACATATCGCGCGTGATCTGCGCCACCTCCATCGAATGAGTCAGTCGCGTGCGAAGGGTATCGTTTTCGTCGCTGACAAAAACCTGGGTCTTGTAAAGCAGCTTTCGAAAGGCACGACTGTGAATGATTCGGTCGCGATCACGCTGGTGCGGCGCGCGTTCGCCGCCGTCACTTCCCGGCTCCCGATGCGCACGCCCGCGGGTCCGCGAGGGGTCTACAGCGTAAGAAGCGAGGCTAGACATGGCGATTTGGCTCCAATCTTTGGAGTTCTCACTTGAAGGATGCGCAGGCACTCCCTACTCTCAATCCATGCCTTTGGATAGACCAGAAGACAGCGCGACTGTCATCCTCACCGCCTCTGCCGCCGCTCGCGTGAAAGACCTTCGCGCGATGGAGGGTAACGACGCGCTGCATTTGCGCGTCTCGGTTCTGGGGGGCGGGTGCTCTGGTTTTCAGTACAAAATCGACTTTGACGATGCGGTGCATGACGATGACAGAATCTTTGAAACCGACGGCGTAAAGCTGCTGGTGGACGAGACCTCGATCGAGTTCATGGAAGGCGCAGAGGTTGATTTTGTCGAAGAACTGATCGGCGCTGCCTTTAAGATCAACAACCCGAACGCGACCGCTTCCTGTGGCTGCGGCACGTCGTTCAGCGTGTTCTGATCGCGTGAAGGTCGCCAGCTTCAACGTCAACTCCATCCGTGCGCGGCTGAGCAACGTCACTGAATGGCTCGATGCCTTCAAGCCTGATGTCGTGTGCCTGCAAGAAATCAAAGCGCAAGACGAGAACTTTCCCTTCGCCGATCTCGAAGCCGCTGGCTATCACGCCACCATCGTCGGGCAGAAGAGCTACAACGGCGTGGCCGTGCTGTCGCGTGAACCCGTCGAAACCCGCCTGCGCGCTTTGCCTGGTGATACGGAGGACGAGCAGGCGCGGTACATCGAAGTCGAGACGGCGGACGGCTTTATCGTCGGTGGGCTATACCTGCCCAACGGCAACCCGGCGCCGGGTCCGAAGTTTGACTACAAGCTCGGCTGGATGGACCGCCTGATCGCCCACGCCGAAGAGTTGCTTGAGACCGAGCGACCTTTTGTCCTGTGCGGGGATTACAACGTCATTCCGACCGACGCTGACGTTTACTCGCCAACGGCGATGAAAGACGACGCTCTGGGCCGGCCAGAGAGCAAGGACCGACTCTTCACCCTGCTGAACATGGGGCTGACCGATACTTTCAGGGTGTTTGAACCCCGCCCGGGGCAGTTTTCCTACTGGGACTACCAGCGCGGGGCTTATGACAAAGACCACGGCTGGCGGATCGACTTTATCCTTGCCTCACCGCAGGCGGCTGACCGGCTGATCGCGGCTGGTATTGATCGCAGCCCTCGCCCCAAGGAAAAGGCCTCTGACCACACGCCGGTCTGGGCCGAGTTCGCCTAACCCCTCTACCCGAGCGCTTTTGCGTCAAGACAGACCGGCTAATCTATGATTTGCTGCTCCTGCTTAATCGCGAGGAGGACGACGAGCATGACTGAACTCTGGGAACTTTCCGGCACTGAAACCGCCGCCCTGATCCGCAAGGGTGAGATTTCCTGCGTGGACGCGGCGCAAGCCAGCATCGACCGGATGCACGCCACCAACCCAAAGCTCAACGCGGTCGTGCAAGACCTGAGCGAACCCGCTTTGGACCGCGCCCGCGCGCTGGATGCGCAAAAGGACGGACGCGGCGCGATGCACGGCGTTCCGGTGACGGTCAAGGTGAACATCGACCAAAAAGGCTGGGCGAACACCAATGGCGTTGAGGCGTTCAAGGATCTGATTGCGCCGGGTGATTCGCCCGTGGTGCAGAACCTCGAACGCGAAGGCGCGGTGATCATCGGGCGGACCAATACGCCTGAATTCTCCATGCGCGCGACCACGGACAACCCCTTGCACGGACGCTCATTCAACCCGTGGAACGACTGGGCGACCTCGGGCGGCTCCTCGGGCGGCGCATCTTCGGCTGTCATGGGCGGCATGGGGGCGCTGGCGCACGGTAACGATATCGCGGGTTCCCTGCGCTATCCTGCTGCTGCCGTCGGCGCTGCAACGGTCAAGCCCGGACTGGGCCGCGTACCGGCGTTCAACCCGTCCGCCCCTGCGGAGCGCTCCATCCTCGCGCAGCTCATGTCGGTGCAAGGCGTCATCACGCGCGATGTGGAAGACGTACGCTTGGGCATGCGAGCGCTAACCCATTACAACGCACACGATCCGTGGATGGCCCCGGTTCCCTTTGACGGTCCCGCCGTCGAAGGCCCCATCACCATTGGCTTCACCCGCTACATGCCCGGTCGAGCGCTCACCGATGAAGTTGATGCCGCGCTCGATGCCGCCATTGCAGCGCTCGAGGACGCGGGCTACCGGCTCGAAGAAGTCGAACTGCCGAACTTTGACGAGATGGTCCGCGATGCTGAGGGCTGCTTCTTTGGCGACCTGCTGACCCACATGGCCCCCATGGTGCGGGAAATGGGCAGTGATACGGTGAAAACGATTTTTGAGCGGTACTTCGACTACTTCGAGACTTATCAGGGCGAAGACCTGATGGTTGGTCTCGGCCGGCGGTCCAAGCACGTGCGGGACTATCTGCTGTTCTTGGAGAAATACCCGCTGGTCCTGACCCCCTTTATGCCCGTTCCGACCCAGCAGTGGGACCGCGACGCGCAAAGCAAAGAGGGGATGATCGACCTCATTGGCTCGGCGGTTTACGTCTATTCAATGAACTTCCTCGGCCTTCCTGCTGGTAACATCGGTGCGCATTTCGCTGGAGGCATGCCCGTCTCGGTGCAAATCATCGGCAAGCGGTTCCGCGAAGACCTGATCCTCGACGCCTGCGAGGCCATCGAAGCGCGGGCGGGCCGGATGTATGACCGGCTCAAGGCCGATCCGAACAGTCTGATCGCGGGGCTCTAACGGGCTCACTCGCAGGAGAGCAGTGGGGGTTAGACCCAGAACCCCTGCTTCTGCGCCCAATCCAGCGCAGCATCCATCATGGCGCGGTCCCAATGCATGGCCTGCGCCAGACCCGCCACGGCGGCGGCATCGGCAGCGTTGAGAGTCTCGGCGACGAACTGAGTGTCTGTGGACATGAAGCACAGATCGTTCAGCACTTCGGCCTGACCGGACAGGTGCAGTGCACCCCGTACTAACTCGGTCCACGATACCCCGCCACCCTGCCCATCACGGGACTGCAGATAGCCGTCGCTTTGAAGCATGTCGGGGTTAGAAGTGATCCGGTAGGACTGCGCGCCACTTTCGGTTTCAGTGGTTTCCAGAACGAAGGGAGCATAGGTGTCGACCTCCTCGGTCTCACCGTCTTCAGCCTCGGTAAATGGCTCGTCTTCGTCGCGAATGGTGGTGGCGATGTCCGAGAACACCGCGCCCATTTCAGACCCCTGCTGCTTGTTGGAGCCGAACAGGGATTTCAGGATTTGTTTCATGGGGTGTGCGGGCAGGTTCTGCACAAGGAACTGCTTTGAACCGGCCCGCCTCTCATTCTGTTAAAGGTCTGCGTAGACGTGGGTCTCGCCCTTGCCGCCCGGATGACAGACAGCGCCCTTTTCTGCCGAACCAACGGTCTGGGCGTAGCGCCAGATTGCGCCCGAGTTGTAGTTGTGGCTGCGCGGTTTCCATTCCCCGCGGCGGCGCTCCATCTCCTCATCGGAAACGTCTACTTCCATGGTGCCCGACACGGCATCGATGGTGATGACGTCACCGTCTTTGAGCAGGCCAATCGGACCGCCAACGGCTGCTTCCGGGCCAACGTGGCCGACACAGAAACCACGGGTCGCGCCGGAGAAGCGGCCATCGGTGATCAGAGCCACCTTGTCGCCCCGGCCCTGGCCGTAGATCGCAGCGGTGGTTGAGAGCATTTCCCGCATGCCCGGACCGCCCTTTGGGCCTTCGTTGCGGATGACCAGAACTTCGCCGTCCTGATAGTTGCCCTCTTGCACGGCTGCGAAACAGTCTTCCTCACATTCGAACACGCGAGCCGGGCCGCTGAACACCTGCTTCTCCATACCCGCAACCTTCACAATCGCGCCCTCAGGAGCAAGGTTGCCGCGCAGACCGACGACGCCGCCCGTTGGGGTGAGTGGGTTGGAGACAGGGTAGACGATCTTGTTGCCTTCGGGGAAAGCCACGCTTTCGTGGTTCTCACCGATGGACTTACCGGTTGCTGTAATACAGTCGGTGTGGATGTAGCCGCCCTCGATCAGCGCCTTGATGACGATCGGCACGCCGCCGATTTCGAACAGGTCCTTGGCCACGTACTTACCGCCCGGCTTCAGGTCAGCGATGTACGGGGTATCGCGGAAGATGTCGCAGACGTCGTGCAGATCGAAGTCGATGCCGCACTCGTGCGCAATCGCAGGCAGGTGCAGGCCAGCGTTGGTTGAGCCGCCCGTTGCCGCCACGACGCGCGCGGCGTTCTCCAGCGACTTGCGGGTCACGATATCGCGCGGACGCAAGTTCATTTCGATCAGTTTCATCACTGCCTCACCCGACTTGTGGGCAAAGGTATCGCGGATCTCGTACGGCGCAGGCGCGCCCGCGGAGTGCGGCAGCGCCAGACCAATGGCTTCAGAAACGCACGCCATGGTGTTCGCCGTAAACTGCGCACCACAGGAACCCGCAGACGGACACGCCATGCACTCAAGCAGATGCAAGTCATCGTCGGACATGGCGCCAACAGCGTGCTGACCCACGGCCTCGAACAGATCCTGAACCGTCACATCGCGGCCCTTGAACGTGCCCGGCAGGATCGATCCGCCGTAGAGGAAAACTGATGGCACGTTCAGCCGAACCATCGCCATCATCATCCCGGGCAGCGACTTGTCACAGCCCGCTAGGCCCACCAGACCGTCGTAGCAATGACCGCGCATGGTCAGTTCGACTGAGTCAGCGATCACTTCGCGGGAAACCAGCGAGGATTTCATACCTTCGTGGCCCATGGCGATGCCATCGGTCACGGTAATGGTGGTGAACTCGCGGGGCGTACCGTGAGCATGCTCAACGCCGCGCTTTACGACCTGAGCCTGACGCGACAGGGAGATGTTACAAGGCGCAGCTTCGTTCCACGTGGTCGCAACACCGATGAGCGGCTGTGCGATCTCATCATCGCCCAAGCCCATAGCGTGCAGGTAAGACCGATGCGGCGCGCGTGCCGGACCAACAGTAGTGTGCCGACTTGGCAGTTTCGACTTATCGAATTTCTTTTCAGCGCCCATAGCCCGGACGACCTCCCCTGAATAAGGCAAGTCTCTCTCTTCAAGACCTGCAAAACGGTTCGAACGCCCGCGAGCGCCCATTTTTCATCATTTGTTTTAGAGCCACCCGCAAAGCTTGGCAATTGACCTCACTTATACCAGCCCAGCCTTGACCTAGCCCCGCCAACGCGCCACTGATCTTAGCGATGTCGAACGAAAACCAAACCTTTCTTCGCCATGACTGGTCGCAAATAGAGCGCGTCTTTTACATGACCGCGCCGGCTCCCTGCCCCTATCTGGCGAACCGCACGGAGCGGAAACTGATCACGGCGCTGGATCATGGCGACGACGAAGCCTTTGATGCACTCAGCTGGTCAGGCTTTCGTCGCAGCCACGAGATCGCCTACCGCCCCGCCTGCCCCTCCTGCAACGCCTGCATGTCTGCGCGCATCGATATCGCATCGCACCGCCTCTCTCGCACGCATCGCAAGATCGTCAATCGCAACAGCGATCTGGTCCGTACCGTGCGTGGCAACACGTGCACGACCGAGCACTGGGAGCTGTTTGACCGCTACATTCAGACCCGCCATGGACAATCGGAAATGGCACTAATGACGCCCGACGATCTGCGCATGATGATCGATCAGTCAACGGTCGATACGGGCTTGCTGGAATGGCGTGATGGCGAGGGCGTGCTGCGCGCCTGCATGCTGTTTGACGCGATGGAAGATGGCCTTTCGGCGGTCTATTCCTTCTTTGACACCAGCGATGAGCGGCGTTCGCTCGGAACCTTCTGCATCCTCGACACGGTAGAACACCTGAAGCTTCTCAAGCTGCCGAAGTTCTACCTTGGCTATTGGATCCGCGGATCAGAAACCATGGCCTACAAAATCAACTTCTCCGGCGTTGAAATTCACGAGAACGGGCGCTGGATCACTGTTGAAAATAGACCTTCTTCGTCCTAATTCCCTGCTAAGACTTTCACGAAACAAACGATCAGGATTCCCCATGACCGGCCACCTTGCCCCGACCACCCTCCTGCGCGGCCTGTTCGCGCTCTTGCTGGCTTCAGGTTTGGGCTTCGCCGGGAGTGCCTTCGGCGCTGAAGCTGGGCATGGTGGGTACCATCTGCCCGGCGCTGAACTGAACCTGCTCTGGGTTCTGCCCTTCGCAGGGATCCTGCTGTCGATCGCGTTCATGCCGCTGTTTCTGCCGCGCATCTGGCACCACCATTTTGGCAAGATTTCCGCCTTCTGGGCGTTGAGTTTCCTGGTGCCTTGCTTGCTGGTTTACGGGTTCCAGACGACCTCTTTCCTCGCCTGGGAAACCTTCATGCATGAGTACCTGCCGTTCATCATCCTGCTGTTCGCGCTGTTTACGATCTCGGGCGGGGTGCGAATTAAGGGCTCGCTGGTTGGTACTCCGGCGCTGAATACCGGCATTCTGGCCATTGGTACCGTTCTGGCGTCCTTCATGGGCACGACGGGCGCGGCCATGCTTCTGATCCGTCCACTGTGCCGCGCCAACGATCATCGCAAGCACCGCGTCCACACGATCGTTTTCTTCATCTTCCTCGTCGCCAATATCGGCGGCTCCCTGTCGCCGCTGGGCGACCCACCGCTGTTCCTGGGCTTCCTGAAGGGCGTTAGCTTCTTCTGGCCGACCCAAGCGATGTTCCTGCCCATGCTGCTGCTCTCCGTGCTGCTGCTGGCGCTGTACTTCGTCGTTGATACGGTACTCAGCCGACGCGAAGACGAAGTCGTGCCGATGAACAACATCGAGACCGGTAAGGAAGGCGAAAAGCTGGGGCTCGAAGGCAGCATCAACCTGCTGCTGCTCGCCGGTGTCGTGGCCTTTGTCCTGTACTCTGGCTTCGCCGCTGACTTGCCTGCACCCTTTGGGACCAAAGCTTACTTTATGGTCTACGACGTCGACATCAAGGTTGCGAACCTGATCCGCGACGTCGGTCTGGTGGCGCTCGCAGGGCTTTCGCTGCTGCTCACGGTAAACGAGAGCCGACGGCTCAACGGATTTACCTGGTTCCCGATCATTGAGGTCGCGACCCTGTTTGCTGGTATCTTCATGACCATCATCCCGGCCCTGTCGATCCTGCGCGCCGGTACGGACGGCGTTCTGGGCTGGGTCATCGCCGGCGTGACGCAGCCGGATGGTACGCCCTTCAACGCCGCCTACTTCTGGGCCACGGGCATTCTGTCGAGTTTCCTGGATAACGCACCAACCTATCTGGTGTTCTTCAACACCGCAGGGGGTGACCCGGTGGAACTCATGGGCGAACTCAGCGGCACGCTGCTCGCAATCTCTGCCGGTGCTGTGTTCATGGGCGCGGTCACGTACATCGGTAATGCGCCGAACTTCATGGTGCGTTCGATTGCCGAAGACCGCGGGATCAAGATGCCGTCGTTCTTTGGCTATATGGCCTGGTCTGTAGGAATCCTGATGCCACTGTTCGTGATCATCACCTTCCTCTTCTTCAACCCCTTTACCGGCGGTTGATCAAAGCGAACACGGCGCTGCAAGCTTAGATCTTGAGCGCCGTGGTCTCCTTGATGACTTCCATCGACAGGCTTGAAGTCACGTTGAAGAGGTTAATCCGACCGATAAAGCGCTTGTAGAACAAGTCGAAGTCCCGCGTGCTCGCCACCCGTACTTTCATGATGTAATCGACGTCACCCGCCAGCCGGTGGCATTCGAGGATCTCAGGCATTTCGTTGACGATCTCGGTAAACCGGCTCAGCCAGTCGCTGGTATGCTGGTCGGTACGAATAGCGATGAAGAAGGTCTCGGTCAGCCCTATGCTGTCGCCGTTCAGGATCGCCACTTCGCGCCGGATCACGCCCGCAGCTTTTAGTTTCTTGATCCGGTTCCAAACGGGCGACTTCGTCGATCCGATCTGCCGCGCGATTTCTTCGAGCGGGAGCGTTGAATCCTGCTGGATCAGGCGGAGAATTTTTTTGTCAGTGTCATCAAACTGCATTTTTGTTCTCCTCATTAGCCTGACTGCAAAAACTCGTACTGAATATACTTAGCACTCCAAGATAAAATACTGAAAACTGCTTTTCATTGGGAAATTACCCCAAAAAACCGCATCAAACTGAGACACTCACCTAAACATCAGTCCAAAAAGCCTTCAAAACCTCCATGACACACCCCCTTCCCCCTTACAGTCCCCCTTGGTCCATCCAGTCGCAGTTAATCCACGACGGCATGGAGCGGTCCGAGTTTGGTGAGACGGCCGAAGCTCTATACTTGACCTCGGGCTATGTCTATCAGTCCGCCGAGCAGGCTGAAGCCCGCTTCAAAGGCGAAGATGATGGCTACATTTATTCTCGCTACGGCAACCCGACCGTCAGCCTTTTCGAAACCCGGCTCGCCGCGCTTGAAGGCACGGAAGTTTGCGTTGCGGTCTCCAGCGGGATGGCGGCAATGCACGCCGCCCTCGCTTGTCAGTTGCAAAGCGGCGATCACATCGTGGCGTCCAAGGCGCTATTCGGCTCTTGCCTGCAAGTCATTACGTCGCTGCTGCCTCGGTACGGGATCACCTACACGCTGGTGGACGGAACCGATCTGAATGCGTGGGAGGCCGCGATTACCCCGTCAACGCGGGTCTTCTTCTGCGAAACACCGGCCAACCCAACCCTCTCTCTGGTCGATGTCGCAGCAGTCGGACAGATTGCTAAGGCGTCGGGGATTACCTTTGTCGTAGACAACGCCTTTGCCTCTCCTGTGGTGCAGCGAGCGGCCCCTTTGGGCGCGGATATCATCACGTACTCCGCAACCAAGCATATCGACGGCCAGGGCCGATGCATGGGCGGCGCGATCTGCTGCTCTCAAGAGTTCTACGACAAGCACCTGCAGTTCTTCATCCGCCACACCGGCCCCTCGCTCAGCCCCTTCAACGGTTGGACGCTGGCCAAGGCGCTGGAGACGCTCGATCTGCGGGTTTCCCGCATGGCCGAAAGCGCCGCCAAGGTTGCCGCCCATCTCGACGGACACAGCGCCGTGCATCGTGTCTCCTACCCCGGTTTAGAAAGCCACCCTCAGCACGCGCTCGCTCAGCAACAGATGCGCAACGGTGGGACGCTGGTCGCGTTTCAGGTCAAGGGCGGCAAGGCCAATGCCTTCCGCATGCTCAACGCCCTGCGCTTGATCCGGATTTCCAACAACCTCGGGGACAGCAAGTCGCTCATCACCCATCCGGCGACAACAACGCACCGGGTGTTGAGCGAGGAGGACCGGTGGGAGGTTGGTATCAGCAACTGTCTGGTCCGGCTCAGCGTCGGGCTGGAAGCGGTAGAAGACCTGCAAACCGACTTGGACCAAGCCCTCGCCGCGACAGAGTAAGAGCGCACAAAAAAAGCCATCCGAACCCGGATGGCTTTTCTGTTTCAAGCTCGCGTGCGCTTCAACCGTTGCCTAGACGCCGAACAGCAAACGGCTCGGGTCTTCGATGTTTTCCTTCACCTTGACCAAGAAAGTTACTGCTTCACGGCCATCGATGATCCGGTGGTCGTAGGACAGCGCCAGATACATCATCGGGCGGATCACCACTTCCCCGTTACGAGCAACCGGGCGATCTTCGATCTTGTGCATGCCGAGGATCGCGCTCTGTGGTTGGTTCAGGATCGGGGTCGAGAGCATCGAGCCGTAAATACCACCGTTCGAGATGGTGAAGGTGCCGCCAGACATTTCCGCCATGGACAGCTTACCGTCCCGCGCGCGCTTGCCAAAGTCGGCGATCGTCCCTTCGATATCCGCAAAGCCCAACTGGTCGGCGTCCCGGATCACTGGAACCACCAGCCCATTCTCCGTACCGACAGCCACACCGATGTTGTAGTAGTTCTTGTAGATGATGTCGGTGCCGTAGATCTCGGCGTTGACAGCAGGCAGTTCCTGCAGCGCCGCAACGCACGCCTTGGCAAAGAAGGACATGAAGCCAAGCTTGATACCGTACTTCTTCACAAAGGCATCTTGATGCGCCTTACGCAGGTTCATCACCGCCGACATGTCGACATCGTTGAAGGTGGTCAGCATGGCCGCCGTGTCCTGCGCTTCCTTCAACCGACGCGCGATGGTCTGGCGCAGGCGGGACATCCGCACGACTTCTTCCTCACCGCCGGGCTGGCGGGGTGGCAGTTGGTCGGTGGGGGTCAGGCCGGAGGACTTGGCGGCGACTGCCGTGGCAACATGACCTTCAGGCCACGAACCCGCCTTGGCCGCTTTGAGCGCGTCTGACGGCATGACCCGCGCACCGCCGCTGGATGCGGCAGGCTTTGGCGCAGGAGCAGGAGCAGGCGCTTTCGCAGGTGCAGAAGCTGGAGCCTTTTCAGCCGGGGCCGCAGCAGCAGGAGCCGCTTTGGCCGGTGCGTCGCCCTCTTCCATCATACCCAGCAACGCGCCCACTTCCACGGTCGCGCCTTCTTCGGCCGTTACAGAAGCGATGACGCCATTGGTCGGGGCACCGACTTCCAGCGTGACTTTGTCGGTTTCCAGTTCCACCAGCGGCTCATCCTGCGCCACCGCTTCGCCGGGCTGCTTGAGCCATTGCGCAACGGTTGCTTCAGTGACGGATTCACCCAGGACTGGGACGACAATTTCTACAGCCATCAGCTGTTTTCCTTTTGTTAATCAGTGAACGACTAGCGTCGCGTGACCGGGCCAGCCAAGGCCGCATCGACCAAAGCTGCCTGTTGTTTCTTATGCAGCGAACCCGACCCCGTAGCCGGCGAAGCCGCAGCCGTGCGACCGGCATAGCCCGCCCGCCCCGCAGGCGCGCCAATCTGGGCCAGCACATCTTCGATGTAAGGGTCAACGTGGGTCCAGGCGCCCATATTCTTGGGCTCTTCTTGACACCAAACGAACTCACAGTGCTTGAAGCTCTCCAACTCCTCGGCGAGCGCGATGCTCGGGAAGGGGTAGAGCTGCTCGATCCGAACCAGATGCACGTTGTCGAGACCGCGTGCTTCGCGCTCCTCCAGCAGGTCGTAGTAGACCTTTCCCGTACACAGGATCACCCGCGTCGCTGCTTTGCGCGTTGCCATGTCCATCGAGCGATCTTCGAGAAGCACCCGGTGGAAGGTTGAGCCGTTCATGAAGTCGGCCTTGCTGGACACACAGCGCTTGTGCCGCAGCAGCGACTTTGGCGTCATCAGAACCAGCGGCTTGCGGAAGTCCCGGCGCAGCTGACGGCGGAGGATGTGGAAGTAGTTGGCTGGCGTGGTGCAGTTCGCAACTTGCCAGTTGTCTTCGCCACACATCTGCAAATACCGCTCAAGCCGCGCAGACGAGTGCTCCGGCCCCTGCCCCTCGTAGCCGTGGGGCAGCAACATCACCAGACCCGACATCCGCAGCCACTTGGCTTCAGCGGAGGAAATGAACTGGTCGATGATGATCTGTGCACCGTTGGAGAAGTCGCCGAACTGCGCTTCCCACAGGGTGAGTGCCTTGGGCTCGGTGTAGGAATAGCCATACTCGAACCCCAGTACCCCGGCTTCTGACAGCGGGGAGTCGATGATTTCAAGCCGCGCTTGGTTTTCACCCAGCGTCATCAGCGGCGTATGCGTTGCTTCTGTTTCCTGATCGGTCAGCACGGCGTGGCGCTGGGTGAATGTCCCGCGGCGCACGTCCTGCCCGGAAAACCGGATCGGCGTGCCTTCCATCAACAGCGAGCCAAAGGCCATGGATTCAGCCGTCGCCCAGTCAAAGCCTTCCCCGCTCTCAAACATCTCCCGCTTGTTGTCCATCAGGCGGACAACCTTTTTGTTGGGTACAAAGTCGTCGGGCATGGACGGCAATTGCTCAGCCAGTACCATCCACTGTTCGACCGACAGGCCGGTCTTGCCGCGACGCGGGCCGCTTTCTGCGGGTTTGAGGCCTTGCCATGAACCGCCGAGCCAGTCGGCGCTGTTCGGCTTATAGGACTGCGCGGCGTCGAACTCTTCGGCCATCAGCGCCTGGAAATCATCATGCATGGCCTGCGCCTCGTCTGGCGAGACCAGCTTTTCAGCGGCAAGCTTGTCAGCGTAGAGCGCGCGGGTCGGGCGTTGAGCCTTGATCTGCTTGTACATCAGCGGCTGGGTGAACGCAGGCTCGTCGCCTTCGTTGTGGCCAAAGCGGCGGTAGCAGAACATGTCGATGACCACGTCCTGATGAAACTCCTGCCGGAACTCCGTCGCAATCCGCGCGACGTGCACGACCGCTTCGGGGTCATCGCCGTTGACGTGGAAAATCGGTGCCTCGATGGCCTTAGCGATATCGGTACAGTATGGACCGGGGCGAGCGTTCACCGGGTTGGTGGTAAAGCCAATCTGGTTGTTGATGACAAAGTTAATCACCCCACCCGTCCGGTAGCCCTTAAGTCCCGTCAGATCGAGAACCTCGGGTACCAGTCCCTGACCAGCGAAGGCCGCATCACCATGGATCAGGATCGGCATGACCTTGGTCCGGTCGGTATCGCCGTGCTGGTCTTGCTTGGCGCGGGTCTTACCCACCACGACCGGGTTTACCGCTTCGAGGTGTGAGGGATTGGGGTTCAGAGACAGGTGCACTGTCTCCCCATCAAATTCACGATCCGCAGACGAGCCCAAGTGATACTTTACGTCGCCGGATGCATTCACGTCCTCAGGAAAGGCAAAACCGCCCAGAAACTCGTTCAGGATGGCGCGGTAGGGCTTCTGCATGAAGTTGGCGAGCACGTTCAGACGACCACGGTGAGCCATGCCGAGCACGACTTCCTTCAGCCCCAGCTGCGAACCACGCTTCAAGATCTGCTCCAGCGCCGGGATCATGGTCTCACCGCCGTCGAGGCCGAAACGCTTCGTGCCGGGGAACTTCTTGTCGAGGAAGTTCTCGAAGCCCTCTGCGTGGGTCAGGCGCTCAAGAATGGCGCGCTTGCCCATTTCGGTGAAGTCGGTCTTGTTCTCGATGCCTTCAATCCGTTCCTGCACCCAGGCTTTCTGAGCCGGATCGGTGATGTGCATGAACTCGACGCCGATCTTGCCGCAGTAGGTCGCACGGCAGCGGTCAAGGATCTGCTGAACCGTGGCGTACTCGCCCAGTCCCAGCACGTTATTGATGTAGACCTCACGGCCCATGTCATCTGGGCCAAAGCCGTAAGTCGCAGGCTCCAATTCCTCATGAGCTTCCTGCTTTTTCAGCCCCAAGGGGTCGAGGTCGGCTTTGAGGTGGCCACGGATGCGATAGGCGCGGATCATCATCAGCGCGGCGACGGAATCCTGAGTGGCGAGCTTTGCAGCTTCGGGATCGACGCCCGCAACCGGCGCGCCCTTTTTCTTTGCTGCAGCGGCTTTCTCAGCCTCTTCCTCTGCGCTGGTCGCGCCGACAATGCGGGTGCCGCGGGCTTTCCAGCTTGGTCCGTTGAAGTCCCCGAAGAGCGCCGCTTCATCGTCGCTCAGTGCGGAAAAGAATTCCTGCCAATTCGAGTCAACCGCTGCTGGGTTCTGCGTGTAAAGCGCAAACAAATCAGCGATATAGGGAGCGTTGGCGCCCGTAAGCGCGGAGAGCGGGTCGTCGTAAGAGGCTGCGTCACCAACCTGATCCAGCGGTGCCATTGGTATCCTGTCTCTACAAGGGTCCGAGCCAGCCAAAATATGCCGGCCCCAGTGAAACGAATTTAACTGCCCCGTAGGTTTACGCCTCTGCGCACAGAAATAAAAGCGCCCCTTCCTGCCTTATCTGCGACCGCTGCAAGGCCCTCTGTGCATGGCTAGCCTCTCGACCCAGCCCGCCAGCAACCCTTCCCTCCGACGACTCTAACCGAATCGATTCGCGACTCCCATTTTGCATTATGAGAACAAGGGGCCGGATTTGTCGCAATAAGCGACGATTACGCGACGAGCTTTGTTGAAATCGCCTGAAATCATAGACTTACAATCCGCCTTGACGCCTTTTGGTTGCGTATTTTTGCCGTCGCGCGCGTGGCGACATGGCGCGCGAGGGTTCAGGAGTGGGTCCAGTTTTGCGACCAGCACTGCGGCTTTTTACACCCCGTCTCACCTGATTTTGAGGGACGAACCATGCAAGGTTTGATCAAACCGACTTCTGCGCTCGCCCTGCTGGGCATGGCAGCGCTCACCGCAGGCTGTGAAGCCATGGACAACGGCGAAGTTGCCTCCCAACGCATGTTGAAAGGTCACGCCTTTCATGGTGATGGCGAGTACGTTGACCTCGCCGCTTCGACAGTCGAGCGACCCTTTTCGGCCCCAGCATTGGAAACCAGCGAAGGGCTGGACAGCTTCCTGTGGAAGAACAATGTCCGCGCGCTGATCGTCTCTGAAGGCGATACGGTGCTGTTCGAGCACTACACCGCCGATCACGACGAAACCACGCTGTGGAACATGCACGGCATCAGCACGACCATGATTGCCTCTGCCGTCGGCGCCGCCGTCAAAGAAGGCAAGATCCAGTCGGTTGACGAGTACATCTCGCTGCACCTGCCCGAATATGGTGGCTCCGGCCTGACTTGGCGGCACCTGCTGACGATGACGCCGAACCTGCAGTACCGCGAGACCCCATTCTCCCCTGTTTCCCAGACCGCACGGCTGTTCACAGACGATGACTTCAGCGATCTGGTGCACGAGCCAGTGCTGCACGAAACGCTCGGGCCGGGTGAAGAATTTCAGTACAGTTCCCTGACCGCACAAATCATGGCCGAGGCCCTCGAAGAGGTCTACGACGCGCCCATCGAGCGTGTGGTGATCAACGAGGTGTGGTTCCCGATGCGCTCGGAACTTGCTGCCAAGTGGTCGGTCGCTGAATCCGACCAGCAGGCTCGGGCAGGATATGGACTGTACATGACCTCGCGCGACATGTGGCGGCTGGGCCGCTTCCTTGCGACGGATATCGAACATCAAGTTGACCCTGATTTCCTCGCCGAGATGCGCGGACCCGTGGCGGGTCGTGGCCGGTTCTTCAAGCGCGCGGAATCGCGTCTGCTGTCCGAAGACTGGGGCTACGGTTTTGGCACGTGGTTCGTCAAATTCCCGCTCAATGGCAAGTTGGTAGCGGGCTATGGGTCAATAGGGTTTGGAGGCCAGACGATTCTGAACGTACCAGAATACGATCTGACGATCGCCGTGATGGCGCAAATGCCTCCTCGTGGTGGTAGAGCCGCGTTTTTCCATGCAATTTTGGAGCACGCACTCAACCAAGAAGGCTGATGTCGGGATCCGTTTCTGACGTCAGAATTCTCATCTCAAAAACTGCAAAGGGCGGCACCCCGGTTGGGGAGCCGCCCTCTTTTTTGTGCGGGACCGTGCGAGCCTGTGTGCCGCACCGATCGCGGATGGTTCAGCCCATTGCCTTGAGCATCGCCTCACCCAGACCCGCTGGGCTGTCCGAGACAACATAACCCGCAGACTTCATGGCTTCGATCTTAGAGCCGGCATCGCCCTGCCCGCCGGCGATGATCGCGCCCGCGTGGCCCATTCGCTTGCCCGGAGGGGCC
>CBFHUI010000017.1:0-19379 GCA_965658725.1 Alphaproteobacteria bacterium | reverse complement strand
TGAAGCCAACGATGGGCTTCTTGTTCGACTGTGCCGCGTAGAAGGCCGCGGCTTCTTCTTCAGCAGAGCCGCCGATCTCGCCGATCATGATGATGCCAGCGGTCTCGTCGTCCTGCAGGAACAACTCCAGGCAATCGATGAAGTTCGTGCCGTTGACCGGGTCGCCGCCGATGCCGATGCAGGTGGACTGCCCCAGACCCGCCGCCGTGGTTTGCGCGACTGCCTCGTAAGTCAGCGTCCCGGAGCGGGAAACGATGCCGATCTTGCCCCGACGGTGAATATGCCCCGGCATGATGCCGATCTTGCACTCATCCGGCGTAATGACACCGGGACAGTTCGGGCCGATGAGGCGGGTTTTGGAGCCTTGCAGAGCGCGCTTGACCTTCACCATATCGAGCACGGGAATGCCCTCGGTGATGCAAACCACCAGCTCGATTTCTGCGTCGATGGCTTCGAGGATAGAGTCCGCCGCGAAAGGGGGCGGAACGTAGATGACCGACGCATTGGCTTCGGTGACGTGCTTGGCTTCAGCCACGGTGTTGAACACCGGTAGCTCCAGATGCGTTTGACCGCCTTTGCCCGGCGTCACTCCACCGACAACTTTAGTGCCGTAAGCCAGCGCCTGCTCCGAGTGGAACGTGCCTTGAGAGCCGGTGAAGCCCTGCGTGATGACGCGGGTGTTTTTGTCTACGAGAACGGCCATGTTACGCAGCCTCCTTCACGGCTTTGGTGATCTTGTCAGCAGCGTCAGCGAGGTTGTCCGCCGGGATGATGGTTAGCCCGGAGTTCGCCATGATCTCCTTGCCCTTTTCCACGTTCGTGCCTTCCAGACGCACAACCAGAGGAACTGACAGGCTCGTCTCACGCGCGGCGGCGACCACGCCGCTCGCGATGATGTCGCATTTCATGATGCCGCCGAAGATGTTGACCAGAATGCCCTTCACGTTGGGGTCGGACAGGATGATCTTGAACGCTGCCGTCACCCGCTCTTCCGTCGCGCCGCCACCGACGTCGAGGAAGTTCGCAGGCTCGGAGCCGTAGAGCTTGATGATATCCATGGTCGCCATGGCCAGACCAGCACCGTTGACCATGCAGCCAATTTCACCGTCCAGCTTGACGTAGTTCAGGTCCCACTGGGCCGCTTCGAGTTCCGAGGCGTCTTCCTCGTCCTCGTCCCGCAGCGCTTCAACGTCCTTGTGACGGTAGAGCGCGTTGTCGTCGAAGCCGACTTTAGCGTCGAGCGCGACCATTTCACCCGCGCCGGTGACGACCAGCGGGTTGACTTCAACCATGGCGCAGTCGAGTTCGGTGAACGCTTTGTACATGGCGAACAGGAACTTGGTTGCCGACTTGATCTGCGCGCCTTCCAGACCGAGACCAAAGGCAATCGAGCGGGCGTGGTGGCCCTGGATGCCAGTCGCAGGGTCGATATCGACCTGCATGATCTTTTCAGGCGTTTCTTCGGCTACCGTCTCAATGTCCATACCGCCTTCGGTCGAGGCAACGATGGTCACTCGAGAGGTCGCGCGGTCCACGAGGAAGGACAAGTAAAGCTCCCGCGCGATGTCGCAGCCGTCTTCGATGTAGAGGCGCTTGACCTCCTTCCCTTCCGGGCCGGTTTGCTTGGTGATCAGCGTGTTGCCCAGCATGAAGTCCGCAGCAGCCTTCACGTCCGCCACCGACTTGACCACACGAACACCGCCGCCGGTCTCTCGCTGTGGGTCGTTGACGAAGTGGCCAGCGCCCCGGCCCCCGGCGTGGATCTGCGACTTAACGACGTAGACCGGACCGCCGAGCTTTTCAGCCGCGGCCACTGCTTCATCGGGCGTGAACGCGACACCGCCGTCGAGCACGGCAACGCCGTACGTCTTCAGCAGCTCTTTGCCCTGATATTCGTGGATGTTCATGGAAAGGAAGGCTCCCTGTCTTGTGGTGGCATGCCCCGGGTGAAGGGGCCCGCTCAAACCGGTTCACCCGTGCACAGGCGTCGTTTATTGAGCAACCGAAGTCGCGTGCACATTACGCCCGCCGTGCGACGGGTCAATGCGCGCCCGGTGCTTATCGGCGGCGCGCAAACGGTATGGAAGCGACCCCAAAAAGAAACAGCCCCGCCGAGGATCGGCGGGGCTGCTTGAGCTCAATTCTGGTGGGTGGCTTAGGCCAGCGCGGCAACGGCGTCGTTCAAACCCTTCACCGCATCAACCGACTGGTTGAACATCTCGGTTTCCTTATCGGTCAGCGGCAGCTCGACGATGCGCTCCACGCCTTCGGACCCGATGATCACCGGAACGCCAACGTACATGTCGTTCACGCCGTACTGGCCAGAGAGCATAGCGGCACAAGGCAGCAGCCGTTTCTTGTCCTTGAGGTAGGATTCAGCCATGGAAATCGCCGATGACGCCGGAGCGTAGAACGCCGAACCCGTGCCCAGCAGAGCAACGATCTCACCGCCGCCCTTGCGGGTACGGTCCACAATGGCGTCGACGCGCTCTTCGGTGATCCAGCCCATTTTGGTCAGGGTCGGCAGATCGATCCCGGCAACGGTGGTGTAATTGACCACGGGAACCATCGTGTCGCCGTGACCACCCAGAACGAAGGCTGAAACGTCTTCAACAGACACGTTCATTTCGTCAGCGAGGAAGTGGCGGAAACGCGCGCTATCCAGCACGCCGGCCATGCCGACAACCTTGTGCGCTGGACAGCCAGAGGCTTCCTGCAGCACTTTAACCATAGCGTCGAGTGGGTTGGTGATACAGATCACAAAGGCATTGGGAGCATGTTCCTTGATGCCTGCACCGACCGCGTTCATCACCTTGACGTTGATGCCAAGCAGGTCATCGCGGCTCATCCCCGGCTTGCGCGCCACGCCCGCCGTCACGATCACAACGTCTGCACCAGCGATGTCGGCATAGTCCGCCGTTCCGGTCATGTTCGCGTCGAAGCCTTCAACCGGAGACGCCTCTGCGATGTCCAGCGCCTTGCCCTTAGCCACGCCTTCCGCCAGATCGAGCAGCACCACGTCGCCCAGATCCTTCATGCCCGCGAGCAGTGCCAACGTGCCGCCGATGTTCCCTGCACCCACGAGTGCGATCTTGTTTCGAGCCATTCCCTTGTCCTTTCTATGCATGCTTGAGGCGGTGAGCCCCTGCGCAGATCCGTTGCCTAGCTAAAGCCCAGCCCGAGCCGTGGCAAGTCTCATCCCGCGAAGCAGTGTTTTGCATGCCGCAAACCCTTGGGGTGCGAATCATATCCATTTTGGGATCCAAAACTTATCCACAGGCGCGAAGTCGAAAGGGCTCCCTCTGGCTGTAGTGTTTACTGCTTGCCCCTGTGGAAAAAATTTCTTCATACAAATCAGCACCCTACAGATTCGTCGCATAATTTTTTCTGGAGATTTCCACAGATTGGCATCACTGTTGCGACGGAGTTTGTGTCTTTGGTGGCGTGCAGTTTTCAGTGCGAGCCTCTGATTTTTTGACCCCTCTTCTTAAAGCCGACTGGAGGCGCGATCATTCGCGCCTCTTTTTTTTTGCGCCCAGCGCCGGACCGCATTACCACTTCGGGACCATCATTTTTCTGGCCCAGAGAGGAGCACCCATGCCCGGCACAATCGACGCGCGTCTTGCTGAATTGAACATCACCTTGCCCGCCGCCACAGCCCCTGTAGCGAACTATGTCCCGGTGACCCGCTCGGGTAACTTGCTCTATGTTTCCGGGCAGGTGTCTATCGCTGACGGCGCACCGGTTGTTGGCAAGCTCGGTGATAATATGGACGTTGAAGGCGGTGCAGCCGCAGCGCGGTTGTGCGGGCTCGCGATTATCGCGCAGGTGCAAAAGGCATTAGAAGGCGACCTCGACCGCGTGGCGCAGATCGTCAAGCTCACCGGGTTCGTGAACTCCACCGGCGATTTCACCGACCAACCCAAAGTTATCAATGGCGCATCCGACCTCATGGTCGATGTCTTCGGTGACAAGGGCCGTCACGCCCGCGCAGCCGTTTCAGCCGCAGCCCTGCCGCTTGGGGTCGCTGTGGAAATTGAAGCGATCGTGGAAGTCGCCTGAATGACCCTGCCCAACACAGCCCCCCCTGTCACACCGCGTCAGCGGGTGCTGAAGGCTGAGCAGATACGGGCGATTTTTGAGGTTTTTCAAGGGATTGAGCCTGAGCCAAAGGGCGAGCTGGACTACGTCAACGCTTACACGCTGGTGGTTGCGGTTGCCCTTTCCGCGCAAGCGACCGACGTGTCGGTCAACGCTGCGACCAAGGCTCTTTTCCAGCGTGTTACAACCCCGCAGCAGATGCTGGATCTCGGCGAAGACGCGCTCAAAGAGCACATCAAAACCATCGGCCTCTATAACGCCAAAGCCGCCAACGTGATGAAGGCAGCCCGGATCCTCGTGGACGACTATGGTGGAGAAGTGCCGGAAGACCGAGCCGCGCTGGAAAGCCTGCCCGGGGTGGGTCGAAAGACCGCGAATGTGGTGCTGCAGATGTTCTGGGGGCATCCGACCATTGCCGTTGATACCCACGTCTTTCGCGTCTCCAACCGCATGGGGATGGCCGCTGGATCCAACCCGGATCAGGTCGAAGACGGCCTGAACCGCCGCGTGCCAGATGAATTTAAGCACCACGCCCACCACTGGCTGATCCTCCACGGGCGCTACCTGTGCAAGGCGCGAAAGCCGGAGTGTTGGCGCTGCCCGGTGGCAGAATGGTGCTGCTTCAAGGACAAGACACCCGAGCCAGCCGCCAAAGTCGGCAAAAGGGCCTGATTTCCTTCGCACAAACCCCTGCGACCCGGTGCCCGCCGCCTTGCTAAGCACCGGCAGGAGCACACATCATAAAAGCGCCTCCAGCGCCCCCGGAACCACCACCCCGCGAGGATCACCACGCCCCCATGACTGAGCCAGAAGCCCGCCTGCAAATTCGGACGATCGGCAGCCTGTCAGAGGTCTCGGCCCAGGCGTGGGATGCGTGTGCAGGGCAGTCCAACCCCTTTGTAAAACATGGTTTTCTTTCCGCCCTAGAAGACAGTGGCTCCGCTTCCGCAGCATCGGGCTGGGCGGCGCAGCATGTCTTGCTCGAAGACAGCGAGACCGGAGCCATCCTCGGCGCCGTTCCGCTCTACGTGAAAAGCCATAGCTACGGGGAGTACGTCTTTGACTGGGGCTGGGCCGACGCCTACGAGCGTGCCGGAGGGCGGTATTACCCAAAGGCGCAGGTGTGCGTACCCTTCACCCCGGCAACCGGCCCGCGCCTGCTTCTCGGTGATGCGTCAGACAGCGAGACCCACACCATCCTGGGCGAGGCGCTGGTTTCCGTCACGCAGCAGCTCCAGCTCTCCAGCCTGCACATCACCTTCCCCAACAAGTCCGAGTTTGATGCACTGGGGGAGATGGACGCCTTCGAGCAGCGCTTGGGCGTACAGTATCATTGGGAAAACCGTGGCTATCAGAGCTTTGACGACTTCCTTGGACAGTTGAACAGCCGCAAGCGCAAAGCAGTGAAGAAAGAGCGGCGGGAAGTGGCCGAGCTGGACGTGGATATTCGCGTCCTCACGGGCCACGAAATGACAGAAGCCCTCTGGGACGCTTTTTACGCCTTCTACATGAACACCGCCGACCGCAAGTGGGGTCAGGCCTATCTCACCCGCTCGTTCTTCTCGATGCTGGGCGAGCGCTGCCCCGACGACGTGGTCATGGTGCTTTGTTTTGAGAACGGCGAGCCCGTGGCGGGAGCGTTGAACTTGCGCGGTGGAGACACGCTCTATGGCCGCAACTGGGGCTGTCTGGACGACCACAAATTCTTGCACTTCGAGGCCTGCTACTATCAGGCCATCGATTATGCCATCGCCCACGGTTTGCAACGGGTCGAGGCCGGAGCGCAGGGGTCACACAAGGTGCAGCGGGGGTACTTGCCCAGCGCGACTTATAGCCTCCACTGGATCGCCGACCCGGCCCTGCGCCGCCCCGTTGCGAACTTCGTCGCGCAGGAGCGGGAACAGATGGAAATGCAAATCGCCGGCATGCTGGAGCACGAAAGCCCCTATCGCAAAGCCGACCGCTAGCGGTCTTCGACGCCAGCGCGTTCCAACTCACCGTCCAACCCACGACCCAGCCACAGGAAGAACATGCGGAAGTCGCTGATCAGCGACCACAGGGGGTGCGTGAAGGTTGCGGGGCGGTTCTTTTCAACAAAGAAGTGGCCGACCCACGCGAAGAAGTAGCCGCACACAATCGCCACCAACAGCGATAGCCAGTGCGCGTTCAGCAGAAAATTGAAGAAAAAGATAATCGCCCCCGCCGTGCCGATGAAGTGCAGGATGCGGGTGTTCGATTTTCCGTGTTCTAGCAGGTAGTAGGGCCAGAACTCGGCGTAGTTGGATTTGCGTTCAGACATGGTGGTGTCTCCTTGCCTCGTGTGTCTCCGTAAAGCCCCCCGATGCTACTGCGACCGAGTACTACAATTTTTATCTATTTTGTCCAGCTTCGTGCGCAAGCGCTCGTGACCACTTAGGGCGAGAGTGAGATGACTATGGCACGTGCTCAAGCGGTGGCGAAGGTCTGCGACGCTTGATTCGCTGGCTCCATAGGCCGTTCGCTGAGCCCCTAAGTCTTCCAACGCCTGCGCCAGCGCGGCTTGAGCAGCGGTACTGCTGGCTTGTAGAGCAGCGCGCTCAGCCTGCCACTGCGCTTCGGCAGCGGCAGTCTGTTGCGCGGCGATCTGGGCCTGATTGCGCAAAGCGTCGATGTCACCTTGCGCCAGACCAAGCCCCAGCCGCACGCCCACCAGTCCGCCAAATAAAGCCATAAGGGCGGAAAAGGCCATTCTCCAAAGCATGGGCGCCCGTCTCCTCCACAACAGAAAACGGCCACGAAAGGTCTCTCAATCGTGGCCGCTCAATTGAGCCGATGGCAGGAAACGCCTGTTCAGCGACAGGCGGCGCAGGGTCGAGCTAGCTGACCGTTTCCGCGCTGTCGCTTTCGTCGTCGGGGGCGGGCAGCTTCGCCACCTCTTCAATCGCCGCTGACGGGAAAGTAAACACGAATTCACTACCGTCCCAGTCAATTAGCACAGAACCCCCGCTCTGCAACCGACCGAAGAGCAATTCGTCGGCGAGCAGCTTCTTGATCTTGTCCTGGATCACCCGTGCCAGTGGCCGCGCACCCATGAGGCGGTCATACCCCTGCTCACCCAACTCGGCCCGTGCCTTGTCGGTGAGACGGATGGTGACCGAACGATCAGAAAGCTGGTTTTCGAGCTGAAGGATGAACTTCTCAACCACGCGGCCGATGGTTTCCTTACCCAGCGCCGCAAACGGAATGACCGCATCCAGACGGTTGCGGAATTCAGGGGTGAAGAGCCGCTTGATCGCCTCTGTGTCTTCACCTTCCTTAACCGACGAGCCAAAGCCAATCGCCGCCTTGGACATCTCAGACGCCCCGGCGTTGGTGGTCATGATGATTACCACGTTGCGGAAGTTGACGGACTTGCCATTGGCGTCGGTCAGTTTGCCGTGGTCCATGACCTGCAACAGAATGTTGAACAGGTCCGGGTGGGCTTTCTCGATCTCGTCCAGCAGCAGCACACAGTGCGGTTGCTGGTCGACGGCATCGGTGAGCAAGCCGCCCTGATCAAAACCGACGTAGCCCGGGGGTGCGCCGATCAGGCGGGACACCGTGTGCCGCTCCATATACTCCGACATATCGAAGCGGATCAGCTCGACGCCCATCGTGTGCGCCAACTGCTTGGCGACCTCAGTTTTACCGACGCCTGTCGGGCCAGAGAACAGGAAGGCACCAATGGGCTTTTCCGGCTCACGCAGACCCGCGCGCGACAGCTTCATCGCCGTTGATAGCGCGTCGATGGCATCATCCTGGCCATAGACCAGCCGCTTGAGGTCACGCTCAAGCGTCTTGAGCATTTCCTTATCGTCCTTGTTCACCGTCTTGGGCGGGATGCGGGCAATCTTGGAGACAATCGCCTCGACGTCCTTGACCCCGACTGTCTTCTTGCGCTTGGACGGCGCTGCCAGCTTGGTCGCAGCCCCGGCCTCATCGAGCACGTCGATGGCCTTGTCTGGCAACTTGCGGTCACCGATGTAGCGGTTGGACAGCTCCACCGCCGTACGGATTGCTTCGTTGGTGTAGCGAATGCCGTGGTGTTCTTCGTAGCTTGGCTTCAGACCGCGCAGGATCTTCACCGCGTCCTCAACCGACGGCTCATTGACGTCGATTTTCTGGAACCGGCGCACCAGTGCACGGTCCTTTTCGAAGTACGAGCGGTATTCCTTGTAGGTCGTTGAACCGATAGTGCGGAGCTCACCGGCGGCCAGTGCCGGCTTGAGCAGGTTGGAAGCATCCATGGCCCCACCAGAAGTCGCCCCTGCGCCAATCACCGTATGGATTTCATCAATGAACAGGATCGCGCCATCGAAAGCATTGATCTCGTCAATCACAGCCTTCAGACGCTCTTCAAAATCACCGCGATAGCGCGTTCCGGCCAGCAGCGCCCCCATATCGAGCGAGAAGATCGTCGCGTCGTGCAGCACCTCGGGCACGTCACCATCAACAATTTTCTTGGCCAGACCTTCGGCAATCGCCGTTTTGCCCACGCCGGGATCACCGACGTAAAGCGGGTTGTTCTTGGTCCGGCGGCACAGCACCTGAATGGTCCGCTCGACTTCGAGGTCACGGCCGATCAGCGGATCAATTTTGCCTTCACGCGCCCGCTCGTTCAGGTTCCGGCAGTACTGTTCCAGCGCCTTGGTGCCGGTCTCGCCGCTGCCGTCTTCACCCTCTTCATCCGCGCCGCGAACGCTGCGGGTTTCAGAAAGCTCTTTGTTCTTGGCGATCCCGTGGGAGACAAACTGCACCGCATCCAACCGCGACATACCGCGTTCCTGCAGGAAGTAGACGGCAAAGCTTTCGCGCTCCTGAAACAGGGAAATGAGCACGTTGGCGCCCGTCGCCTGTCCGCGCCCGGAACCCTGTACGTGCAGGATGGCGCGCTCGAAGGCGCGTTGGAAAGACATGGTTGGACGTGGATCAACCCCGTCTTCACGCACCAAATCGTCGAGTTCATTGTGGAGGAAGGTTTCCAGCGCCTCGGTCAGCTCGTCGATATTGACGTCACAGGCGCGCATGACCTTTTGCGCATCAGGGTCCGAGACCAGCGCGAGCAATAAGTGCTCAAGGGTGCAGAACTCGTGGTTCAGTTCCGCTGCCGAAGCGAGGGCCCGGCGAAGGGTTTCTTCAAGCTCTGTCGAGAGCATCAGCCATCCAATCTGTTAATCATCTTTTTCGAGCGTGCACTGTAAAGGATGTTGGTGTTTACGGGCGTAGTCTACAACCTGCGTCACCTTGGTCTCGGCGACTTCAAAGGTATAAATGCCGCAAACGCCGACGCCTTGCTGGTGGACATGGAGCATCACTTGCGTCGCCGCCTGCGCATCCATGCTGAAGAACCGCTCCAGCACGTCCACCACGAATTCCATCGGCGTGTAGTCGTCGTTCAGCAGTAATACCTTGTACATGCTGGGTTTTTTCGTCTTTGGCTTTGCCTCTAAAACGGTCGCGCCGCCGGGCACGTCCGGCTCATCGCCCTTGCTGGGCGGTTGAGATGGGGGGTCTGAGGCTCTGATATCCAGCGACATGGTGTCCTGATCCGTGTTGGTGTTCACGTTTGTGTGGGCATTGAACGCAAGTTCAATATGGAACGACTTTCGCCGCCTGTTAATGGTCGAAGCGCCACAGGGCCACTGCGTCTCCCCTGCGATCAGCGAGAAGGGGTGAGCGGGCCAACGCTTTGCCCGGTCCGATGGTTCGGTCAGACCCGGCCGTTACGCAGAGGTAAGCGCACCGGCAACGGGATTCAATCCCGCACGGGGTCGAGCCTGCAACTATAGCGGAAAACCCTCGCTTTCAGTCGCACAATGTCTTGACGGTCGGGTCAGGGTCGAGGGGTGATGTGGTGCAGGGGGAAAAGACACATCACCCCTCTGATTTCCCATGCGGCACGGGCGTACCGCTTGCCAACTTACGGCCGGCGGCATGGGAAATTCTCGTGTTGGAAAACTGCTCGCGTTCGGGGCAGCGTCAGCGGTGGGGGACGCGCTTAGCCTTTGCCCTGAGAGTCGAGGATGGCCTTTGTGACAGCCTGACCGACTTTGCCTTCCTCGAGCAGCACTTCAATCGTGCCATCGCGCATCTGGCGATAGGCGGAAACGACCGCACCCTGGCTGTTCGCACATTTCACGTCCAGCGACTTGCGATCCTTGGCCAGCGCCGAGCTGCAAACAATCTCGCCGTAACGGGTGGCAATGGCGAAGCTGTTGCCTTGCGCCAGCGAGGCAGTCGGAACCAGAAGCGCGGCGAGCTGGGCAACCAGGCCCATGAGCAGCACCGCCGGAACGGTACGCGGGGCGGATACGGGGGCGTGTCGGGTTGCCGTGTTCATCGGTTTAGTCTCCTTTGCGCTGCGAGGTTCAGCCTGCTGCCTTGAACGGTTGTATCCTGCGGGTGCCGGTGGTGGGCGGCGGTGCAGAGAACCTTCGGGGCGGCGAACCTGCTTGGGTCGTTGCTATGGCTTCAACATAGTGGATTTCGTGCGCTGATGTTTGTCGAAACCCCGTGATTTTTGAAACATCGGCGCTCGGTTTGTTTCAAAGTGTTTCAGGCCCATGGTAAAAGACCCTTTCTTAGGTCTTATTCATTTCCGACTTTGCGGCGGAGGACACCATGAGCGACGCCAACCACATCGCCATTCTCGACGATGATCCGGAGATCCGGAGCCTGCTTGAACAGAACCTGCGCAGCTCGGGCTTTGAAGTTTCTACAGCTTCAACCGGGCGGGATCTCAAGACGATTCTGGAGCACCAGACCATTGATCTGGTGGTGCTCGACCTGATGCTGCCGGGCGAAGACGGACTGACCATCTGTCGCGAATTACGAGCGGACAGCAACATCCCGATCATCATGCTCACCGCCATGACCCACGAAGCCGACCGTATCATCGGCCTGGAAATGGGCGCGGATGACTACCTCACCAAGCCGTTCTCGCCCCGCGAGCTGGTGGCGCGGATCAAGGCGACGCTGCGCCGGCAGGGTATGATTGCGAGCCAGTCAGAGGACCGCAAGAGGGTCGCCAGTTTTGAAGGCTGGAAGCTCGACGTGGTCCGCCGCGAGTTGCGCGACCCTGACGACGTGGTCGTGGACCTGACCTCAGGCGAGTTCGATCTCCTCGCTGCCCTGATCGAGCGGCCCAACCGCCTGATGACCCGCGACTTGCTGCTGGACATTACCAAGGGCCGGCAGGCGGACGTCTTTGATCGGTCCATCGACATTACGATTTCCCGTCTGCGCCAAAAGATCGAGGAAGACCCGAAGAACCCGCAGTTCATCAAGACCGTTCGCGGCAAGGGATACATTTTCTCCGCTGAAATCGGCTGAGCGCTGTGATCGGTCGCGTGCTCGAAAATCAGACCCCACTCGACCTCGCCCGTGCCTTTCTGCTGGTGGTGATCGGCGTGAGCTGGTCGATTGTAATCTCAGTCGGCGGATTCTTGATTGTCCAGACCTACGGCGAAGAAGTCGGCAAAGGCCCGCCTTTCGCCGATCAGGCACAGGCTGTCGCGGAAGTCCTTGAACGCACGCCTGCGCCGCTGCGCCCGGAAGTGCTGCGTGCTGTGACGTCGAACTACTTCGATGTCTCCTTGCAAGCCAATGCGGCCGAGCCCTCGGCAGACAACTTCCAAACCTCGATGTTTACCTTCCAGTTCCTGACCCAGAACGCCTTCGCCATCGACACTGCGCGAGGTCCGGGGGCGATGGAAGTGATCTCGATCCTCTCAGGCCTGCAGCGCCCGGGGCCGGAGGTTGACGGGCTGGAAGTGCTGCTCTCGGACGGCACAAGCGTTTCGTTCCTGCTGCGCAAGCCGTTCAAGCGCCGCGATGACCTGCTCCGGCAACTGTTTTACCTTTTTGTCATCGGTTCCACGATCATCACCTTGGCCATGATTGCGGTCTATCGACTGGGCAACCCGCTGGGCAAGTTCCAGGAAGCGACCCTGCGACTGGCCGAAGACATCGACGCACCGCCGCTGGATGAAAAGCGCGGGGTCGCGGAGGTTCGGGCGGTGTCCCGGACGCTCAATGCCATGCAGCAGCGGGTCAAAGACTACCTCGCCGAACGCACAACCATGCTCGCCGCCATTTCTCACGATATCCGCACGGGGCTGTTTCGCCTGCGGATGCGGTCGGAGAAGCTCACCGATCCCGAGGAGCGTGCGAAGGCGATGGAGGATGCGGATGAGATGGCGGAGATCCTTGACGACATGCTGACCTTTGCGCGTTCGGATCAGAACGACGTCGGCTTCGAAAAGCTCTCCCTGCCCTCACTGCTGACCTCGATCTGCGACAATCTCGAAGACGAAGGCCGAGACGCGGTGTTTGAGAGTGGTGGGCGGATGACGGTTCTGGGGGACCGAACGTCCCTCAAGCGCGGCTTCCTCAACCTCATTGAAAACGCGACCAAGTATGGCGTGCGGGCGCGGGTAAGCACGGAGCGAAGCGACGACGGCGACCGCGCGCGGGTGATCATCGACGACGACGGCAAGGGCATCCCGGCAGACCAGCGCGATGCCGTCTTCCAGCCCTTTGTCCGGCTTGAAGACTCGCGCAATCGCAAGACCGGCGGCACGGGGTTGGGGTTGGCGATTGTGAAGAAGGTGATGGACCGACACGGCGCGGATATCAGCCTGCATGAAGCCCCCAGTGGCGGGTTGCGGGTGATGGTCGAGATCGACCTTGCGCGCTAGCCTACCGACAAAGGCAGGCTCAGGACCGCCGCGCTGTTCGTTAAGTCCAAACCGCCGCCCAGAAGGAGCACGGCTGAACGCGCCAGTTCAATGCGGTGATCCGTCGGCGAGGCTGCAAAGGGGCCTTGAACGCAGAAGCGCAGGGCGGTTGCCGTGTCTTCGATCACAAGCGCGGTTTGTGCAGAACCGGAAGAGCGGCTCAGCGCCCGGAGAGCAAGGACCAACAGCGAAGCCGCCCCCTGCGCCTGTGCTCCGGCCCGCTCGGCAGTCGCCGTTGAAAGCGCAACGCCGCCGGGAAACAGCGGCGCAACTTCTGCCTTGATGGAACGCAGCGCCAGCGTTGGTGGGTCCTCGCTGCCGTTTCCTTCGCCTTGACCTTCTGCCGCCATGTGCTGCGCCCGCAGGTCAAGCAGCGCCAGCCAGTCATCCACGGCGTCCAGCGCTTCCCGCGCAGGACCGTCTAGCGCTGTACCCTCGGTGGCCTGGACAAGCCCGGCCAAAGGGGCACGAAAGCTCCACCGCAACGTGTCAAACAGGGCTTCTCTTGCCGTCTCATTCAACGCAGCCTGCGAAGTCGCCTGCTCCAACTGACCACGCAGCAAGGCGAGATCATTGTGCTGCTGCACGGACACCTGATCCATGGCAGCCGCATTTTCCAGCGGACGCAGCAGCAGCAGGACGCGTCCGAGGTCCAGAGGCGCGAGCCGCAGCGATACGCCCGGACCCCCGTCTTCGTGATTGCCGCCAATGAACACTGCCGGCAGGTCGAGCGGCCCGGCACCCGGCTCCCCCTTGGCCATGGCCGCGATTACAGGCTCCATTCCGGCGAGCACCAGCAGACGTTCGACGACGCTGTCACCGGCCCGCCAGTCTGCAAGCAGAGAACCCTCCACGGCGATCACCCGTGCTTGCGCATCGATGATGGCGAGATTGATCAGTCCAGCATCCAATAAAGCCGCCTGTGCCGCGGCAATGGCGTCTCCCGGAGCCACGGTTCACCCTCGCAAACGAAGCATTTCGGAAGCCAGTGCGCCGAACAGTTCGGGCACTTGATTGCCTTCCGACGCTGAAGTCAGCACCAGCTTGACCCCCAAGGCCCGCGCCTTAGCCTGTGCCAGCGCAAGCGCTTCGGTGAGCGCCGGGCTCCCGTCCATACGGTCGATTTTGTTGAGCGCGAAAATCTTTGGGCGGCCAGGAATGACCCGTTCGAGCAAATCGTAATAGTGGTCCAGCGCCTCGATGGTCTCGGGTCGCGTGACATCCGCAATCATCAGTGCACCGGCTGCACCGATCAAATAGGTGTTGAGCATGGATGACTTCTGCTGGCCGCCCTCAATGTCCCAGAGTACGAGGTTGACCGCCTGCGTCTCACCCGTCTCGGGGTGCAGGAACTGGCCGGCGTGGTTGTAGCAGTTTACGCCCAGCGTTGCCTTGTAGTCGTCGGAGAACAGGCCAAGCACGTAGCGTCGGATCAGCGACGTCTTTCCGACCGAGAACTCACCAACGATGCAGGCTTTTTGGGCGAGAACGCTCACAGATTTCCCCTCAAGATAGAAGCTTCAGGGACATCACTTTGGCTCAATAAGCAAGCCGGAAACCTACATAGTGAGACTTTCGCCAGGACTTGGGATCGATTTCTGCGACCGGGGCCGCTTCCCCACCGTTGCGAATGACAACCATGGCGGGGTCGATCCCTTGCGCCACGACCAGCGCGCGGGCTTTGGACGCGATGAAGTGCTCCATGCTCTCCGGCGCCGGTCGGCCAATGACCGGGCGCGAGATTGACAGCACTTCGAGACGCGCACCGTCAGGCTTGCCGCGCATGTTCTCTGCCACCAGCCGTGCGGCTTCGACGGCAAAGCGAATATCGGTAAAGTTGCCCGCTGCCGTGAAGCCGATGAGCGTACCAGCGATGGTTTCCTCATCGAGCCGATCCGCTCGCGATGCGCCTGCACCATCCAGACCGAGCAGCACGCTAAAGTCGTCAGCGGTCTCCCCACCGTTGGCGGACACAGCAACACTCTCCAACCCGGCCATCAACTCACGTCCGACCTGATCACGCAGGGTGCTCAGACTGGGGTCGAGGTCGTAGGTCAGGGACGGATAGGAGGCCGCTGCCGCGACGGCTTCTCGGCCTTCGAGCGTGCCTCGAAGGTCGCTGATCTGCTGCTCCAGATCGAGGATGATCGTGTCGCGGATAAAGGCTTCATCGCGCAGCTGGTTGACCCCGGCCGAGTTTGCTTCCCGCTCGATCCGGGGGCCGCGCAGGTTCGGGCGGACGGCATCGGTTGCGATGTTGGAAAGCGCAAAGCTCAGCGCCAGACGCGGGTGCGCCTGCCGAAGCCGATTTTCTAACAGCCCCGCCGCCGCCGCATCCGGCACCAATCCACTGACCACAACGCTCGCCTTTGACTGATCGTAGGATGCTTCAATGGGATAAGCCCGCAGGGCCTCGACTGTCGCGATGGTATCTTCAACGCGGTTCACGTTGCCACTGATCCGCACGACGTTAACAAGAGCAATCAGCCCCAATGCCATCAGCAGCACAAAGCCAAGCGCAACGATAAAGGTCGTAAAGGTCCGCCAGCGATTGCCGGGCCGAACAGGGGCACCCCTGCCCTCGCTCTCCGCCTTGCGCAACTCCCGCAGCAAGCGGCGCAGCTGTGATTGGATTTCCAGCCGCGAGTCATCCGGCAAGCTGCCATCAAAGGACGAAAGCGCGTCGGCGTTGTCGGTGACGATCCGGTCGAAACGGTTTTCGATGATGCTGTCGAGCTTGGCCGGCGGCGCGCCGATCGTGCGCACAACCATCAGCACCATCGGCGTAGCTTTGAGGTGCAGTTGGCTGTTCTCGAACTCCAGCGTAGACAGCTCCCCGCCGCCGCCATCGCCAAAGGCTTCTTGGCTGAAGGACATGATCGCGGTCAGCATGCCTGAAACGATCTGATCTTCGCCTTGTACGGTGCCGGAAGACTGGCTGGTGTCAGTCGCCGTGCCATCGCGTTCCTGCCGCAACCCGGTGATGACGGTCCCTGACGACCGATCGACCAGCAGGATTCGATCCACGTGGAACAGCCCCGTCTGACGGAGCCAAATTTCTGCCTCTGGCTTGCCCGTGACCAGCGATTGAAAACGGATTTGAGCACGCTTGTAGAAAGTAACCGGCTGGGAAAGCCGTTCTTCGATCAGCTCAAGCAGTTCGGCAATTGCCTGCGTGATGCCCTTTCGCACGAGACCACCCGCGACCGGGTAAATCGCCTCGATGAAGCTTGGACGCGCGGCTTTGATTTCGTTCTGAATGTTGGCGAGGAGCAAAGCGGTCAAGCGCTCTTGCACCAACCGTCGCTCGTCACCCTGAAGCCCATCGAGCACCTCGGCGAGCAGTGCTTGCACCCGCGCGGCCGTAACTGGATCATCGGCCAACGCCGATTCCACCGATCCGACCCGCTCAGCCAGCGCTTCGATCGACCGCAGCGAAGCGTCGTCACTGCCCAGCAGCAGCGCGCGCAGCGTATCGACATCACTGGCCGGTTTTTGGTCGTCGGTGCTCACCGTGCGAGAGCCTCCGTTTCTGAACGTCCGGGTAAAAAGCGGGGTGAAGGCAAACCGGACTAGTCGGTCTGGGGTGCCATCATGGCGTCGGCCAGCGCGCGCAGACCAGAGGCCAGAACCTCCCGCCGCTCACGTTCTTCGTCCAGCTTTCGGTTCGTCTCGTTCAACTGCGTGCCCAGACTCTTCAATTCGGTCGTCAGACTGCCCACGGCAAGGTTCAACTGGTCAGACGCTGCCGCTGCGTTGTCCGCAACGTTCTGGTCCAGCGCCGTGAGCCGGGACATCATTTCTTCGTTAAGCGCACGAACATCGTCGCTGGCTCCCAAAGAGGCCGTATCGATTTTCTTGGTCAGGGCAGCATCAACACCACTGATGGTGCCGCGCACGTCCGCCACTGCGTCCTCAAGCCTATCGACGCGCGTATTGGTATCGCGCTTATCGTCGCCGAAGAGCAGTTCGCGAATCTGGCGAAGCTCATCCTGGCTTTTCGGCTTCTCAGCCATAGCCTGTTCCTCAATTCAATTCTTTATAAATTGCTTTTTGTTATCGCCGATCGAGCCTTTTTGACCCTTGTTGCGCCTGCCGGGTTATGCGGCCTGCACTGATCGACATCAGGGACGGTGCAAATAGGGGGCCAAGGCGCGAGGAGTTGGTTAAAACTGAATCCAGTTTTCAGACCCCGCCCGTATCGGTCATCCACAGAGCAAAGACTTGACCACGCTGCGCCCGCGCCGCAGGTAGACGGTCGAGCCACCTGCGACCCAACAAGGCCCCGTCTATGAGCGCTAAGCGCCAACCTCCCCTGTACTCCAATCCGGCGCCCGTGACCGCTGGACGGCACAACGACATGCGTCTGCTGCCAGCCTATGGCTTTGGCTACGCGCGAGAGGTGACATCCGTGCCCTTAACAGCCGTAGAGTTTCAGACGGCAAGCCGCTGTTATCCCATTGTTTTTACGCCTCAGTCACCGCTTTCCCCGGTGTGTATTGTGGGCATGAAAGACAGTGGAAACCTGTTCGTTGACGAGGCGGGACAGTGGCGGCCGGGTGCCTATGTTCCCGCCTATATCCGGCGCTTCCCCTTCCTGCTCATGTCCGACCCGGAGAGCAAACGCATGGTTCTGGGGGTCGAGGAATCGAGTGGCCGGCTGTCCGAAGATCGCGGCGACCGACTGTTCGAAAACCGCCAGCCGACGCCCTTTCTCAATCAGGCACTCTCGTTTTGCGCTGACTTTAACCGGCAGTGGGATGACAGCCTTGCTATGTTACGTGCCTTTCAGGACTCCGGAATACTGATTGAGGACGACAGCGAAATCCAATTGGGCGAAACGCAGTCGCTTAAACTAGGCGGGTTTCTGGTCGTGGACGAAGATCGATTGAACGAGCTGGACGAGGGCATTTTCCTTGCCTGGCGCGCAAAAGGCTGGCTCGCCCCGCTTTACGCTCACCTCGCCTCTCGGCACAACTGGACTGAACTCGCGCAAGGCGCACGAGGGGTCGGAAGCGGATGAGCAACGAACCCTCGCCCTTTGACGACCTCAAGCTCGGCCATGACGTGGTTTGGAACGAGCTTCGCGAGGGCGTGGTCAAGCCACGTCATGCTTTCCACTGGCCAACCCTGTGCTACCTCGACGGCTTTACACCCGTGCCGCGCACGGTGGTTCTGCGCAATCTCGATCGCAGTGAAAAACGCTTCGAGATCCATACTGACGCCCGCTCGCGCAAAGCCGCCGTTATCCCCAAGGCCAAGCACGCCAGCCTGTCATTCTATGACCCGCGCAAATCCCTGCAAGTGACGGTCATGGGCCGGATCGAGATGCTGGATCATCGCAAGGAATATACGGAACTGGCTTGGGCTAAGCTCACGCTCGCAACCAAGACAATCTATGCCAACCGCATCGACCCCGGCACCGCGATGTTAGAGCCGGAAAACACGACCGTCGATGTCGATGACATGACCACCGACGACCTCGAACGCGCACGGAAGAACTTTCGGGTTCTTCACCTGACCGCAGACCGCCTCGAAGTGCTCTCGCTCAAAGGTGCGCATCGGCGGCTCTTGTTCGATTACGGTCTCGCCGGGCAACGGCGCGCGGCCTGGCTCGCGCCCTAGGCTACCAGCCCAAGGGCTGCTGACGATTTTCAATGAACAGGATGCTGCAAGGCATGTTGATCGTCCGCTGCGCTGCCACGTTCGCGCAGATATCCATGGCATCGCGCTGCGCTTCCTGTGTCGAAGTTGCACCGTGGATGCTACCCCAAGCCTGCGCGCCGGTTTCGGTTGGCGGCGTAATGGCAAAGGCTTTAGGCCCCAACTGCCCCAAGTAAGTCGACACGTCCGCGCGCAGCTTGTCGCTCGGGTTCCAGACCGCCTTACTCACCGCAGCTTCCAAGGCCGACATCTCGGTCCCAGCCTCTACCGTCAGACTGTTCTGTAGCAGTTGCGAACTCAGGCCGGAGTTGGCTGCGACGATCACTGCGGCATTGGGATCATTCCGCTCGCCACAGGCGGATAAAATTATCATAAATGCAACACATGTTGCCGAAGTGATCGGCCTCATACAGTTGTGAATGGTCTTTCCCTGCCACATCGGTGTCGTTCCTTTTTCATGGATTGCCCAAATTTGATAGGTATGTCTCAAACCTGAGTCATGCTGCCGATTTGTGTCAATTCATAGCATTTAACGCATTTACCCGTCGATAAGGTCTCTTGAATGTTTCGCCTTTTCAGCCTGATGCTCGCCACCTTTGTTTTCGCCATAAGCCCCCTCAGCAATCGCAGCGTCAGCGCCATTCCTGCGCAGGATTCAGCACTGGGCGGCGTGGTGACGGATGGAATCATGCGCGATCTGCTGGCAGGGCCAATCCCGCGAGACTTGCGCACCTTTGGGCTGAGCCGCGGAGACTTGTTGGATTTCTACGCACGTCGGAACTATCAGCCCCTGTTCTACCGTGACTTCAACTGGCGGGCAGATACGATCCCAGCGCTCAAGGTCATGCAGGCAGCGGG
>CBFHUI010000016.1:0-37274 GCA_965658725.1 Alphaproteobacteria bacterium | reverse complement strand
ATACGGAAATACCCACGTTCAGCGCCGGACGAATGCCGCGGTAGAACAGGGAGGTTTCCAGGAAGATCTGACCGTCGGTGATCGAAATCACGTTGGTCGGGATAAAGGCGGAAACGTCGTTGGCCTGAGTCTCAACAACCGGCAGAGCGGTCATGGAGCCAGCGCCCGCAGCGTCGGACATCTTACACGCACGCTCCAGCAGACGGGAGTGCAGGTAGAAGACGTCGCCCGGGTACGCTTCACGGCCCGGAGGACGACGCAGCAGCAGCGACATCTGACGGTAAGCAACGGCCTGCTTGGACAGGTCATCGTATACGATCAGGGAGTGCATGCTGTTGTCGCGGAAGTACTCGCCCATGGCAGCGCCGGTGTAAGGCGCGAGGAACTGCAGCGGTGCCGGGTCAGAGGCGGTTGCTGCAACGACGATGGAGTATTCCATAGCGCCGTATTCTTCGAGCGTCTTAACGATCTGTGCCACGGTGGAACGCTTCTGACCGACAGCAACGTACACACAGTACAGCTTCTTGCTCTCGTCAGAGGACTCGTTCACGGACTTCTGGTTCAGGATGGTGTCGATCGCCACAGCGGTCTTGCCGGTCTGACGGTCACCAATGATCAGCTCGCGCTGGCCACGGCCAACGGGGATCAGGGAGTCAACCGCCTTGATGCCGGTCTGCATGGGCTCGTGAACCGACTTACGCGGGATAATCCCGGGAGCCTTCACTTCCACGCGGTTCATGGTGACGTCGGTCAATGGGCCCTTGCCGTCGATCGGGTTGCCCAGACCGTCAACAACGCGGCCCAGCATGCCACGACCAGAAGGAACCTCAACGATCGCGCCCGTACGCTTGACCGTGTCGCCTTCTTTAATGCCGCGGTCATCGCCGAAGATAACCACACCAACGTTGTCGATTTCCAGGTTCAGGGCCATGCCCTTCACGCCGTTCGCGAACTCGACCATTTCGCCCGCCTGGACGTTGTCGAGACCGTAAATGCGCGCCACGCCGTCCGATACGGACAGAACCTGACCAACCTCTGCAACATCAGCTTCAGCGCCGAAGTTAGCGATCTGATCCTTCAGGATCGCAGAGATTTCAGAAGCACGAATATCCATCATTCTTCCTTTGGGTTAAGCCATCACCCCACAGCAGGGTGAAGGGGTGATGTTAAGCAGCTGCGCCCGTAACGCTGGACTTCAGCGCCAGAGACAGCTTGTTCAGTTTCGTCGCGAGGGAGCTGTCAATCTGGACAGAGCCGACGCGGATGGTCATGCCGCCAATGATCGAAGGATCGATCTGCACGTCGAGCTTGACGCCCTTGCCGTGCTTGGCCTGAAGGTTTTCGAGAAGCCGGGTTTCCTGCTCCGCGGACAACGGTGCAGCAACGCGAACTTCAGCGACAATCTCACCGCGGCGGCGGGAAAGCTCATCATTGAAAGCCTTGATGATCTGGGGCAGCGCAAACAGGCGGCCATTCTTGGCCACGACTTGCGCGAAGTTGGAGACCAGCGCGGAAACGCCAGCCTTTTCCATGACAGCACCAAAAGCGCGGGCACGGTCCTCAGCCTTCACCAGCGGACTGCGCGCGAGTTGACCCAGCTCGGGGCTCTCGTCGAACAGACCTTTGATGGTCGCGAGGTCGGAAGATACCTGGTCGAGCGCCTTGCTTTCATCTGCAAGGTCAAACAGTGCAGACGCGTAGCGGCCGGCCAGTTCTTGGTTAACAGAGGCCATGATGTCCTCATCCATCTGTCGAAGATTCGTTAGCAGCGTGGGGATAGCCGAGCCGGGCTTGTCTCGCAAGATGGGTCAGGGCATACTTAGTCCACTTTTCGGACTAGAACAGAGAACCATGAGCGACGTTATCAATCTGCACGACGCAAAAACCCACTTTTCCAAGCTGGTCGATCAGGTTTCAGCGACGGGTGAACCGGTCCTGATCGGCAAGCGCGGGCAAGCGCTGGTCCAGCTCACGCCCTTGCCGCAGGACCGCACGGCGCCGCGACCGCTGGGGCTGTTCCGGGCGTCAGTGAAGCTCTCGTGAGCGACTATCTGCTCGACGGCGCAACCCTGTTGGCGGCCATGGCGGCGCCCTTCCGGCTGCGCTCAGAAGCCCATGCCGTGCTGGTCGATCGATCCAACCGAATCTTCGTTTCAGCGGCCACGTTCCTCGATGCCTATGAGCTGGAGCAGGACGATCGCGCCGCGTTTCCAGCGCTGCGCGGGCGGTTGCAGTCAGCTGCGACCCAGTTGGGATTTCTCGCGCTGGACACCACGCCAGCCCATGTAGACCGGGCCGCAACCCTCGCCGCCGCCCTTCCGTGGCCGCGTCGCATCCTGCGCGCGCAAGCCGAAATGCTTCCCGCAACGCTTCTCACATTGGAATAGGCCCTACCGTGATTGCGTCTCATAATGCTATGGTTCACTCATGGAACCGCTGAACCAATCTCCGGCCTCTGCTGCCCTGCCCTCGATCCGTCGCCTGCCTGATACGCTGGTGAACCAGATCGCTGCAGGCGAGGTCGTGGACCGGCCTGCCAGCGTGGTCAAAGAACTGGTTGAGAACGCCATCGACGCCGGCGCGTTTCGGATTTCTGTGACCCTGCGAGAGGGCGGAAAGGCGCTGATCCGGGTCGAGGATGACGGCCACGGCATGACCGCGGAAGGCATGCGGCTCGCGCTGGAACGGCATGCAACCTCCAAGCTGCCTGAGGGCGATCTGGTGCGCATTGAAAAGCTCGGGTTTCGCGGGGAAGCGCTGCCGTCCATCGCCTCGGTCGCCCGACTCAGCCTGACCTCTCGCACCCACGCGGACGAGCAAAGCTGGCGCCTTTCCGTCGAGGGCGGCGACACCGTTTTCGATGGCCCCGCAGCGGGCAACATCGGCACAACCATTGACGTTACCGACCTGTTCTTCGCCGTACCTGCGCGCCTGAAATTCCTCAAAGGTGAACAAGCCGAAGCGGGCGCTTGTCTGGATGTGATTCGGCGGCTGGCGCTGGCGCATCCGGCGATCAGCTTTGAGGTCCAGCACAACGCCCGCCGCTCCCTCGCTCTGCCCGCCTGCGCTGACGCCGCCGACAGGGTGCGCGATGTCATGGGCCTTGAGTTCGCCGCCAACAGCCGTGAGATCCAAAGCCACCGCGACGGCATGGTCCTGCGCGGCTGGGCGGGCCTTCCGACCTACAACCGGGCGAACAGCCTGCAACAATACCTGTTCGTCAACGGCCGCCCCGTCCGCGACAAGCAGCTGACCGGCGTGATCCGCGCCGCCTATCGCCCCGTGCTCGCGCCTGATCGCCATCCGGTCGTCGTGCTCTGGCTCGACGTACCGCCCGAAGCGGTTGATGTGAACGTGCACCCGGCCAAGTCAGAAGTACGCTTTCGGCAGGCGGGTGAGGTTCGAGCCATGCTCATCGACGGCCTGCGCCGGGGTATAGTCGAGGGCGGATTCAGCGCGTCCAGTCACCTAACAGGGGGCGTCGTCGAGCGCTTATCAACGGGCGCAGAAAGCCCGCGACCCGCGCTTCAGGGCGACTACAGCTACCGCGCGCAACACCCTTCACCCACGCAGCAGGAGAGCTGGTCCGACGCCTTCGCCCCGCAGGCCCGCGTTGCCGATAGCTCCAGCGCCTTCCACCCCGAAACCGCCCCCGCCGCCCCGGACCTGCGGGCCTTCCCGCTCGGCGCGGCGAAGGCACAGGTGCACGCCAACTACATCGTTGCTGAAACAGAAACCGGCGTCGTCATCATCGACCAGCACGCCGCCCATGAACGGCTGGTGCTGGAGCGGATGAAGGCCCAGCGCGCCGAGCGCGGTGTCGAGCGACAGGCGCTGCTGATCCCCGAGGTCGTCCACCTGGACCCCGCCAGCGCTGAGCTGCTGACCGAGGCTGAAGACGTGCTGAGCGAAGCGGGGTTGGTCATTGAGCCGTTTGGCGACGGCACGGTCGTGGTGCAGGAAACCCCCGCCGCGCTTGGCCAGCCGGACTGTCAGAAGCTGGTCAAAGACCTCGCCGAAGAACTCGCAGGGTGGGAGCAGGCCTTTTCGCTGCAAGAGCGGCTGGATCGCGTGCTGGCGACGGCTGCCTGCCACGGGTCCGTGCGCTCGGGCCGCCGGCTGAACGCGGAAGAGATGAACCAACTGTTGCGCGATATGGAGCGTACGCCGCTGGCCGGGCAGTGCAACCATGGCCGACCCACTTACGTTCAACTGTCCATCGAAGACCTCGAATCCCTGTTCGAGCGTCGCTGAAGGCTTAGCCTTTGCGGGGACGCAGGAAGGCGAAGACTGTCTTTCCCGACGGTGTTTCGTGCACGGTTTCCCAGCCGACAAGACTGCCCTCACTGCCCCGAGGCCGCTCCCAAACCAGCAGCGTTTCGGCGTGCCACAGGGCTGTTTCCGAGACCAACGCCGACACCAGCGCGGCCCCTTGCTCATAGGGCGGATCGGCGAGGATCAGGTCAAAGGGCGCGGTCAGTCCGCTTCGGTCGCTGGTGATGGCGTGCTCCGTTGCGGGCAATTTGGCTTTCTGCAAATTCGCGGCAAGCGTGCTGCGGTGGTTGCGGTCACTCTCAACGAAGGCCACTGAAGACGCTCCGCGCGACCAAGCCTCGATCCCCAGCGCTCCCGTCCCCGCAAAAGCATCAAGCACCCGCGCCTCGCTCAGCACGCTCTCCCCACCGGGTTGGCGGAAACGGTTGATGAGGACGTTGAACAGGGTCTCCCGCGCGCGGTCGGCGGTGGGACGCACGCCGGTTCCAGCAGGGATGTCGAGCTTCCGCCCTTTGATCCGCCCGCCGGTGATGCGCACCGATCCGGGCGCAGCGGCGAAGGATCTAGCGGCCACGCTGCGGCCGGCGGGAGTTGCGGTTGGCGTTCGGCGCGCGACCGACGCCCATGCGCCGCCCATCCTTGGCCGCGCGCTTCTTGTCCGCCGCCTTGCGGTGACCAGGCTTGAGCGGCTTGGGTTTGGCTTTAGCCCACGTAGACTTGCGCTCTGTCCCAACGCCGAACAGCTCGAACATGCGTGCGCGGGAGACTTCCTTGAGCTCCATCCGCGCCAGCGAACCCAGCGTCAGGCCCCCGTAGGAGACACGGATCAGGCGGTTAACCTGCAAGCCCAGATGCTGCGCCAGCTTACGGATCTCGCGGTTCTTCCCCTCCGTCAGCGTAAAGCGATACCAGCGGTTCAGGCCGCTCTCCTTCAGCGTCTCGCGCTCTGCGATAACCGGCCCGTAGGTCACCTCATCAATGGTAACGCCATCCTGCAGCGCCGCCAGTTGACGGTCCGTGACTGTGCCGTGCGCGCGCACGCGGTAAATCCGGCTCAACCCCGTTTCGGGAAGCTCCAACTGGCGTTTGAGGACGGGGCTGGTGGTGAACAGCATCAGCCCCTCAGAGTTGATGTCCAGCCGACCCACCGCCAGCAGACGCGGCGCACCCGGTCCCATGTTGGGCAGCAGATCATAGACCGTGGTGCGGCCTTCCGGGTCGCGGTCGGTCACCAGCGCGCCCAGCGGCTTGTAGAAGCGATAGAGCTTGATATCCGGCGGCGCAGACAGCGCCTTGCCATCCACCGCAACGCCCTGCCAGCTTTCCAGCGTCGTCGCAGGGTCGGTCACGACCTGCCCATGGACGCTCACCCGGCCCTCAAGAATCATCTTTTCAGCATCCCGGCGTGAGCACAGACCCGAATGCGCTATGATCTTCGCAAGCCGGTTCCGACCGGAGTCGTTTGCATTTTGGTCCGACGATCCCGTCACGACGTTTAGTCCTTCAAAAGAGCGACGAAAGTCTCTAGAACTAAGGAAACTTGCAATCGCTGAGGTTGCCAGCACCAATGACGACGAGGTTTATGGCTGGGCATGGGACAAGTCCTTATCCGAAATCTGGACGATGACGTCATTGAAACGTATCGCCTGAGAGCCAAGCGGAAAAGACATAGTCTGGAGCAAGAACTCCGTACCGTTCTATCCGAACACGCCATCCCATCGGGCACCGATCTGGAAGCTGAAGCAGAGTCTTTGCGCGGTCAGGCGCCAATGGTCAATGATCCGCTCGCCGAAGCCATGCTGGATGCAGGTATCTCCGGGGGCAGCCTTGCGCTGCAAAGCGAGCGCTAGAGTGGCTGGAAAAGAGACACAAACACGCTTTGTCATCGACGCATCAGTTGTCGTTCCCTGGTATCTGGAACAGAGCCTGACACCGATCAGCCTCCTGTTTCTCCAACGTCTTGAGCACTGTCAGGCGCCGGGCGTGCTGTCCTCTCATGTCTCACAGGTGTTGTGGTCCTACTGTCAGGAAGACTTGCTTTCCGGCGCAGTCGGTGCAGCCGCGCTGCGCCACTTCCGTCGGGCTATGAACCACAAGATCACCCCGTCAGAAGAGCTCGCCGACCGCGCGCTGGAAATCTCGCTTGATCTGAGACTGTCGCCACCGCTGTGCCTGTATTTTGCTTTGGCAGAGCAGCAGGAGGCGGACTTGGTCACAGCCTATCAGCCCTTCCATGACGCTGTACGCGGTACAAGTTATGCCGGCCTGGTCACGGACCTGCGCACCTTCCTCTAAACCGTCTGGCGTCCCCGAGAGATCGCGTTCTAGTCTTCGTCCGGGTCAAAGGGCGGGGAGCCGGGTGTTTTGCGCAGTTGGATGAGGCCCTTGATCGGCTTGCTCGGGTCCACGACTTCCCCGCGCCGCAAGATGTCGATCCGGCCCTGCCGCGCCAGACCTTTAGCCTCGGCCCGAACCTGCCGCAGAAACCCGCGCCACTTCTCGGAGCCTTTGACTTCATCGGGACGTGGAGGGCGCAGAGCCTGGGCAGCGTCGGTGGGGCTGAAGGTGGCTTCGCCCCGCTCTTCAGCGAGGCGAAGGATCACGTGCTTGAGCGACTCAGCCATCAGCTTTCAAACCGCCGGTTCCGCTCGGTCGCCAGACGCAGGCGCAGGGCGTTGAGCTTGATGAAGCCTTCAGCATCGCGGTGGTCATAGACGCTGTCTTCCTCAAAGGTGACGTAGTCCTGACGGTAGAGGCTGTAGGGGCTGGTGCGGCCAACAACCGTTGCGTTGCCTTTGTACAGACGCAGGCGAACGGCGCCGCTGACCCACTGCTGCGACTTGTCGATCATGGTCTGCAGCAACTCGCGCTCGGGCGAGAACCAGAAGCCGTTGTAGATCAGCTCGGCATAGCGGGGCATCAGCTCGTCCTTGAGGTGCGCCGCGCCGCGGTCCAGCGTGATCGACTCAAGCGCCCGGTGCGCGGTGAGCAAGATCGTCCCGCCCGGCGTCTCATAGACCCCGCGCGACTTCATCCCGACAAAGCGGTTTTCCACCAGATCCAGCCGACCGATGCCATTGTCGTGGCCGTACTTGTTCAGCGCGGTGAGCAGAGCCGCCGGGCCCATGGCTTCACCGTTGATCGAGACCGGATCACCCTTTTCAAAGCCAATCTCAATCACCGTATCCTGATCGGGCGCTTCCTGTGGCGACAGGGTGCGCTGATAGACGAGGTTTGGCGCTTCTTCGGCTGGGTCTTCGAGCACTTTACCTTCCGAAGAAGTGTGCAGCAGGTTGGCATCAACGGAGAACGGAGCCTCGCCGCGCTTGTCCTTGGCGATGGGAATCTGATGCTCTTCAGCGAAGCTTAGCAGTTTAGTACGCGACGCCAGGTCCCATTCTCGCCACGGAGCGATCACTTTGATGTCCGGCTCAAGCGCGTAATAGGCCAATTCGAAGCGAACCTGATCATTTCCTTTGCCCGTCGCACCATGAGAAACCGCGTCCCCACCGACGTTACGCGCAATCTCGATTTGCTTCTTGGAAATCAGCGGTCGGGCGATGGATGTGCCCAGCAAATAGACGCCTTCGTAGAGCGCATTGGCGCGAAACATCGGATAAACGTAGTCTCGGCAAAATTCGTCGCGCAGGTCCTCGATGAAGATGTTTTCCGGCTTAATGCCTAACATCAAAGCCTTTTCTCGGGCTGGCTCCAGCTCCTCGCCCTGCCCCAGGTCCGCCGTAAAGGTCACAACCTCGCAGTTATAGGTAACTTGCAACCACTTGAGGATCACCGAGGTGTCCAGGCCGCCTGAATAGGCGAGAACCACGCGTTTGACGTCTTTGCTCATGTGTCGATTTCCGTCGAAGGGACATAATAAAGGGCTTGTATGCCAGCCGTTCTAAACGGACTCCGCAGCTTTGCAACGCCGGGCCTCGCAACACGAGCATTGCAAGTCCCGAACAGCTTCGCCATCTTGATCGCTATGACCACGAACACAAAGCCATTGGCGCTGAGCGATCTGCTTGCAGACGTGTCGGCCACGCTCCCCGATCACTCCCGCGCAGTTTGGCGTTTCCACGATAACTTCAACGCGCTGCTGGACTTCTGGCTCCGCCGCCACGGAAACTTCCGGCTGCTGCTCAGCGACCTGCTGCGATCGGTCGAAGAGTTTGGCGCGGATGGCCCAGACCAGGGCGAGGAAGAACAGCTGATGGAGATGTGGTCTCTGTTCCGCGGTCAGCTGGATCAGCACCAGCAGGTCGAGGACGGCGTCTACTTCCCCGTCATCACCTCTATGAACCCGCACTTCACCTCAGCCTTTGAGCTGCTCTCGCAAGACCACGAGGCGATCGAAGACTGTCTTGATGCGGTTGAGAACGCCGACGATGGGGCGGGCATGATGGAAGCGCTGCACCTGCTCAGCGACAAGATCCTCGCGCACCTAGAGGCCGAGGAAGACTTGATCATGCCGCTGGTCCTAGAAACCCCACCGCCGCTCGAATTCGTCGTCTACGACGAAGACGGCAACGAGGTCGCCAGCGACGACTTCATCGACGAAGACGATGAAGACGAAGACAACCTCACCTGGGTCACGAAGAACTAGCTTACCAGCGTTCCAGCGCCGTATTCGGTCAGCAGCTCCAGCAGCAGCACGTGCTTGACCGTGCCGTTCTGGATGACGGCTGCGCCGACGCCGCTGGTAACCGCGGCTGCGCACATTTCGAGCTTGGGGATCATACCGCCGGAAACAGTGCCGTCCGCGATCAGTCCGGCGATATCGGCGCGGCGGATTTCGGAGAGCAGCGCGCCGCTGAGGTCTTTGACCCCATCCACGTCAGTCAGCATGATCAGGCGCTCCGCCTTCAGCGCGGCAGCAATCGCGCCCGCAGCGGTATCTGCATTGATGTTGTAACCCTGCCCGGCTTCATCCACGCCCACGGGCGCAATCACGGGGATCAGACCGGCATCGCGGATGGCTTCGATGACTGCGGTGTTGACGTGCTTGGGCTGACCGACGAAGCCCAGATCGACGCCGTCCGCGCGCTGGATCTTTTCAGCCAGCAACAGGCGGCCGTCTTTTCCCGACAGACCCACAGCCGTTCCGCCCGCTTTGTTGAGCGCCGTGACGATATCCTTGTTGATCTTGCCAGCGAGGACCATTTCCACGATTTCCATGGTCGCAGCATCAGTCACGCGCAGACCATCGACAGCCTTGGTCGGGACAGCAAGCCGTTCGAGCATCGCCGCGATCTGTGGGCCGCCGCCGTGCACGACGATGGGACGCATCCCCACTTGGCGCAGCAGGGCGATGTCAGCCGCAAAGCTCTCGGTCAGCGCCGGGTCAACCATGGCGTGACCACCGAACTTCACGACGATGGTCTTGCCGGTGTAGCGGCGCATGAAGGGCAGGGCTTCGCGCAGGGTCTCGGCTTTGTCGAGCCAGGCCCGAACCTGGGTTTCGCTCATCTCGGTCATGCGAACATATCTCCAAAATCATCGCCCAGGCCCAACAACACACGAGCCACGGCCTCCCGCAAGTCCATGATGCCACCCAGCGGGCCCAACGGCTTTTCTGCCGATGTGGTGAGCACGCGCGGGAAAGATGCAGGGTGCGTGAGGGCTTCAGCCTCGACCGCTTTGCGCACCTTGTCCAGCGCGCCAGACTTGATCTTGTCCGCCTTGGTCAGGATCAGCTGATAGGATACGGCGGCGACGTCGAGGTCTTTCATCAGCTCGCGGTCATTATCCTTGAGCCCGTGTCGACAGTCGATCAGCACATAAACGCGCTGCAGATTGGGCCGACCTTGCAGGTATTCGTTGGTCGTGGCGTTCCAGCGGGCGATGTCGCGCTTGGACGCCTTGGCGTAGCCATAGCCGGGCAAGTCCACGATATAGCCCGCCCCGGCAAGGTCGAAGAAGTTCATCTCCTGCGTACGGCCGGGCGTGTTGGACGTCCGGGCAAGGCCCTTGACCCCCGTCAGTGCATTCAGCAGCGACGACTTGCCCACGTTAGACCGTCCAGCAAAGGCGACTTCCGGCCGGTCCGCTTCGGGCAGGAAGCGCATGGCCGGAACCCCCTTGAAGAACACAGCCCGGTTCTTGAACAGGTCTGCCGGATTGGCGCTGAGGTCAGGCGCTGTGGTTGGCATGGGCGACGCGGCCAGCTGGGAAAGGGGGAGGCGTTTAGGCCCCGCCCTGTTCCTTTTTCGCCTTCTTCTCAGCTTTGGCTGCAGCCTTGGCTTCGGCCCGCGCGGCGGCGGCTTCCTGCTGCTCCTGGCTCTTTGTCTTGGTCATGCGACCAATGATAAACTGCTGGCCCATGGAGATGATGTTGTTCACCGTCCAGTAGATCACCAGACCAACCGGGAACCCGGCCAGAACGAAGGTGAAGATAATCGGCATGAACAGGAAGATGCGCGCCTGCATCGGGTCCGACGGTGCCGGGGACATGCGCTGCAGCGCCAGCATCGACAGGCCGTAGACGATCGGCCAGATCCCGATGTTCAGGATGGCGATCAGCGGCAGCATCTCCGGGTTCCACGGGATCAGACCGAACAGCTCAAGCAGTCCCGTCGGATCTTTGGCCGACAAATCCTGAATCCAGCCCGGGAAGGGCGCATGACGCGCTTCCAGCGTCACCAGCATCACGCGGTACAAGGATATGAAGACCGGGAACTGCAATAACATGGGCAAGCAACCCCCTAGCGGGTTCACGCCCTCCTCACGGTAAAGGGTCATCATCGCCTGGCTCAGCGCCGGACGGTCGTCAGCGTGCTTTTCCTGCAGCTCCTTCATCTTCGGCTGCAGCGTGCGCATCTTCGCCATGGAGCGGTAAGCGCGGAGCTGCAGTGGGAAGAGCAGGGTCTTCACGATCAGCGTCAGTACGATAATCGCCGCGCCAAAGGCATAGGGGCCCATGGAAGGCCGCAGCCAGTCGGTCACTTTGGCCAGCGCGATGAACAGCGGCTTGGTCAGCGGGTAGATGAACCAGAAGTTTACGCCGCGGTCGAATTTGGGGATGGAGAATTCCTTAGCATAGGCGTCGAGCAGATCGACTTCCTTGGCACCGGCAAAAACAAGCGTGGAGACTTCGACGCTCTGCTGGGGCTGTACTGTTACGCTGCTGTTGTAGGTGTACTGAGAGGACACGAACTGCCGCTGCCCGAGCCCGCCCTTTTGCAACGCGTAGCCCGCGCGCACTTCGTCGGTCTGCGAGGGCACCAGCGCGACCATCCAGTACTTGTCGGTAAAGCCGACCCAGCCGCCCGTGGTAACGATCCCGCCCTGTTCGCCCGAGGTGGGATTCAGACGCTCTTCAGGGTTGGTGCTCGGCTTGGCAATCTTGCCGTACTTGTGCTCCCGCAGTTTGCGGTCGAGAACGGAGATGTAGCCGGTGGTCGTGTAGCGGTCGTCGGCGACTTCATCGAAGCGGTTGACGCTGCCAAAGGGCGCGAGCGTCAGGGCCTCGCTGCCGCTGTGGGTCAGCTCGTCGGTAATGCGAAAGAGGTAATCGCCCGCAACCTGAATCGTCCGGCGCACGGTGATGCCCGAGTCCGTCTCGACAGACAGCACGACCGGCGTGTCGACGGTTAGCATGTTGCCGGACTCAACCGTCCAGTTTGCTTTCCCGATCAGGCCCCGACCGCCGCTGGTCAACCAGTCGTGCGCCACTGTGTAGCCGCCGCGTGCGTCCTGCGGGTGAAGCAGGTCTACATTCGGGGAGTTGTCGTCGAGCGTTTCCCGGTACTGGGTCAGCGTCAGGTCATCGAAGACGGCACCCCGCAAGTTCAACGAGCCCGTCACGACGCCCGTATCGATCTCAATGCGATCGGACAGGTCGAGCGCGTCGTCTCGGGTGGTGATGGCAGACACATTCTGCCCGTCCGAACCGGTAACGGTCAGGCCGCCACTCTCCCCATTGCCGCTGCCAGCCACTTCAGCCGGACGCTCTGGCGCGGGCTCGGGCTGCATGGAGGGAAACAGCTGAGGCATGAAGGTCTGAACAGCAAACACCAGCGCCAGGGAAATGGCGATGGCGAGCAACATGTTGCGCATGTCTTCATTCATGATGGGGTGCCTTGTGACGCGGGGTTGTTATCAGAATGGGCGCTCGAGCCAGGGCGAGCATGGTGCTCGCAGGCGCACGCGGTATGCGGCGCAGTCTGGTCCGAACCCGGAACGGGATCGTAGCCATGACGGCCCCAGGGATGGCATCGAGCGATCCGGCGGGCAGCCAAAGCTGTGCCCTTGAACGGGCCATGGAGTTTCAGGGCTTCGAGCGCGTATTCGCTGCACGTGGGCTGATAGCGGCACGCTGGCGGGAGCCAGGGCGAGATCAGCATGCGGTAACCCCAAACCGGCACAGCCACAACGCGGCTGCCCCAGCTCATTTCATCCCAGCGGGATTTAGCCTTGGTGCTCGGTTGGCTCACGTTTGCTTGCCTTCCTTGCCCTTGGTGCTGGTGAACTGCTCCAGCGCGCGGCGAGCGTCGCGGCGCAGTTTCCAGAACGGCGCGCTGACCGTGCCGCGCTTGGCAACCCACACGTAGTCGTGGCCTGCCTTGGCCGATTTTGGCAGCATCTCAGCAGAAAGCGCCCGCAGCCGGCGTTTAGCCCGGTTGCGTGCGACAGCATTTCCCACTTTTTTGCTGGCCGTGAAGCCGACCCGAATATCAGGGGTCTCGTCTTCACGGTCACGCTGCTGGACCAACATCACCGGACCGACCCACTTTTCAGCGCGGGCCGCGGCGAGGAAGTCCTTGCGGGTCTTCATGCTCGCCTTCATGCGCCTGTGCCCAGCCAGCTGCTATCAGCGCTGATTAAGCAGACAGCTTGCTGCGACCCTTGGCGCGACGCGCGCGAAGGATGTTGCGGCCGCCGACAGTAGCTTTGCGCGAGCGAAAACCGTGGCGACGCTTCCGAACGAGGTTGGAAGGCTGATAAGTGCGTTTCATCGGCTTTATCCTTGTCAGTACGCGGCGGAGCCTCCGACCACCCGTGGGCATGGTTGCCCGGGTTCGAGGCGGCACGCGTTGGAGCCATTCGAGTTACAAAAGGACAGCGCCCGAGGGACGCGGTCTCTATAGACTGCGGTGAATAGCCTTGCCTGCGTTGCTTGGTCAACGGCTGACCCTTCCCTGCATTGCTGGTCACACAATCCATCACACCGCTGTGCGAATGCGACTGAGGTGGCGTCGATGGGTTGTCGATTAAACCCCAAGGCGTCAGTTATGAGGTCAGGATATCCATTTTCAGGACCGCTTGCCGCGCCATGACAGCTTCAAAACCCCCTGCCCCGGGCCCGTCTGACGGGACTTCGCCGCGCTTTGGACGCCGCCTTTTACTGCCTGCTGTCCTTGGGATGACGATTATTGTGCTGGCCATCGGTTGGTTTGCCGGACTGCGGGATGTGCTGACGCTGGAGAACATGGTGGGTGCCAAGGATCAGGTTGCAGGGTGGATCCGAGGAAACGCGGTGCTGTTGTTCATCGCGTGGGTTTTGCTTTATGCGACCGCGACAGCGACGCTTTTCCCGGTTGCATCCTTCCTGACGATTCTCGGTGGAATATTCGGTGGCGCGGCCTTTGGCGTGCTGGGCGGAACGCTTTACGCCGGGAGTGCAACTTTGCTGGGCGCAACGCTGGGCGCCTGCATTCTGTTCCTTGCCGTGCGAACGCTTGGGCTGTCCGGGCTGCGCAAGCGTGTCGCTCCGTTTCTGGACCGGTTCAGCGACGGCATCGAGCGTGACGCCTTCTTTTACCTGCTCAGCCTGCGGCTGGTCCCGTTCTTCCCCTTCTTCGCCGTCAACATCGCCCCGGCCATGCTCAACATTCCGCTGAGCATTTACGCTGCTGCTACCCTGCTCGGCATAGCGCCAGCGGTCTACGTCTACACCTCGCTGGGCGCAGGCGTGGCCGACTTGGAGTCGCTCACGCTTGTGACGTGGAGCCTGTGGGGGCCGCTGCTGGCCTTGGCTGTGCTGTCCCTGCTGCCCATCTTGTGGAAGCGCGTCTTCAAGCGCGCCGCCCTTCCCGAAGCCGACTCCAACTGAGGACAGGACCATGAACGAGATCGAAGCGGACGTCTGCGTCATCGGGGCGGGGTCGGGCGGGCTGAACGTTGCCTCTGGCGCGGCCCAACTGGGCGCGCGCACCGTGCTGATTGAAGGCGGTGAAATGGGCGGTGATTGCCTGAACTACGGCTGCGTCCCGTCCAAAGCTCTGCTCCATGTCGCCAAGACCGCGCAGACCGTGCGGAAGGCCGCTGCGCTGGGCATCGACATAGGCGTCGACGCACCAACAGTGGACTACGCCAAGGCCATGGCCCACGTCCAAACCGCCATTGAACGCATCGCTCCCCACGACAGTCAGGAGCGTTTCGAAGGGCTGGGCGTCTCCGTTCTTCGCGCTTTCGGCCGCTTCCTTGATGCGCACACCGTGGAAGCCGGCGATACGCGGGTGCGGGCCAAGTACTTCGTCATTGCCACCGGATCCCATGCGGTGATCCCCCCCGTGCCAGGGCTGGCTGACGTGCCGTTCATGACAAACGAAACGTTGTTCCAGCAAACCGAAGGCCCCGAGCACCTTGCCATTATGGGCGGCGGGCCGATTGGGGTGGAGATGGCGCAAGCGCACGCGCGCTTGGGTCTGCGGGTCAGCCTGCTTGAAATGGCGCCGTCGATCATGGGCAAGGATGACCCGGACCTGGTGGACGTCGTACGCCGCCAGTTGCAAGCCGAAGGCATCGACCTCCGCGAAAATACGCGGGTCACCGGGGTTTCCGGCACGGCAGGCGTGCTGACCCTCACGCTTGAAGACGCCAAGGGACAAGCCGAGAGCCTCAGCGCCAGTCATTTGCTCGTCGCCGCCGGGCGAACGGGTGCGCTGAACCGCCTGAACCTCGACGCAGCCGGGATCGACCACGACGGTCGAGCCATCACTGTCGGCCCCAACCTGCGGACCAACCAGCGGCACATCTTCGCCATTGGTGATGTCATCGGTGGGCCGCAGTTCACCCACGTTGCGGCGCATCATGCCTCGGTCGTCGTGCGGGAAATGCTCTTCCGCCTGCCCGCCAAGGCCAACACGCAGACCGTGCCGTGGGTCACCTACACCGACCCCGAGTTGGCCCAAATCGGCATGACCGAGACGGCCGCGCGAGAAGCCGGGCTCAACCCACGGGTTGAAACGGCCTCGATTGGTGGGATGGATCGCTTTATCACCGAAGGCGTCGAGGATGGGCTGGCCAAGCTGGTCTTCGATGGCGGCGGCAAGCTGATCGGCGCAGGCATCGTTGCGCCAGGTGCGGGCGATCTCATCGCGCCGCTGGGTCTGGCCATTTCGGGGCAAGTAAAGCTCTCGACACTGGCCAGCCAGATCGTGCCTTACCCCACCCACGCCGATATCCCCAAGCGCCTCGCCGGCGCACATCTTGCCCCCACGCTGTTTGCCAAACGCACCCAGCGGCTCATCAATCTGCTGCTCAAGTTGCCCGCTTAGGCTAAGCTGGCCCCATGAGCACACCCAACCGCCCAAAAGTCGCCCGGCCGCCAGCGTCCTCCGCCAGTGAGAGGCCTGAGGAACGCCCATTGACGGGCCTTTCGGCGCGGGTGCTGGTGCTCACCGTGCTGTTCGTGCTGCTGGCGGAGGCCGTGCTGCTGATGCCGTCCATGGGGCGCTGGCTGGAGCAAGAGCTGAATGATCGGCTGTCCGACGGCCATTTGGCGATCCGCACCCTCGAAGTCCTGCCCGAAGCCATGCCGACCGGCGCGCTCACGGATGAACTGCTGGCCCACGTTGACGCCGATCTGGTCGCATTTCGCTCTCCGGGCCAACCCAAGCTCGCGCTTTTCCGTGACCCGTCCTTGCGTGCTGACCGAAGCATCGACCTGCGAAGCGCCAATATCATCGAGCTATCGACCGTCGCTTGGGCCGTCATGCTCGACCACCGCGAAGACGCCATCTTGCGCGTTGTCGGGGTGAGCCCCGCTGACCCGATGGCGGAGATCGAATTGCTGCTCGATCAAACCCGGATTTGCGAGAACTTGCAGTCCTACGCCTTTCGCATTGCGATGCTGTCCATGTTTGTGGGGCTGGTGACGGGACTGCTGCTCTATCTCGCGCTGCGCCTCCTGATTGTCCGGCCAGTGGTGCGTCTGACTCGGGCCGTGCGCGACTTTGCCCGCCACCCCGAAGCCGAACTGGTGCCGCTTCCCGGCAGTCGGCGGGGTGACGAAATTGGCGCCGCCTTCCGTCAGTTGGAGGCCATGCAAACCACCGTCCGCGCCGCTTTGGCGCAGAACCGGCGGCTGGCGTCTCTGGGCACGGGTGTTGCCAAGATCTCGCACGACTTACGCAACCTGCTCACGACATCGCTGCTGATCACCGAGCGAATGCAGGTGTCCAAGGACGAGCGCGTGGCCAAGGCTGCGCCGCGGCTCGCAGAGTCCATCGAACGCGCCGCCACCCTCACCCACACCATCGTCCAGCACGCCCGCGAGGGCCTGCCGCCGCTGTCGGTTGAAGCGGTCGTGCTCAAGCCGTTTTTCGGCGGGGTGATTGATCGAGTTCGGCAGCGCTGGGGGCCGGAGGGTAAGGTGGTTTCGCTGATCGAAGACTACCAAATTGCGACCGCAACGCTCGATCCACTGCAGATCGAGCGCTTGCTGAATAACCTGCTCGACAATGCCTTTGAAGCCGGGGCGTCCAAAGTCGATCTGAGCGCGATTGCCAGCGAGGACAGCCTTACCATTACTGTCGCGGACAACGGCGCGGGTATTCCTGACGCGGCCGTCGCGCACTTGTTTGATGCGTTCAAGGGGTCAACCAAGCGCGGCGGTACAGGTCTGGGCCTGCACAACGCCGCCGAGATCATCCACGCCCACCGGGGCAAGCTTGTCCTGACCGACACTGGGCAAACCAGCGGCGAGCCAACGTGCTTCCGCATCGAGCTCCCGCAAGTCCACGCCGAAGCTGCGGGCTAGACGGCAGACAGGCTGGGCTGGCTTAGCGCTGCTTCACCAGCGGCTGGTTCGCGTGCGGGGCGAGATCCCAGGGGAAGTAGATCCAGGTATCCTGGCTGACTTCAGTCACAAAGCTATCGACCAGCGGGCGTCCTTCGGGCTTAGCGTACACCGTCGCAAAGTGTGCGGCGGGCAGCAGGTCGCGGATCGCGCGAGCGGTTTTGCCCGTGTCCACCAGATCGTCAACGATCAACCAGCCTTCGCCATCAGCCACGTCTTGCGTCGCCTTGAGGATTTGCAACTCGCCCTGTGCCTTCTCGTCATAGGAAGCGACAGAAATCGTGTCGATCACCCGGATTTCCAGCTCTCGCGCGATAATCGCCGCGGGAACCATCCCACCGCGCGTGATGGCGATGATGCCTTTGAAGGGCGAGGCGTTGTGCATGTCGAGCAATCGCCATGCGAGCACGCGGGTGTCCCGGTGCATTTCGTCCCAAGATACGTAAAACCCACGATCCATCATGGCCTGTCTCCCGCTGCGTGTTGGTCTGCTGCCTTTATGCGTCCAATCGGGCAGTGGGTCCAAGCGAAAGAATGGTCTGGCGTCTATGCCACTACGTTGTGGCAAAGCGACCGCATCGAGGGGAAGGCGTGGCAACTGGCGCGCGGCGGGCTAGACTGGCGCGGTTCGCCCTGATCGGAGCTCATCCATGCCGCGCCTTGTCTCTCTCGCTCTGGCCGCCGCAGTCCTTGCTGCGCTGCTCCCCCTCACTGCGCGACCAGCGTTGGCGCAAGAGCAGCCTGTGCCGCTGGACGCCGAAGCCTGCGGTGATTTGAGCGCTGGGGAGTGCCGGGTTTCAGCCCTGCGCCTGCAATTCGGTTTGGGTGCGCCCAGCGACCTGCACCGGGCCTTGCTCCAGTTCGAAGCCGCCTGCACGGCGGGCGACACCTTTGCCTGCACCGAGGCGGGCGTGGCCTATGCCATGGGACTGGGCGGTGGCGTGGACGAGGAACGGGCGCGGGCCTTTTTCCGCTTTGGTTGCCGCGCAGCCTTGCCCAAGACCTGCCGCGCCCACGGTCTCACGTACTTGGACCCCAAGAGCCCTGTTCAAAACCTGTTCAAGGCCTCAGCCATCCTGACGCAAGCTTGTTGGGCGGGGAGCGGCGGGGCATGCATGACGGTGGCGCTGCTCAACGCGTCGGGGGATTTGGGCAAAGATTCCATGACCGGCCGCATCGATTCCCTGCGCTACTACCGCGAAGGCTGCGTGCTGGGCATAGCCCGTGCCTGTACGGAGGGCGCAGCGCTCATCAAGGCCGACCCGCGTCTGAGCCTCTTCGCCCATACCGAAGCGTTCATGACGTCCTTTGCCTGCAGCGCACTGTCCGTAGAAGAGGCCTGCGCTGAGTAGTCTGGCTTCAGGCGTCCGTGCCGGGGCCTTCCATGCGCTGAACGCCCGTGATCTTCCACATTCCGTTCGACAGGCCCAGGAAGTAAACCGCCCGCATTTGTCGCCCCTGTCCGTCTTCAACAAGCACGATTTGCGCCGCGTTGCCGCCGTTGATCCGCGAGTCTTCAAACTCCCAGCGCGCATTGGTGTAAATCACGTTGTAGCCGCGCTCGACCATATCCATGAAGGACGTTGAGCTGCCGAACATGCCTCGAATGCTGGGCGCAGCGTGGAAGAAAGCACCCTCACCGTCGCCTTTCTGAAAGGCGATCAGCTGCGACTCGATCACCCGCTGAACAGCATCCAGCGTTTGCCGCTCTGGCGAAAGCTCTTCTTCAGCCCCGCCCGCAGCCCAAGCCATCCCGCCCCAGAGCGCGACAAAGGCGGCCAGCAGCCAATTCCGGGTTTGTCTCAGCGTTGTCATCGTCCTGCACTCCTTTGCATGGCTGGAACGAAGAAAGCGTGTCTCGTCCCTCTTGCCCTATCGTCTCGGTTTCACTAGGTTCCGGCCATCGACGCGGACCCATAGCTCAGCTGGATAGAGCGCCTGACTACGAATCAGGAGGTCGGGAGTTCGAATCTTCCTGGGTCCGCCATCGTCGAAACCTTCCCTGCCAGACAGAACCTTGCACCGCACCTTCGGGCGCGTGTGTTCTGCTGCGGTATGGACAGGGAACTCGTTCGGCCGCGAGCCGTTTCAAGCCAAGCCGGTAAAATTGTGATCCGCAACGATGACGCCCGGCTCTCATCAGGCCTGCTGCGCGAGCCAATCCTGCCAGCGCTGCTCGTAGCCTGCTGAAACCCCGAAGCTCTGCGCAAAGTGATCCAGAGCAGGCGAGCGATCTTGCGCCTTTCCGTCTGCCCCTCGCTGAGGCAGTTGATGCAGGGCTGTAATCTCCCGGTCCTTGCGGAACACAAGCGGTGCGCCGAGGACGCTTTGGGTTGCCTGCGTCATGGCATCTTCGAGAAACTTCACATTGTCGATGGGAACAATGAAGCTGTTTTGCACCACGAGAATCGGCATCTCAAAGAGAACATGGCTGGCGACAAGGCTCGACGCGATTTGCCCGTCCAGTCCCATCAAGCGAATGCCCTGGTCGGAAAACAGGCTGTCTTCCAAACCGGGATAGGTCTCGACAAACTCCCGATGCAGCGCGTCGAACAGCGCGCGGGTCAGAGACAGGTCAAAGGCGCGGCTGAAACTGTAGCGAAAGGCACTGTAAGCCTGCTTGGGGTCGACGGCATTCAATGCGGTCTGCACAAAGGCCTGCACCAGCTTGCGCTGTAACGCCCAGTTGACCTCTGGCGCGACCAGGCGGTTCAGGCTGAACGGATCCTCGTTCAGCGCGACCCCTTTCTCCGCCGCCAAAATCCGCGGGTGCATGCCGGCGAAATCAACCTCGGCTGTCGGCTGTCGGTCGATACGGATGTACTTCCGCAAATCGCGCGGGCACAGCTGCCACCAGCCGCCATAGAGCCGTCCGTTGAAATCAAACCGGCCGCGCGAAAAAATCCGGCGCACAAAGTGCCGCCCTTGATGCACCGCGACACGCGCCGTCCGCCCGTCTCGATCCGGGCGCTCGAAGAACGGTTGATCCAGCGAGCCGATGTCGATGTGGCTTTCATTGAGCAAGCGGTTGTAGGCCCGCAGATCCCGCCGCGCCTTAGCCAGAAAGGGTGGCAGTTCGTCGTCGCTGTACTCCAGATCACGGGCTGCCAACTCCCGCTGATCGCCGCGCCGGTCAAACCGGGTCTGGCCGGGATCCTCGTTGTCGGTCCCACGCAACACAAGCGCTTCGCGATTAAGGTTGAAGCGGAGCAAACCGTCCTCCAGACCGGCAGCGGTGAACATTTGCTGGAGTGCAGCGGAGGCACGAATGCGCGTTGTCCGGTTGGCGCGGGGATTGGTGCGGCTGTGGCTGTGGTTGGCCCAATCGAGCAAGTCGGCATCGCGCAGCCCATGGATCAGACCGATTGCCTTCTTGCTGATCTTTTGCGCGTTGTAGCGCGAGCGGGGTCGGTAGCCGCCATCAGACAGAGGTACCCCCAGGCTCAGCGCCGGGTCTTCCCGCCACGCCGCAAACAGATCGAGCGCCAGCACTTTCAGCACGTCACGGGTGGCTGTGCCTCGGTTGTTGGACTTTGACTCCAACCGGTCGAGCACACCATCAGCCAAGCGCGCCTCAAGTTCGTCGAGGAACAGCTCAACACGCGGGTGATCGCTCCAGACGTGAAGGTCCAAGGGCCGGGAATGCCGGGGATTCAGGATGGGTTCAGGCAATACTCACACCAGTGCGCCAAGGCTGCATGCATCGTTAGGACTTGCGCTAGTGGTTATGCACTCTTCAGCGACTTGACAAGCATGCGATGACCAATGAAGGCGATGGCCATGCTGAACAGGATCTCATAGGCCACAGCAAAAACGATAAAGCCGAAAAGCACATCAGCTTCGCTGGTGCCTGAGCCCCAATACACATTGAGATCCAGCTGGACGTTGACCAGCGCCACCACTGGAACAGCGATAAGCCCCAGCCCCGACATAATCGCGATCCAGGCGAAGAGCTGCCTGACGCGCATGGTGAAAATGAATAACGCGTTTGAGGCGCTGCTTCTCGATCAGCAGACAACGCCGCTGCAGCGCGCCCTGAAAAACCGGCTTAGAGCTTGGTGAAGTTGATTTTCACCACCCCAATCGCGACCGGACCAACCTTGACGTCTGCCTGATTGAGCAGCGTTTGCGGGTCGGCAAGGAAGAGCACATCGTCAAACGTCACCCGTTGCGTCCGACCGCCCAGATCCAGATCGACGTCGTAGGTCCAGGTCAGAGTCGCGCCGTTGACCGTGCCACGCGCTTCGCCAATTACGTCATCGGCACGTCCTACGTAGGTGGTTGGGCTGATCTTGGTGATGCGCCAGACCCGCCGCTGTTTGCGACCATCGGCGTAGGTGAAATCTTCATCAAGCGTGAGCACCCGACCGTCCCACGTCCCGACAATATCAACGACAAAGCTATCCCCGACGTTGCCAAACAGGTCGATGAACACGCCATCGGCGCGGCTTCGGCCCTCGAAGTACTCCTCGAGCACCAGTGGTACCCCCTCCCCCTTAAAGGCCGGTGGCAAGGACGCACCACAGGCGGCGAGCGCCAACGCGCTGAGCAGGAGAATGAACTTGGGAAGGGTCTTTACCATGGGTACATTGCCGGTTTGTGGGGCTTTACCCTCGGGAGATAGAGCGATGTTGCGCGAAACACATCGGCGCTCAGGGGTTTTCGGCGTCCGGCTTTTGGGATGAAGGCTGCATTTCTTCCAGCCAGCGCCGTAAGCGGGCCTCGCTGAGACCGGCAATCTTGTCCGCCAGGACGTGCGCGAATTCCGTGTGAGTGGCCGACAAGCCCCGGGTGGACAGCTTAACCACCGGATGAGACGCCTGCGCCAGCTCGGCGAGTGCATCGGCTTCGTCCCAGATGATGCCAAAGGTCTGGCACACCGCGTGCAGCAGGCGTCGGGAGGGTTTGCCCCGTTGACCGTTCTCCAACGCGCTCAGATAGGCCGCCGACACGCCAAGCTTTTCGGCCATCTTCTTCTGCGTCCATCCCCGCGAATCCCGCAGAGCCACCAGCTTCTCGCCAAAGGGTGTCATGGCTTGTCGCGCACCTTCCTGATGTAGACGTAATAGGCCCCCTGCCCGCCGTGACGAGGCTGGGCAAAGTCGAAGGCGACAATCTTGGACCGCAGCGGCTCACTGTTCAACCAGCGGGGCAACTCGCTGCGCAAAACCCCGTCAGAGCCGTGCTGGTAGCCCTTGCCCGTGATGACCAGAACGGTGCGGCGGCCCATGGACTGGCTTGAGGTAATGAAGCCGCGAACAGCCGCTTGGGCGCGGTCGCGGGTCATGCCGTGCAGGTCGAGCGTGCCTTCAATCTCCAGCTTGCCCTTGCGCAGTCGCTCACCGCGCTTGCGGTCCAACCCATTGAGCTCCCCCGGTTTGAGATCTGCACGCGCCTGAGTTCCTATCGCCGCGGGCCGTCGGCTTTGCAAGAGCGCGTCGGGCGCCACAGAGTAACGGGTCTGGGCGACGAGCTTTTTGCCGCTGGCCGAAGGGGTTGCTTCACGCTGCGGGGTTGGGGGGAGCTTTTCGGCAGCGTTGATGATGCCGCGAAAGGTCTTGGTCGTGCTGAGCCGTTTGGGGCTTACGGTTTCCTTGACCGCTTGCCAGACCGCGCGATCGTCCTCAGTCGGCGGGGGAATGCCTCGCTTTTTTGGGCGCTTAGTGGCGGGGGTTGAGCCTTTTTTCTTCCCGGCTGGCACGGTGTCTCACGCTAGGCGATGGCGGCGATCGGCTGGTTGCGCCGCCGCCCGCCCCGCCGCTTGGGTTTAGGCGGAAGCAATCGCAGAGCCGCGCCGCTGGACGTGTTCCAGGTCAACAAAACGTCAGGATCAACACTCGGCACGCTCAGCGTCGGATGCACGGCCATAAAGCCCCCTTGCCACAGCAGCGAGACAAGATCCTGCTCCGCGCCTTCGCAGCCGGGCATGATGATCAGCGCGTCGAAGCGTTGCTCGACCATGTCCTCGATAAACTGGTGGGGGGTCTCGTTGATCACGCCCAGCCGCAGGTCTGTCTGAACGAAGCGCTTGCACGCAGTTGCGCCATCCTCGACCTGATCCACAATGACCAGCCGCGCGGCCGGTGGCAGGGCGGGGAGCAGGCGCTGAACAGCTGGCGCGAGATTGCTGCCAACGATGGCCCCGACGCCTTCGCCAATGCCCGAAAGCGCCAACGAAGCGAGGGTCGAAAGAAAATCTGTATCGCGGTCTGACACCAGTCTGAATCCTACCGTTTCGAAGCGACCAGGGGCCGCTCAACAAGCGTGGTCTGGGCTCTTTTCACACACATAGGCGGCAGTTAGCGCGTGGGTAGTGTTGCCGCAATAGAGTTTGGCAGCAGCATCGTATAAACCCCCGGCGATTTCATCCGGCCAGCCATGGCCAAAGCTCCCTGACCCGAGCCCCAGAAGAAGTCGCCACGCACTTTACCGTTGATCGCCGAGCCCGTGTCTTGCGCCACCATCATGCGGCGGATCACGCGGGTGCTGCCGTTTGGCGCAATCGCGTGGGTTTCGAGCCACAGCGGCACGTGCAGCGGCATGGCGTCGAGATCGACAGCGAGGCTGCGCTCTGCGGTCAACTGAATACCTTGCGCCCCTATAGGTCCGTCACGGTGATTTTCTTCAAAGAAAATGAAACGAGGGTTGGTGTTCATGACCGCCATGGCGATTTGCGGACGCTCCTTGAGCCAGCGTGTGTAGGACTGGATCGACGCGCCGTAGACGCTCTTGTCAAAGCCGCGGCGCTCAAGCTCGTCACGCAGGCTGACAAAGGGATGGGCGTTGTTGGCGGCGTAGCCTACGCGGGTGCTCGACCCATCACGCAGGCGGACGATGCCGGACCCCTGAATTTGCAGCATAAAGACATCGACCGGGTTATCGACGAACAGCAGCTCCAGCCCCCGCCCGTTCAGCGCGCCAGATTCGATTTCGGCCCGCGTGAAATACGGCTCGTTCGCCACCAGTTCCGCCGGGCGTCGGTAGAGTGGCCAGCGATAAGCCCCGGTCCGGGTCCGCGAGCCGTTGATCTCTGCCTCGTAATAGCCGGTAAACGTGCCCTCGCCCGCGACTTCGTAGGCCTTGAAGTTGTTTTCGAAGAAAGATCGTGCCTGTGGGTGGCGGTTGACGCTCATCGTGGCGGCGCGGGCGCAAACATCGGCCCAGTCCCGCACTTGCCCGCCGAGGATCGACTTCGATGCCTGCTCCGTCGGCTCCCGCGAGTTCAGCACCTTGCACGATTCCTGAAACGCCGCCAGCGCGTCGCCGTGACGTTCGGTCCGCCAGCCTGGCAGCGCGTTCATGTGCACCGGCGTCAACACCTGTCCGCCCACCTCAATGTCGCCCCCAATCCGCACCACGGCGCGGCGTGCGAGGTTGGTTGCGGAGGTTCGCGTGGTGCCGCTGGTCAAACCCGGCGTGCGCGCTGCGGTCTGGGTCAGCGCCAGGCCGCTGTCATGGATTGACGGCCCACGATTGGAAAACGGGTTGTTCGCAATGGTCTCAGTTGCCGTGCAACTGGTGATCGATGCGGCCCCGAGGAAAAGCAGGACGGTCATCAGAGGGCGCCGAAGCATAGGGCGGTCTCACTTCAAATATCTTGGGGAGCCAATAAAAGCGACTCCATCTGAAAAATCCGTATCGAAATGCCAGCGATACAAACTAAAGTCTAATAAAAAGAGCTTCTTAGAGCTGTAACTTCTCAGTGATTCTCTCGTTTCGAGGCAGAACCAAGGAACCAAAGCGCATAAAAACCTCTTACGCGCATAAAACACGGAGCAGCGCGCGAAATCCAGCGGAAATGTCTCCGCACTGGCGATTTCGAGACAGGTTTTTCACCCCAACAAAAAAGGCGAACCGCCTAGCGCGACCCGCCTTTTCACCGTCAAGCTAGGGTAAATGCCTAGGCTTGGGTGGCAATCAACGTCCACACGGGGTCGGATGACCCAAGCTTGCGGGAGAAGTTCCAGTGATCCTCGACCGTCGTTGTCTGGTTCGGGTCGCCAGAGATGATGTCTCCCGCCTTGTCGCGGACGACCTGGATTTGCTCCGAGCGAACCGTCAGCGTCACAAAAGCCGTGCTGCCGTTAATTTCGGCGCGGTAGTAGAGCGTCTCTGGCGCCTTCAGCAGTGTCAGCTCCAGATGCTGACCCGCCTCATCCCGCGCATCGATTGCACTGGCGAACCCAGCGTAGACGTCCTTGGAGACGAAAGACGACAGTGTGTCCTTGTCCCCGCTGGCAAAGGCGCTGAGGATCATTTCAAAGGCGCCGCCCGCATCACGCAAGAAGTCCTTGGGGTGGAACAACTGATCGCGTTCGGCCATTTGGCTCAGCGCAGCTTGAATGGCATCGAAGTCAGAGGCTGGATCAACATCAGACGCGTTGAGGCTGAAGGGTTCTTGCGCCGCTGCTGGCTCATCCCGGCTCGCGCCATCAGCATCCGGCGCAGGTGATTTGCGCTCGTACTGCGGAATGAACCCCTGATCCTGCCCCAGCACGGAGCTGAGACGCCAAAGCACGAAAACAACGGCCACAGCGAGAATAACAAGAGTGATGGTCACGGTCGGTCTCCTTTGTCGAGGCGTCGGTTTTTTTGCTTCCAATCCTTTCAACGACTAGAAGCACGCCCCACTTGTATGGAACACAGTTAGGGGCGAAAGGCTGCCGGGGCAACGGACAACAGCGGTTCCGAGGGTCTCATAGCCCAAAAGGGAGGTTTCCATGACGCGGTTGTTACTGCTCGCATTCGTTTTGACACCAATTATCGAGATTGCGGGCTTTATCACTGTTGGCGGGTGGATTGGTCTTTGGCCGACACTGCTGCTGGTGCTTGTAACCGCCGTGGCCGGGACTATTCTGGTCCGATCGCAATCAGCCAGTGTCATTTCGCGGATCAATCAACAGCTGAGCACGGGCGAGTTGCCGGCGCGGGCGCTGTTTGACGGGCTGTGCCTTTTTGCCGCTGCCCTGCTGCTGCTTACGCCGGGGTTCTTTACTGACATTATCGGCATCGGCTTGCTGCTGCCGCCTGTCCGCTCCTTCATCGCGCCGCGGCTTTTGCGCTGGGCACAAAGCCGGGGCAGCGTGTCCTTTGGCGGCTTCAGTGGTGGCGGCTTTCAGGCAGGCTTCGGCGCACAAGGTGGCCCCGGTGCAGGCTGGGACGACCGCGCGCACACGCCTGGCGTGATCGATGGCGATGCCGAGGTGATCGAGCCTGACAGCGAAGGCGACGACCGTCGAGCCTAGCGCCTCTGGCCCTGCCCATGCTTGCGTGGTAACAGGCTGCTTCACGCTTAAATCATTGGAAATAGAGACCCTTTATGGCCGACGCCGAGACCCCTCAACCCGCCGCCGCTCAAGCCGCTACGCCCCAGCAGGGCCTGGCCTTTCTGCACCAGTACCTCAAGGATCTGAGTTTCGAGAATCCGAATGCAGCGCTGGGCCTGATGGCGCAGGGCAAGCAGCCGGACATCAATATCGACGTCAACGTCAACAACCGCGATCTGGGTGAGCGCCGCTATGAAGTGGAGCTCCACACCTCGGTCAAAGCGACGGTCGAGGGTCAAACGGGCTTTATCGTTGAGTGTGTTTACGCGGGTCTGGTGCAAATCGGCGCAGACGTGCCAGATGAGGCGATCGAAAAGCTTCTGATCGTCGAAGTCTCCCGCTACCTCTTCCCCTTCGCGCGGCAGATCGTATCCGACGCCACGGTCAAGGGCGGCTACCCGCCCTTGCTGCTCAACCCGTTCAACTTCCTGACGCTGCTGGCCAACCGTAAGGACCGGGGCGAGGTTGAGGGGCAGGCTTAATCAAGGGCGCTAATCCGCCGTGGACGTTACGCCGTACTTGGCCCAGATCGGATCGCTGATGTCGTTAAGGAAGCGGCTGTGGCGGTCTGATTCTTCTTTGGGCACGTCGAAGCTGCGCTTGGGGAAGGTAAAGACGTCCGCCTCGGCTTCCAACGTGCCGCCTTTGCCCCCTGATTGAAAGCCACGCGTGCCGGATTGCACGGGTGCCAGGACATCCAGCCCAAAACCCGGCTGACGACCACCGCGCAGCTCAAGATAAACCTCGGCCAACAACTCACTATCAAGCAGCGCGCCGTGCAGCGTGCGGCTGGCGTTGTCGATCCCGAAGCGACGACACAGGGCGTCCAGACTGGCTGGCGAGCCGGGAAAGGCTTTCCGCGCCATGGTCAGCGTGTCTATCGCGCGGCTCATGGGCAAAATCGGTCGGCCAACGAGCTTGAGCTCGGCATTGAGGAACTTCATGTCGAACGAGGCGTTGTGGATCACAAGTGGAGCATCGCCGATAAACTCGACAAAATCCCCGGCTTGTTCCTCAAACACCGGAAACCCAGACAGAAACTCTGCCGACAGCCCGTGCACTTCGTAAGCCCCAGCGGGCATGTCACGCTGCGGGTTGATGTAGATATGAAAGGTCTTCCCCGTCGGAAGCAGACCGTCCAGCTCGACGCAGCCGATCTCGACGATCCGATGACCTTCAGCAGGCTCGAAGCCGGTGGTTTCGGTATCCAGAACAATCTCGCGGGTCATGCGGAGGTCTCCAGCAGCTTGGGTCGGCGGTGGATTGCGCCTTTGAACAGACTATTGCGGCGGTGACGCGGGGGCCAGGTGTGTTCGTGGACCGGCACCCGATCAGCCTGGACCAGCGCCGCCCAAGTGACTGCGCGGCCCAGCCCGGTCGCAATCACCACGTCCGCGCGGCGGCGCTTTTCTCTGTCCGACACCTGACGTGCGAGGATGCCGCCAAGCTTTTCCGGTGTCATGCCGGGACGGGCAAGCGCGCGGCGGATCTGCAGGGCTTCAGGTGCAGACACCACCCAAATCGCATCACACCGCCCTTCTCCACGCCCTTCGAGCAACAAGGGGATATCCAGCAATACTTTGCGCCGCCGCTGCCGCTGCCACAGCGCGAGGAGGCGCTTGTTTTCGGAGTAGACCAAGGGATGCAGCACGGCTTCCAGACGCTTCAGCACGCGGGGGTCACGAAACGCCAAATCGCCCAGCGCCTTGCGATCCATCCCGGTTTTCTTCGACACCGCTTGTGGGGCAAAACGGGCAATCGCTGGGAGTGCTTTACCGCCGGGTCCGGTAAGCGCGTGAACGACGGCATCGGCATCAAAGTGAGCATAGCCCATGCGGGCCAGCATGGCCGCTGCCGTCGATTTTCCCATTGCAATGGAACCTGTGAGCCCAATGACCTTCATGGCGCTCACACCAAGCCCATATTGCGCTCAATCGTGTGGCGCAGGCCGCTGTCCACACTCACTCGCGCGCCAAAGAACGCTTGAAACGCCGGGCGCGCCTGATGCAGCAGCATTCCCAGTCCATCTACAGTCTGGCACCCGCGCCGCACCGCGGTTTCGAGCAGCGTAGTTTGCAGAGGGTTATAGACGATGTCGTTGACCACGGTATCGGGCGTCTGTGCCGCCAGAGTGCAGGTGATGGGGTTATCGCCCTTCATCCCACGCGAACTGGTGTTGATGATAAGGGGCGAGAAGACCTGATCCAGCCGCTCCTCCGCTTCATCCCAACCAATCGCTTCGATTTTGGCGTGAAACGCCAGTTCATCGGCCAGCGCCTGTGCCCGGCTCACGGTGCGGTTGGCGAGGGTGATTTCCTGAACGCCGGCGTCCTGCAGCGCGACCAGAACCGCCCGGGCGGCACCGCCTGCTCCCAGCACTACAGCGCTCTTCGGAACAGCACGCAAAGCGGGGACGAGGTTTTCCCAGAAGCCGTAAGCGTCCGTATTGCGCGCTTCGATTGCTCCGTCCACAAAGACCAGCGTATTCGATGCTCCAATCCGACGCGCCGTCTCATCAACCCGATCGGCCAGCGCCAACGCCGCTTCCTTGTGCGGCACTGTCGCGTTCACACCCTGATAGCCCTGCGCGGCCAGCGCGCGGATGTCGGCTTCAAAGGTGTCGGGGGAAAGATCCAGCGCCGCATAAGTGCCCGCGATGCCGGTTTGTGTCAGCCAGTGGCCGTGAATTGCCGGGGACTGCGAATGCCCGATTGGGTGGCCGACCACTGCGGCTTTGAGCGGAGCGCCTCGCATGGGTTAAGCCAAAAGCGCTTGTTGATCGCGGAAGTGCGCGAGAAGGCCGGTGAGATCCAGCCCGAGAATGGTGAAAAAGTCGCCTTCGACTTGTTCAAACAATTGCGAGCCCAGCCCCTCAAGCTGATACCCACCAACGGACCACAGAACTTCATCACCCAAGGTATCGAGATAGGCCCGAATATAAGTGTCGCTCAGTGCGCGCATGCTCAGGTTTGAGGTTTTCAGCGACGACCAGCGCTCCTCACCATCGACACAGACACAGGTTGCCGTCAGCAAATGGTGCGTCTTACCGCTAAGCTGCTGCAGGTGCTTGTGCGCCTTGCCCCGGTTTTCCGGCTTATCGAACCAGATTTCCCCATCAGCGCCGTCGTCGAGCACGAGGATCTGATCCGCTCCAACCGTGATTTGGCCCGGATAGGACCGGGACACGGTTGCCGCTTTCTCAAGCGCCAAAGCCATAGCAGCTTCAGCAGCTGGGCCGCCCGCGGCCTGCACCCGTTGCTTAATCACCGACTCATCGACGTCCGAGGGCGAAACCACCACTGGCAAGCCCGCATCTACCAGCATGGCCATGCGCGTTTCAGAGGCCGAAGCCAGCAGCAGCGGCTGCTCGTCCATCCACCCTAACTGAGGCGGCAGGGGAAAATCTTCAAAATCATCGATCACGCGGTCTGTTCCTTTGGGCTAGTCCCCGCTTCAACCAGCCGAGTCGCGGCGAACGGGGACGAGTTGTTCCTCAGCAGGTGTGTGTAAGTGGGGATTTGTTTGGGGATGGCGGTGAGTGACTTTCTTATACCGAGGACAACTCCTCCATCACAGACCGGTTTTCAACCGTGGAAAAGAAAGACTGATTTCACATGGACAGGGTGCAGTCTTTTTTCAGCGTCTCTCTGGCATCAGAGCCGAGTAACCGGGTCCCTGTGTTGATAGTGTTCACCTTTCTGCAGCTGCAAGGCCTTGGATGTGCGCGCTGCGCTGAGGCCGTCAATGTGGGGGTAAGTCGAGGATATCTTTTGATCCACACATTTGGCCCTGACCAACAACCACATCTACCTATTTTAATTTCTTTTGTTTTGTTGAGGGGAGATCGCTAAGCCATCGTTCTACCCCGTCCTGCAGCACCGCTGACTTGAAGAGCTTTGGCCTTTTGGTCGGGCCGTGCGTTTCCACGCAAACAGACCTGAGCCTGCTTGACTTGTCTTTTTCCTCTCAAACCCGCAGTTCAGGGCCATGAGTTTAGCACATCCCGCACCCAAGCCCCTCCTTGATGCTCTTCGTGGCGAGCCCCAGTGGCCGCGACCGGCTTGGTTCATGCGCCAGGCAGGGCGCTACTTGCCGGAGTACCGCGCCCTTCGGGCTGAGGCAGGTGGCTTTCTGGACCTGTGCGACAATCCTGATTTTGCGACCGAAGTGACGTTGCAGCCGATCGAGCGTTACGGCTTTGAAGGGTCGATCCTGTTCTCTGATATTCTGACGGTGCCGCGTGCTTTGGGTCAGGATTTGGCTTTCGCGGCTGGCGAAGGCCCGGTTCTGGGAGCTTTGCCCGCCTTGGACACTTTGCGCGGTCGTCTGAGCAGTGGAGAAGCCGCTGACGTGTTGGCTCCCGCTTACGCAGCTGTTCAGCAGATCCGCAGGGCCTTACCCGGTAGTACCACGCTCATCGGTTTTGCTGGCGCACCTTGGACGCTGGCCACGTACATGATCGAAGGCGGGTCGAGTAAGTCCTACGCAGACACAAAAGCCATGGCCTACGGCCAGCCAGAGCGGTTCACGGCGTTGATGGACGTGCTGGTTGAAAGTGTGGCCGCTCACCTGTGCGCGCAGATCGACGCGGGCGCAGACGCCGTCATGGTTTTTGACAGCTGGGCGGGATCACTAGACGCAGCGGCGCAGGTTCGGTGGTCGGCTGATCCATTGTGCGCCATCGTCGGACGGATCCGAGAGCAACACGCGACAACGCCGGTGATCCTGTTCCCACGCAAAGCGATGTTTGCTGCGCGAGCGCTTTCTGGCGTGGACCCTCTGGTCAGCCTGCAAGTTGATTACGCCAACGATCTCAGCGCCGCCGCCGCCCTGGATTTTGCGGCCGTTCAAGGCAATCTTGACCCTGGCCGCCTACTCGGCTCACGCGCCTCAGTCGAGGCGGCAACCCATGAAGTGTTGAGCCGTGTTGACCGGAAGCGGAGCCACGTGTTCAACCTCGGCCACGGCATCTTCAAGGAAACCAACCCCGAGGCCGTGCATTGGGTGCTCGACGCCCTTCGATCAGCATAAGGAACCGCATCCATGCCGACGCTCTTTCTCGCCCTCAAAGCCTTGCACGTGATTGCTGTGATCGCGTGGATGGCCGGCCTGCTCTATCTGCCGCGGCTTTTCGTGTACCACGCCGGCACTGAGCGAGGGTCAGAGACTTCCGAGACGTTCAAGGTTATGGAGCGTAGGCTGTATAGCGCCATCATTGTCCCTTCGATGATTGTCACCTGGATCGCAGGTTTGGGGATGGTCGTTTATTGGGAGCTGAACGGCATTACTCTGGCGCGGGAATTTTGGTTCATCGCGAAATTCGTTCTGGTTATTGCCATGAGTGGCGTGAGTGGGATGCAATCGCGGCACCTGAAAAACTTTGCTGCAGACGCGAACGAGAAATCTGCGCGCTACTTCCGCATTTTTAACGAAGTGCCGACGGTGCTGATGGTTCTCGTGGTGATTCTTGTGGTGATTAAGCCCTTCTCCGGCGTTTTCTAAGCCAAATCAGGTGGCGGACTGGTGCAAGTCGTTGACAGGATCGGCTGGCCTGCTTATCTGGGTCTCGGTGCTTTCTGAAGGTGCCGTCGGCCAATCGCGGCCACTGGTCCCTCGTCCGAGGTGAGGCCTCTCCCCCGTTTATCTCCGCAGACCTGAATCCGTTCGGACTCCTTCTGTTTCTGCGACCCGACCTTTGACCTGTCAGCCGCCTATGGGCTGACTCAGACCCGCCCGAGGTCGCTGCCGCTCTCTGCCGCCGCGCTCTGGCCCCACGGATATCCCTCTTCTGATGCATCTCGAAGATCTCAAGCAAAAAACCCCCGTCCAACTCATCGCCATGGCCGAAGAGATGGAAATCGAAAACGTCGCCTCCATGCGCAAGCAGGAGCTGATGTTCGCTATTCTCAAAAACGTGGCTGAAAACGACGAGTCAATTTTCGGCGGTGGGGTGATTGAAGTCCTGCAAGACGGCTTTGGTTTCCTGCGTTCGCCGGAGGCAAACTACCTCGCTGGTGCGGACGATATCTATGTCTCGCCGAACACAGTTCGCAAGTTTGGCCTGCGCACGGGTGACAGCGTAGATGGCGAAATCTGCGCACCACGCGACAACGAGCGGTACTTTGCCCTGACCAAGGTCAACACGATTAACTTCGAAGACCCAAGCTCGACCCGGACCCGCGTCAACTTTGACTCGCTGACCCCGCTCTATCCTGATGAGCGCCTCAAGCTCGAAGTCGAAGACCCAACGAACAAGAATCTGACCGGCCGCGTGATTGATTTGGTGAGCCCGATCGGCAAGGGCCAACGCGCACTTGTGGTTGCACCGCCAAGAACCGGTAAAACCATGATGCTGCAGACCATCGCAGACAGCATTTCTCGAAATAATCCAGAGGCTTATCTCATCGTTCTGCTGATCGACGAGCGCCCGGAAGAAGTTACGGACATGCAGCGATCCGTCAACGGCGAAGTCGTTGCTTCTACCTTTGATGAGCCTGCAACGCGACACGTTCAGGTTTCTGAAATGGTCATCGAGCGCGCCAAGCGTCTGGTGGAGCACAAGAAAGACGTTGTGATCCTGCTGGACTCCATCACCCGTCTGGCCCGCGCTTACAACACGGTTGTGCCATCCTCGGGCAAAGTTTTGACCGGTGGTGTCGACGCCAACGCCATGCAGCGGCCCAAGCGTTTCTTTGGCGCGGCACGGAACATTGAAGAAGGTGGTTCCCTGACCATTGTCGGAACTGCGCTGATCGATACGGGTTCGATGATGGACAAGGTTATCTTTGAGGAATTCAAAGGCACGGGTAACTCAGAAATCGTGCTGGACCGCAAGCTGGCTGATAAGCGTTCTTACCCGGCCATCGATATCGGTGGCTCTGGGACCCGGAAGGAAGAGCAACTGGTCGAACGTGGCGAGCTGGCTAAGATGTGGGTACTCCGCCGGATCCTCATGCCGATGGGCCCCGTCGATGCGATGGAGTTCCTGCTCGACAAGCTGCGGACGTCGAAGTCGAACGACGACTTCTTCATGTCCATGAATCAGTAGCCAGACCGGGCGGTCAGCGTGGGCAGCGCAGACACCATCTTTGCAGTCTCTTCGGGTGGCGGTCGCGCAGGCGTGGCCGTCATTCGCCTTTCTGGACCCCAGTCTCTAGCGGCCCTCGCTGCGCTGACCAGCGCGCCCTGGACTTCACCCTCGCGGACTTTGGTGCGGGTCGATCTACGTGATTCCGCCGGCGGACTGCTCGATGTAGCCATGGCTGTCGTCTTTGCGGGGCCGCGCTCCTTTACCGGTGAAGATGTGGTGGAGCTGCACACGCACGGGTCTCCAGCTGTCACCCGCGCCGTTCTCGCGGCTCTGAGCTCTTTGCCCGGGTGCCGGCCGGCTGAGGCCGGGGAGTTTACGCAGCGCGCTTTTCTCAACGGAAAGATGGACCTTGCCTCGGTTGAGGGGCTGGGCGACCTGATTGATGCGCAGACCGAAGCGCAGCGCCGCTTGTCCCTGCGCCAATTGGGCGGCGCGCTTTCGGATGCCGTGCTGTCCTGGCGTGAAAACATCATCCTGCTGCGCGCGGAGACTGAGGCGTGGATCGACTTTCCAGACGAAGATCTGCCCGAAGACTTCTTTCCCACTGTCCGCAGCCGCGCGGCGGCGCTGGCGCGGGAGATGCAGCAGGCCACGGCGCAGTCTCACCGCCTCGCAGCACATGTTCGAGACGGCTTTACCGTGGCGCTGGTCGGACTGCCTAACGTCGGTAAGTCGTCCCTGCTCAACGCCCTGGCTGCGCGTGACGTGGCAATCGTCACCGACGTCGCCGGCACAACGCGTGACGCGCTTTCGGTGCCCATCGAATTGGAGGGCTTTCTCGTCAATATCGTTGACACGGCGGGCTTGCGGGAAACCGATGATCGCGTGGAAGCCATCGGCGTGTCGCGTGCGCTGGAAGCGGCGGCGGCGGCTGATTTGGTGCTTTGGCTGATCGACGAGCGCGGTGAAGACGCTGCTATTGCAGAACAACTGGTAGGGATTTCTGCGCTGAAGGTCGCGACCAAGCGTGATTTATGGTCGGGGGACGACTTGCCGTTGCAGGTCTCGGTGCAGGACGGAATGGGGCTTGATGGCTTGCTGGCAGCAGTCCGAGAGGGACTGCTGGGCGGTGAGGTGTCGCTTGATGATGTTCTGCCGATGGGCCGACAGCGGCACGAGCACCACGTTTCTGCAGCCGTCCAAGCGCTGGCGCGGTGCGAAGATCAGGACGAGCTCGCACTGCTCGCCGAATGCATGCGCGACGCCTCAGCTGCGCTTGGTCGGATTACGGGCGCGGTTGATGTCGAGGACGTGCTCGACCATATTTTCAGTCGATTCTGCATCGGCAAATAGCCACGCCCGCGCTGCCTCGCCGATGAAACGGAGGTGTTTCACGTGAAACTCTACCGCCGCCAAGACAGGCTTCCGGCTTCGCTGGCCTTCGACGTGATCGTTGTGGGCGGCGGTCATGCCGGTACGGAAGCCGCCGCGGCCGCCGCGCGCGTTGGCGCGGCTGTTGGGCTGGTCACACATCAGTGGGCGAGTGTAGGTGAAATGTCGTGCAACCCGGCGATTGGTGGCTTGGGAAAGGGCCATCTCGTCCGGGAGATTGACGCGCTCGACGGCCTTATGGGTCGGGCGATTGATCAAGCCGGCATTCAGTTCCGGATGTTAAACGCTTCCAAAGGCCCCGCTGTTCGTGGACCACGATCCCAGGCGGACCGACGCTTATATCGAGAAGCGATTCAAGCGCTTCTGCGAGAAGAAGACCTTACGGTAATCGAGGCTAGCGCAGATGATATTGCGCTGGATAAGGACGGCCGTATTGAGGCGCTGATAACTGACACAGGCCAGCGGATTGAGGCGCAGGCTGTTGTCATCACCACCGGCACTTTTCTCCGTGGCAAAACCTTTATCGGGAGAGAAGTGGCTTTCGAGGGCCGCGCAGGTGAGGCGCCAGCGGTTGCGCTGGCGGAAACCATAGAGCGGCTGGGTTTCCGGCTTGAGCGTCTCAAGACAGGGACACCGGCGCGGTTGGACGGGCGCACCATCGCCTGGGCTGGGCTGGATATTCAGCCACCAGACAGCACGCTGGTGCCGTTTTCGACGCTGACCGATGCGATTACGGTGCCGCAGGTTGATTGTGGCGTGACCTTTACCACGCCCGAAACCCACGCGATCATTCAAGAAAACCTCAGTAAATCAGCGGTTTACTCCGGAGCTATTGACGGCGTTGGCCCGCGCTATTGCCCGTCGATCGAGGACAAAGTGGTGCGCTTCGCTGACAAGGCGCGGCACCAGATTTTCCTAGAGCCCGAGGGTCTGGATGACCACACCGTCTATCCCAATGGCATCTCTACCTCTCTGCCCAAAGATGTTCAGGCCGCCATGCTGAAGACCATTCCAGGGCTGGAGCGCGCGACGATCCTCCGGCCTGGTTACGCGGTCGAATATGACTACGTCGACGCGCGTGAGCTGGAAGACACGCTCCAAACCAAACGCGTACCTGGGCTTTATCTGGCCGGCCAGATCAACGGTACGACGGGTTATGAAGAGGCCGGCGCACAAGGTCTGGTGGCCGGCGCAAACGCGGCACTAGCGGTGGGTCGGTCTGGACAAGCGCTGCGGATCGGGCGGCATGAAGGTTACATCGGCGTCATGATTGACGATCTGGTGACAAGGGGCACGACGGAGCCCTATAGAATGTTCACGAGCCGCGCGGAGTTCCGCTTGCGGCTGCGCGCGGACAACGCGGACCAGCGGCTGACACCGATCGGTGAGGCGCTCGGACTGATCCGCTCAGAGCGACAGACGGCGTTTCACGTGAAACAGCAGCTGATTGCCGAGGCCTTTGCCCGGTTCGAAGACCTTAACCTTAGCCCAAACGCTTGGGACCGCGCTGGTTTCCCGATTAAGCTCGACGGCCGCCGCCGCAATGCTTTGGAAATCCTTAGCATGAAGTCCGTTGACTTGCCCCAGCTGCAGGCAGCCTTCCCCGAGCTTGACGGTTTGCGTGCAGACGTGGCGGAGCAGGTGGAGATCTCTGCGGTCTATGCTGGCTATCTCGACCGGCAGGAACAAGAAGTGGCCGCGCTCCAAGCGGAGCAGAACGCGCGTCTCCCTGTTGACTTGGACTACAGTGCCATTGGCTCGCTCTCCAACGAGATTCGCGAAAAACTTGAGCGCGCACGCCCGGAAACACTGGGCCGCGCCTCGCGGATTCAGGGTATGACGCCGGCTGCGCTGGGTGCGTTGCTGCAGTACGTCAAGCGCCGGGGCGAAGATCGACGACAAGCCTCAACGGCCGCTTCCAACGCTGACACTAGCAGCAGCGAAGCCGCCTGATGCCTCGGTCTCAGGCCGCTCGTCAGCCGCTCTCACCGCCATCACCGTCGTCTCTCTACAAGCGCACCGCCAATCGTCTCGACTTGAGCGCTGAGCAGCAAGCGCAGCTGGAGACGTACGTGGGTCTGCTGGGAAAATGGCAGCCCAAGGTCAATCTCATCGGCCCCTCCACATGGTCGGAAGTGTGGGACCGTCACGTCGTAGACAGTTTGCAGTGCCTTGATCACGTGCCTGAAGAGCTGCAGCCGGAGGGTCGAGGGTGCGCTGACATTGG
>CBFHUI010000015.1:0-41473 GCA_965658725.1 Alphaproteobacteria bacterium | reverse complement strand
CATCGAACTGAGTGTTTCGAGGATGGAGCAAAACTACGGCTATCGGATCGACGCGCTGCTGGGTGCTGACATCAGGGCCAGCGGGAACGGCTTTTACAGCCACGAAGGCCGCACGCTGGAGTTTGACGGCACAGTCAACGCGCTCGACGCGCTGCCCTGGCTCAACGCCCTGTTCCTGACCGACGCAGAAGACAGCGTCCTGTCACCGCTCCTGTCGGCTTTGTCCGGGCGCGTCGGGTTGGACGTGGGGCAGTTGGGACCGCTGGCGGATGCGCGGGTGGACGTGCAGTTCACCCCGGGGCGCTACACCCTCGATGGGCTGAGCGGAACGTTTGCTGAGGGCTTGCTCGCGGGCGGGGCGCTGCAAGCGTCCGGGGACGTGCTGGCCGGTTACGATATCTTCGCTGACCTGACGGTCGCGGTGGAGGATGCAGCGCCGACGCTCTCAGTGGCGACGGATACGGCGCTGGCGTTTGAGAGCTTGTCCTTTCAGTCCGAGAGCTTTCAGGCGCGCGGGGCGTCCATGGACAGCTTGCTGGAAAACCTCGATGCCTCTTTCACCGTGAACGGAGAGGCGCAGCTGAGTCTGTCTCTGACCTCAATCAACGCTTCGGAGTCTCTCGACGTAGGGCCTTGGAAGGACTTTTTGGCTGTGGGCGAGGGGATCAGCGCCTATGAAGACCTGCGCTCCCTGTTCTTTGACGGTGACGCTGCGCTGGAAGGCGTGGTGCAGGTGCGCGAAGGGGTGGCGTTGACCAACACGCTGGCGCTCACCGGACGGCAGGGAACGCTGCTGGCTAAGGGTGCGCTGGAGATCGAACCGCTATCGGCGCGCGGGTTTGTCAGTGGCACACCGTTCCGGGTCGAGCTCTACCGGGCCGAGGATTCCGAACTGGTCGAACAGGTGTTGTTGCTCAAGGGGCCTTTGGTTGCGCCTGAGGCTCTGTCGATCGGGCGGTAATGCGGGCGAACAGCACTTGCCGGATGGCGCTGGGCAAGCCGTTGCCGCCGCGCACCCGATCGATAGCGGCGACCACGCTGGCCAATGAGGCATCTTGCTCCCTTGCGAGCCGCTGCAATTCATTCCAGAACACGGGTTCCAGCGAGATCGATGTGGCGTGACCGGCGATGGTGACAGAGCGTTTGACCGGTCGTTGGTCCAACCGCAGCGAAAACAGCCAGTCGTTGAAGTCGTCCATGCCCATCCCTGAAGCCGCGTCCCGTGCAAGAGTTTGATACACTGATCGCCGTAGACTGGTCCGCTGCTTCCGTACCGGTCAAGGGGGCGAACTCGATTTGGGCAAGCCTCCGGGCGCGCGATGGTCGGACAGAGCTGCACAATTTCCCTACCCGCTTGGCCGCTGAAGCTTTCTTGAGCGCGCAGATCATAGCCAGCAAGGCGGCGGGGACGCGCCTGCTCATGGGTTTTGATTTTCCCTTTGGTTACCCGGAAGGCTTCGTTCGCGCTCTGGGTGAGGCCAGCACGGTCGAGCCGCCATGGCGCACGATCTGGCAGCGGTTCAGCGTGCTGATCGAAGACGATGAGGCCAACCGCAACAACCGCTTCGCCGCCGCGGCTGCTCTCAACCGACAGATGGGTTTTGCTGAAGGCCCATTCTGGGGCTGCCCGCGCCAGCACGCCGGTCCCGATCTCTCCCCTTTTCGCCCCAAGCAGCACTTCATTGCCGAGCGTCGGTTGTGTGAAGTGCCGGTGCCCAAGTCGCAGCCGGGGTGGAAGCTTGCTTATATCGGTTCGGTCGGCTCGCAAGGTCTGATGGGGATCCCGGTACTCGAACGCCTGCGCAATGCGCACGGTGTCACGGTCTGGCCCTTTGAAACGCCCCCGGCACAAGGCCCGGCGCAAGTCTTTACCGAGCTGTATCTGAGCCTTTGGCCCGTCCCCGGTTTGGGTGGACCGTGCAAGGACGCGGATCAGGTGCAGGCCATGACACTGCGCTGGCAGGACGACCCCGCAGCGATCACAGCGTGGATGACTGCGCAGTATCCGGGGGCTGTTTATTCGGAGGAAGGTTGGGTGCTCGGCGTCCCGGCAGAGGCAGCGCCATAAATCGGGAAGGCGTTGCAGATCGCTTGCACCACCGCCGACGCTTGGTTCACTGCGGCCTCGGTGGTGGCCGCGTCGCCCGTCGCTTCCGCGTCGATCAGGTCGGCGATCACTGCGCCAAGTTGCGCCATCTCAGCGGATCCCATGCCGCGCGTCGTCACCGCGCCAGTTCCCAGCCGCAGGCCGGTCCATTCGGGCGGGCGGGGGCTGTCATTGGGAGCGGGGTTTTTGTTCGATGTGATGTTGGCTCGGTCGAGTACGGCTTCCACTTGCTTGCCCCGCAGCCCCTTGGAGCGCAGATCAAGCAGCACGATGTGCGTATCCGTTCCGCCCGAGACCAGCTGCACCCCACGCGCTGTGAGCGTTGAGGCCAGCGTGCGGGCGTTGGTGACGACCTGCGCTGCGTAATCGCGGAAGGCCGGTTCTAGCGCTTCGCCCAGGCAAATCGCCTTTGCAGCAATCACTTGCGTGTGGATCGAGCCTTGCACACCGGGGAAAACCGCGCTCTGCAGGCGCTTGAACCAGTCTTCGTGGTTGGTCAGGATCATGCCACCGCGTGGACCGCGCAGCGTCTTGGTCGTCGTGCAGGTGACGATATCGGCGTGCGGGAAGGGCGAAGCGTGCGCGCCGCCGGCGACCAATCCGGCAATGTGGGCCATGTCGACGTGAAAGGTTGCATCAACCGCCCGCGCAATCGCCCCCATGCGCGCAAAATCCATCGCGCGTGGGTAGGCTGAGCCGCCAGCGATCAGCATCTTGGGTCGCAGCGCGTGGGCCTGCTCCTCCAGCGCGTCATAGTCGATGACGTGGGTTTCAGGGTCCACACCGTAGTGGTGAGCCTCGAACCACTTGCCGGAAAGGTTAGCTGACAGACCGTGACTGAGGTGCCCGCCCGCTGCCAGATCGAGCGACAGTACGCGGTCACCCGGCTTGAGCAGCAGGTAAAACACTGCGAGATTGGCTTGGCTGCCCGAGTGAGGTTGGAGGTTGGCGTATTCCACGCCAAACAACGCCTTGGCCCTGTCAATGGCGGCTTGCTCCACCACGTCAACGAACCGCCCACCGCCGTGAAAGCGGTTACCGGGGTAGCCCTCCAACGTTTTGTTGGTCATGGCGTGACCAAGGGCGTCGAGCACGGCGCGGCTGACGATGTTCTCGGAGGCGATCAGTTCGATCTGGTTTTGCTGCCGGTTGCTTTCGTCCGCCAGCGCTTCGGCAATCAGCGGGTCAGCCTGCGCGGCGGTGCTGGTGAAGTGATCGGCTGGATGCATGAGGTCGGCTTACTTGCGACGGAAAGCGTCGAGCGTGACGACGTTGTCGCCGCCTTTCTCTCCAGCCTCAGCGTCGTCTGCACCGTCTTCGTCGGCGTCGGCTTCTGTCGTTGCAGGCGCCTCATCCGCATCATCGTCGGCGCTGTCATCGTCTTCGAGCGAAGGCAATTGCAGGGCGAAACCTTCGTCCTGACACACCAGACCTTCGATAGCGTCGTAAGGAATGGAAAGGTTCTCGTACCCGTCGCCAAACGACAGCGTCACATCGAAGCCGTTCTCCCCCAGCATCAGGTTTTCGCTATACCCGCCAAAAACCAGATGGATGGTGTCGGGATAGTCTTCCTTGAGGTACTCGGGAAAGTCAGCGCCAGGGTGAGCCGTTTTCACGACCAGCAGGATGTCCGGCGCCTTCGGACCACCGTCCGCATAGCGACCCAGAACGTCCTTCAGAAAATCGCGGCTGCGCTGAGCGAACAGAGACTTAATGACAGACTGTGTCATGGGCGGACTTTCCCCGAAATTACGATGCCTTTAACAAGCAAAGTCCACGGGTCAGCGCAAGTTGCTTATCCCCATAACCACTACCGGGTTGCATAGAATGCACCTCTGGTGCGGCGAAGGGGGTCCGAAAAAGGGAGAGAGGTAAATTGGGCGTTCTGTTGCTAGGTGCCCAAGACCCCACCTGTACATGCTAATGCACAGGGATTTAGTTTCACGAACTCAGCTGCTTACGCAGCACGAGCAACTCGTGGAGCAACATAGTTGTTTGCACCTGTGTTGAAGTGATCCGGTTACGCCGGAATCAGCACGGGCAAAACAAACAGCTTTCAATGCACGTCGATCCTATTTCGCCCCCAGCAAAGAGCCAATCCGTGTGCGATTGGCTCTTTGGTGGAGGCGCCGGGTACCGCCCCCGGGTCCGCAACATCTATTACCTGCCTGGTTTATTGCCATAGAGCGTAGCTCACCCGTCAATATAAGCGTTTTCACCGCCCATGCAATTGGCTACTGATAGGCCATTATGAGTGACAAAACAGAACACGCCCGAGCCATTGACCTCGAGATCGAAGAACTCCGCGCCTTCACCCGCCCCACATCGCGGGTGACGTCGAGCGCTCTTGAGGACCGTTTGTACAAGATTTTTCCGGTGCTGGACCACGGGTTCGTCCGCGTCGTGGACTATATGGGCGATGATACATCCATCGTGCAGGCCGCGCGCGTGTCCTATGGCAAGGGCACGAAGTCGGTGCGCAATGACGAGGGGCTGATCCGCTACCTCATGCGTCATCGCCACTCGACGCCCTTCGAGATGTGCGAGATCAAGTTTCATATCAAGCTGCCGATCTTTGTCGCGCGGCAGTGGATCCGACACCGGACCGCGAACGTGAATGAGTACTCCGCGCGCTACTCGATGCTGGACAAGGAATTCTACATCCCGTCTCCCGAACATCTGGCCGCGCAAAGCGAGATCAACAATCAGGGTCGCGGTGACGTTTTGCGGGACGAAGAAGCGAACGAAGTGCTGGAGATGCTCAAGGCTGACGCCGTGCGTTCTTACGACCGCTATGAGACCCTGCTGAACGAGCGGCAGGATGGCCGGATCATCAACGATGACAAGCAAGGGCTGGCGCGCGAACTGGCGCGCATGACCCTTCCGCTGTCAGCTTATACGCAGTGGTACTGGAAGGTTGATCTCCACAACCTTGTGCACTTCCTGAGCCTGCGTATGGACCCTCACGCCCAATACGAAATCCGAGCCTTTGCCGACGTCATGTACGACATGGTGCGCGACTGGGTGCCGCTGACGGCCAAGGCGTTCGAGGACTACCGCCTGAACAGCTTCTCCCTGTCCGGTCCCATGGTTTCCGCTGTGCGCCGGATGATCAAGGGTGAGAAGGTGACGGTGGAGAATTGCGGCATGTCCGCCCGCGAATGGCGCGAACTTCAGGCAGCGATGGGGTTGAGCGACTAACCTTATGGTCGATCCCGCCAAGCCAAACCCGTACCGAAGTCCTGCCTTTGGCCCGGCAGATCATGGGTTGATGATCCCTGCCGGGCATGTCGTCCTGATGATCGGGGTGTTGCTCCTGCTCACGCCCGCTGCATTGATGGTGCAGGCGATGATCGAGAGCCTGTGGACCCCAACGCTTCCTAGCCATGGCACGATCGCCACGGAAGTGATCCTCAGCCTAATGTTGATCGCGGCGCTGTTCCTGATTGGGCGGAGCGGGCGGTATAACTGGGAGCGGTTTGGCTTCTGGATGCCGGTGCGCACCGATTATCTCTTCGTGGGCGGCATCCTGATGATCTCGATCTTCATTCAGCCGCTGTTCATGTTTGGTTTCGACCGCGAAAGCGGGATTGAGATGCGCGACGCCTTCTTTGCTGCTTATCACCCGCAAGGTGTGCTGGTGTTCGAGCTGCTGGTCTTCGGTGCGCTGGTTGTGCTCACACCCCTGTTCGAAGAGATGGTTTTTCGCGGTGTTTTCTTTGGTTGGGCGCGTCAGCGCTTGCGGTTTATCGACGCGGCCGTGTTCAGCGCGCTGATCTTCGCAGCCTTCCACGCGCCCTACGTCGATGCCCTCGGATTTCACTGGGGGCTCCGGGCTTTGGGCATGATCTTTACGCTTGGCTTCCTCTCCGCCTTACTGTTTGAGCGCACAGGTTCATTGATCGCGCCAACGCTTCTTCACGGCCTGTTCAACCTTCAGGCTGCGATTCCCTTGCTGATGGACATGCCACCAGCTTGAATTAACTCTCACAGACCCCACGTCTTGGGGCAAAGCAGCGCCTCGCGCGTCGAGGCCGTATTCCAGCGATTTTTGTAGGGAAATCTTCATGTCTGATTTGGGCGGCGATAACTCCAGCCTGCAACAGAACTCCAATGGCTCCGGGCCTTGGGGTGGCGGCGGCAACGGGGGCAAAGGCAGCGGCCAAGGCCCCTGGGGCGGCGGTTCCAGCAACAACGGTAGTAACCGTGGTAGCTCCGGCGGTCAGGGCCCTTGGGGCGGTGGCTCCAACGGCGGTGGCGGCAACGGTAATGGCAACGGTGGCGGAAGCGGAAGCGGCGGCAATGTAGAAGACCTGTTCAACCGCGCGCGCCGAAACCGCGGCGGCGGCGGCGGCGGCGGCGGTGGTCGGCGACAGTCGCCCGGCGGCATGCCGCGCAATCTCCCTCTGCCTCTGATCATCCTCGGCCTGATCGCAGCCTTTGGCGTGGTCTGGTGGAACGCTGGCGGTGTCCGGCTCGTTTCGCCGTCGCAGCAGTTGGTCGTGACCTTCCTGGGCCAGTACCAAACGACCAAGGGCGAAGGCCTGCAAATCCAGCCGCTGGCCCCGCTTCAGCGCAGCTTTGTGGTCAATGTACTGCAGCAGCGTGAAACGCCGGTGGGCGCGAACGGTGAGCGGGTGGACGTTTCCGCGATTATCGAGCGCCGGAACCAGCGCCTTGCACAGACGAATGCGCGGGCGACGACCACGCAGGATATTCTGACCGAAGAAGACTTTGTTGAGCCAAACGTCGTGCTGCAGGAATTGCAGAACGAGACGCGCGGTCGGCTGAATCAGAACCTGATGCTGACCAACGAAGGCAAGATCGCCGACGTGGACGTCAACGTGTTCTGGAACGTGAATAATGCGCGGGACTTCCTGTTCAACGTGAAAGACCCCTCCGAAGGGCTCGGCGGCCTTAACTCCGTTGACCCGACCGAGACCATTAAGCTCGCTGCTGAAGCGGCGCTTCGCTCTGCGGTTGCAACCCGAGACCTCGACGAAGTGGTTGACCGTACCGGCCTAGCCATCGACATCGAAACCCAGCTGCAAGCGCTGCTTGATGAGTACGGCGCAGGGATCAACGTGGTGCGTGTTGACGTTCCCTATGCTCAGCCTCCGCTTGCCGTTCTGCCGTCCTATAACGCGGTGAAAAACGCGGAAAAGACCAAGAACGAGATCATCAACAAGGCTCAAGCCGAAGCAACCCGTGTGACCAACGAAGCACAGGGTACGGTTGACAAGGTTCTGCAGGAAGCGACGGCGTTCAAGAACGAGACCGTTGCTGCCGCGCGTGGTGAAGCCGAGCGTTTCACTCAGGTGCTCTCAGCTTACGCCGAAGCCCCTGATGTCACGGTGCAGCGCCTCTACCTCGATACCATGCAGGAAGTTCTGACGAACGCCGACATGACCATCATCGATGAGAGCCTGGGCGGCGATGCGCTGCCGCTGCTGCCCATCAGCCCTTTGAACCAATAAGCGAAGACGGAGACCAGACGTTATGAACCGCATTCTTATCCCGGTCGCGATTGTTGTCGTTATCGCTCTTTGGGCCTTCTCTGCCGTGGTCATCGTTCGCGAAGATCAGCAGGCTGTGATCCGTTCCTTTAACGCTATTCAGCGCGCGCAGACCGATGCTGGCCTGAGCTTTAAGCTGCCGGCACCCTTCGGCTCGGTGGACTACATCGAAAGGCGGGTACTGGCGACAGACCCGGAAATCGAACAGTTCATCCTGTCCGATGACACCCGTCTGGACGTGGACTACTACGTCCGCTACCGGATCACGGATCCGATCACCTACGTTCGAAACACCAACGATCTGCTGAGCGTTCAGCAAGTCGAACAGGCATCGAAAGACAGCCTCTCTGAAGCCCTGCGTTCGGTGAACCTGTCGACGGTGCTGTCCGACCAGCGCGACCAGCTGCTGCTGGAAGTACGGTCGAGCATTACGACCAAAATGGGTCAGCTGGGCATTGACGTCGTCGACATCCGGATTGGCCGGGCAGACTTCGTGGCGGAAAACCTGCCCTTTGCCTTTAATGAAATGTCAGCGGATCTGCTGGATACCTACAAGTCCGAGCTTTCCAACGGTTCGGCAGAAGGTGAGCGCCTCCGGGCAACGGCAAACCAGGAAGCCCGGACACGGGTTGCAGAGGCCAATGCCACCGCCGCCATCATGCGCGGTGAGGCCGAGGCTGAGGCGGCTCGCCTGCTCAACGCGGCCCACGGCCAGGATGTAGAGTTCTACACCTTCTGGCGGTCAATGCAGTCCTACCGCGAAGCGATTGCGAACGACGAAAAGGCGTTGATCCTGACCACGGACAACGACTTCTTGAAGTCGTTGCAAAGCCCAAACCTGCTTCAGTAACGCAGCAGTAGCAAATTGAAGGGCGGTCCCTCTATGCAGGCAGGGATCGCCCTTCTCCCTTCTCTTTAGCGGCGTGGTCCGCGAGGCCTTTGGCAGTGGTTGGCGGCTGAACGATCCTCACGAAAATATAAGGCGGGTTCACCGCTCCTCACCCTTGTGTGAGCACCGGATTTTCTCCGTACCTGTGTCTAGGTTCAACCACATTTCCCCCTAATCTCAGTCGGGTGACAGGGTGGAAATCTCACGCAAGTTGGCCACCTTTCAAGCAACTGAACCAAAAAAAGAATGTTTTCAGGAGTGAAACGCATGAAACACTTCGGCTTGATGAGCCTTAACGGCGTGCGCGCCGGTCTTGGACTGATGGCGCTGTCCTTTGTGGCGGTCGCGTCAGTGGCAACGGCCAAGCCCGCACCGGACAGCTTTGCCGATATTGTTGAAGAATTGCTGCCGACGGTGGTCAACGTCTCGACCACAACGGCGACCACCCGCAACCCGCTGGACGCCGAGGAGTTCGAGCAGTTCCGGGAGTTCATGGAGCGCTTTGGTCGCCCCGCGCCACTGCCCGAGCAGAACGGCCGTCAGGCGCAGTCGCTGGGCTCTGGCTTTATCATTGATGAGAGCGGGATCATCGTCACGAATAACCACGTCGTCGCTGGTGCGGACACCATCACCATTACGCTCCACGACGATACGCAGTTCGAAGGCACGCTGCTGGGCACGGACGAGAGCACCGACCTCGCCGTCGTCAAGATCGATCCGGGCAGCATGGAGCTTGTGGCTACCCAGTGGGCAGACAGCGATGCAGCGCGCGTCGGCGACTGGATCGTGGCCATCGGCAACCCCTTTGGTCTGGGTTCCACCGTCACCGCGGGGATCATCTCGGCCAAGGCGCGGGATATCCGCTCGGGCCCCTATGACAGCTTCATCCAGACCGATGCCTCCATCAACCGGGGCAACTCGGGCGGGCCGTCCTTTGACATCGACGGCAAAGTCGTCGGCGTGAACACGGCGATTTTCTCGCCGTCGGGCGGTTCGGTTGGGATTGGTTTTGCCATTCCATCGAACATCGCCGCCAACATCGTCGATCAACTCGCGACCCGCGGAGAGGTTCGCCGTGGCTTCCTTGGCACGCGGATTATGGCGGTTGGTGCTGATGAAGCCGATGTGCTCGGCATGGAAAACCCGCGCGGCGCGCTTGTGCGTTCGCTGATCGAGACCGGGCCTGCGAAGGAAGCCGGGATCGAGCCCGGTGACGTCATCATCCGCTTTGACGGCAAGGACGTGAAGAATGCGCGCGATCTACCGCTTATGGTCGCTCAAACGCCAGTGGGTAAGCAGGTTCGGGTCGTGGTCTGGCGGGATGGCGAGGAAATCACCGTTACACTTTCGCTGGGACTGCTCGACGAAGACGAAGTCGCTGCGACCCCGCCAGCCGATGAGCCGGCGCCAGAACCAGAGCCAGCAGAAGCGGCCGGAACGGTTGAACTGCGCGCCTACGGTCTCGCCGTTGAGCCTCTCACCGCCGAAGACCTCGAAGCGCTGGCGCTGCCAGGGTATGAAGCGGGTGTCACGGTCACCGAACTGACCGAAGACAGCCCCTTTATCGATCAGGGTCTGGTGACCGGCGATGTCATCCTCGAGATCGACAACGCAGACGTCGCCTCTGCCGCTGACGTGGCAGCTGCCATCCAGGCGGCGGACGAAGACGGTGCCGGGATCATGGCCGCGGTCATCGTTCGCGAAGGTCAGCGCATCTGGCTGATCCTCCGCACGCGTTAAAGCCTATAAGACCCGCGGGTCTGTGCTTTGAAAGGGGTCGTCCACGTGGACGACCCTTTTTTCGTTTTGGGGTGGTCAAGCGGGGCGGGGAGGGGCATTGCTAGAGCCATGACAGCACCCCTTTCCGCGATCTATGGCCCCACGGCTTCGGGCAAAACAGCGCTGGCTATCGAGCTTGCGCAGGCGACTGGAGCTGCGGTCCTGAATGCGGATTCCATGCAGATCTACGCCGACCTTCGCATCGTTACTGCACGCCCTTCGCCGGAGGAAGAAGCAGCGGCAGAGCACCGGCTCTATGGTGTCTTGGCGGGCGATGATCCGTGTTCAGTCGCGCGCTGGACGGCCATGGTGCGAGCTGAGATCGCTGCGCTGGCACCCCGTCCTGCGATTCTCGTGGGCGGGACCGGTCTTTATCTCAACGCCCTGCACGACGGCCTGTCATCCATTCCAGAACCCTCCGATGAAGTTCGGACGGCGGCGCAGGCACGGTTGGACGCGCTGGGTGTGGCGGGTTTCCGCGACGAAGTGCTGAGGCTTGACCCCGCAACGCCGGACAGCATCATCGACCCCCAACGCCTGCTCCGGATCTGGTCGGTCAGCACGGCGACGGGTAAGCCCCTGACCCAGTGGCAGGGCGACAAGAAAGGCGGGTTCGGCCCCTTTCCCATCATCGACCTGGCCCCACGCCGTAGCGATCTGCACGCCCGCATCAACCAGCGCTTCTCGCTCATGCTGGAGCAGGGCGCGGTTGAGGAGGTGGCGGAATTGCTCACGCGGGGCTACGATCCGAGCCTGCCGATCATGCGCGCCGTTGGCGTGCCAGAGCTTGCCGAGGTGGTCCGAGGGACGCTGGATGCGGAGGCGGCGCGGGAGAAAGCCTGCGCGGCGAGCCGACAATATGCGAAACGGCAATTGAGCTGGGGACGAAATCAACTCATGCACGCAATAAAATTTCGTGAATACCCCATCAATTTGGAAGAAATGCAAATAATCAAGGCTGATATCTTGTCAGTTATTGGCTGACACGGTTGACGCTCAATTTTCAGTCTGTTTAGCCTGTGCATGATTTGGCGGGAGTCGGCTCCCGCGTGGCCATGAATTTTATTGAGATATCAGGTTCTAGACATGAGCGATACCAAGACTGGCGCAGAGACCCTCATCAATGCATTGGTGGAACAGGGCGTGGAGGTCATATTCGGCTATCCCGGCGGCGCTGTGCTTCCCATTTATGATGCCCTGTTCCAGCAGAACTCCATCCGCCACATTCTGGTGCGGCACGAGCAGGCGGCTGTGCACGCGGCGGAGGGCTACGCGCGCTCGACGGGGAAGGTCGGCTGTGTGCTGGTGACGTCGGGGCCCGGGGCGACGAACGCGGTTACGGGCCTGACCGATGCGCTCATGGACTCCATTCCAATCGTTTGTCTGACGGGGCAGGTGCCAACGCACCTGATTGGGCAGGATGCGTTTCAGGAAGCGGACACCACTGGCATCACCCGCGCCTGTACCAAGCACAACTATCTCGTGAAGAACGCTGACGATGTGTCTTCAGTCGTGCACGAGGCGTTTCTGGTGGCGAGCACTGGTCGGCCCGGTCCGGTCGTGATCGACCTGCCCAAAGACGTCCTGATGAACCAGACTGGCGTTTACAAGCGCAAGGCGGACATCCGTCGCAGCTCTTACAAGCCGGTGATCAAAGGTGATCTGTCGCAGATCGAGAAAGCGGTTGAGGCGCTGTCCAAGGCAAAGCGGCCGATCATCTATGCCGGTGGCGGCGTGATCAACGCGGGGCCGAACGCCTCTCAGCTGCTGGTTGAGTTTACCCGGATGACCGGTGTGCCGATCACCAACACGCTCATGGGGCTGGGCGCTTACCCGGCGTCGGATAAGCAATTTGTCGGCATGCTCGGCATGCACGGGACGTACGAAGCCAACCTCGCCATGTACAACTGCGACGTGATGATCAACATCGGCGCGCGGTTTGATGACCGGATTACGGGCAAGATCGACGAGTTCTCCCCGAACTCAACGAAAGTCCACGTCGATATCGACCCATCCTCGATCAACAAGAACATCATGGTGGACATTCCGATTATCGGGGATGCCGGGCATGTGCTCGAAGACATGATCCGCCTGTGGCGTTCCAAGGCACTGGCCATCGACAGCGCAGCACTAGGCGAATGGTGGGCGCAGATTGAATCGTGGCGCGGTGTGGATTGTCTTGGCTTCACGCAGGACAGCGGCGACGCCGAAATCCGCCCTCAGCACGCCCTCAAGCGCCTGCATGAAATGACCAAGCACCGCGACGACGTGCTGATCTCCACCGAAGTGGGGCAGCACCAGATGTGGGCGGCGCAGTACATCGGTTTTGAAAAGCCAAACCGCTGGATGACCTCGGGCGGGCTGGGGACCATGGGCTATGGCTTCCCTGCAGCCATTGGCATGCAAATCGGCAACCCCAAGGCCTGCTGCATCGATGTGGCGGGCGAGGCGTCGATCCTGATGAACATTCAGGAGCTTTCGACAGCGGTACAGTACCGCCTGCCGGTCAAGATCATGATCATCAACAACCAGTGGATGGGCATGGTCCGTCAGTGGCAGGAACTGCTGCACGGCGGGCGCTATGCTGAGTCCTACACCGAAAGCCTGCCGGACTTTGTGAAGCTGGCCGAGAGCTTTGGTGCCAAGGGCATCCGTGCGACCAAGGAAAGCGAACTCGACGCAGGCATTCAGGCCATGCTCGACAGCGACGTGATGACGATCTTCGACTGCTGTGTGACCAAGGATGAAAACTGCTTCCCGATGATCCCATCCGGCAAGCCGCACTATGACATGCTGCTGCCCGGGACCAGTCAGGAAAAGGTCGCTGCCGCCATTCAGGGCGAGGGGCTGGCGCTGGTCTAGGACCGGCTGCCGTCTCTGTGTTCCCTCAACCCTTTTAGTTCCGGACCCTATACCATGTCTGAAACCCGTACTTTCGCCGTTCTTGTCGACAACGAACCCGGCGTTCTTGCCCGTGTGATCGGGCTGTTTTCTGGCCGCGGCTACAACATTGAGTCGCTGACCGTGACCGAAGTGGACGATGACGCGAACCTTTCGCGGATCACAATCGTGACCGACGGCACCACCCAGGTTCTGATCCAGATCCGCAACTTGCTTGAACGGCTGGTTCCCGTGCACAGGGTCGAAGACCTGACGGCGGTGGCTGCAGATAACGCGCTGGAACCGCCTGTGCAGAGGGAGCTTGCGTTGGTCAAGGTCTCTGGCGCGGGTGACAAGCGGGTGGAAGCTCTGCGGATCGCAGACATCTTCAAGGCGGAGGTCGTGGACACGGGATTGGGCCACTTTGTCTTTGAAGTGAAAGGCCGTAAGGAGCAGATCGACCGCTTCATCGAACTCATGGTGCCGCTTGGTTTGGTGGAAATCTGCCGCTCAGGTGTGATTGCCGTCTCACGCGGTGCTCAGGCGCTCTGACTATCCTCGCATCCGCACGCATTAAGCGACGGAATGCAAGCCCCGCAGTTCCGGGTCTGGACGGACCCGGTTCCTAAGGGTAATCCGCACACCAATACGAACCCTAAAGACGATTCCTCGGGAGGAAACACCCATGGCGATGCGCGTTTACTACGACAGCGATTGCGACATTAACCTGATCAAGGACAAGAACGTCCTGATCGTTGGCTACGGCTCTCAGGGCCACGCTCACGCGAATAACCTCAAGGACTCTGGCTGCAAGAACGTCAAAGTCGGCCTGCGTCCGGGCTCGTCCTCGGCAGCTAAGGCTGAGGCTGCTGGCCTCGAAGTCACTGATCCTGCGTCTGGCGCTGCCTGGGCTGACGTGACCATGGTTCTGGTTCCTGATGAGCTGCAGGCCGACCTGTGGGTCGACTCCCTGCGCGATAACATGAAGCAGGGTTCTGCACTGGCGTTCGCGCACGGCCTGAACATCCACTTCCAGCTGATCGAAGCGCGTCCAGACCTCGACGTCATCATGATCGCGCCGAAGGGCCCCGGCCACCTCGTGCGCGCTGAGTACCTCAAGGGCGCTGGCGTGCCGACCCTGATCGCGGTTGAGCAGGATGCGTCCGGCAACGCGAAGGACATCGCTCTTTCCTACGCTTCGTCCAACGGTGGCGGCCGCGCTGGCATCATCGAGACGACCTTCAAGGAAGAGTGTGAAACCGACCTCTTCGGTGAGCAGGCGGTGCTGTGTGGTGGTATCTCCCACCTCATCATGGCTGGCTTTGAGACGCTGGTTGAAGCGGGCTACGCGCCTGAAATGGCGTACTTCGAGTGTCTGCACGAGACCAAGCTGATCGTTGACCTGCTGTACGAAGGTGGGATGGCGAACATGCGCTACTCGATCTCCAACACCGCTGAGTACGGCGACTACATGACCGGCCCTCGCATGGTGACGGCTGAGACCAAGGCTGAGATGAAGCGCGTTCTGGAAGACATCCAGACCGGTCGCTTTGCCCGTGACTTCGTCCTGGAGAACAAGGCAGGCCAGCCGCACCTGAAGACCCAGCGCAAGCTGCAGGGCATGCACGAGATCGAAGAAGTCGGCGCTAAGCTGCGCGCGATGATGCCGTGGCTGTCTGAGAACAAGCTGGTGGACAAGGCGACCTCCTCGGGTCAGTAAGCCGCGCCAACCGACTGCCCTGCGCGGGCAAGACGGCACAAGAAAGAAAGGCGGAGCCCCAGTGGGTTCCGCCTTTTTCATTTGTGTGGTCTTGGGCTTCGGTGTCCAAGGCGCTTAACAAAAAGTTTGGGGCCGTGGGATTGCCAAAGCGACCCGAGTCGTGTTTTGCTTCAACCATGGTTACGAAGACGGCCCTTTCTGTTCTGCTTCTACCCAGCCCCTGACGTCTCAGCCGGGCTGCAAGCCGGCATGCGATCAGGGGCTTGAAATGACTTCCTTCAAAATGCGACAACACGGCGCGAGAACCGCAGCCAGTCCCCTTTGGATCAATCCGGGGATGCGCGCGCAGCGCCGAGATCAGGACAGAGACTCATGAGCATGCAGAAAACCGACGACAACCGCGTCAAAATTTTCGACACCACCTTGCGAGACGGCGAGCAGTCTCCGGGCTTTTCGATGAACCATGAAGAAAAGCTGCGGATGGCGTCGATGCTGGAAGAGCTGGGCGTTGATATCATCGAAGCTGGGTTTCCCATCGCTTCTCAGGGTGACTTTGAATCCGTGCGCGCGATTGCCAAGCAGGCGTCCGACAACGTGGTCATCGCGGGACTGTGCCGGGCGTCCAAAAAGGATATTGATCGGGCGTGGGAGGCGTTGCAGTACGCCCCCAAGGCGCGGATCCACACCTTCATTTCCACCTCTCCTGTGCACATGAAATACAAGCTGCGGATGGAGCCTGAAGCCGTGCTCGAGGCCGTACACAATTCGGTTTCGCACGCCGCCTCGCTGACCGACGATGTTGAATGGTCTCCTGAAGATGGCACGCGGACGGAGCCTGACTTTCTGGTCAAGTCCATCACCACCGCCGTTAAGGCAGGGGCAACGACGATCAACGTACCGGACACCGTGGGCTATCTGGTAGCGGATGAATACGCCGACCTGATCAAGATGCTGCTGAACTCAGTGCCGGGTCTGGACAAGTGCACCATCTCCACGCACTGCCACAACGATCTGGGCGTGGCAGTTGCGAACTCGCTGGGCGGCGTTTCCGCCGGGGCGCGGCAAATCGAGTGTACGATCAACGGTATCGGCGAGCGTGCGGGCAATGCGTCGCTGGAAGAAGTGGCCATGGCGCTGCAAGTGCGCGGTGACCGCCTGCCGTACTGGACCAACATTGACAGCACCAAGCTCCTGCGCGCCTCGCAGATGCTGCAGTCGATTACGGGCTTCTCGGTGCAGCCCAATAAAGCCATCGTCGGCGCCAACGCTTTCGCGCATGAATCTGGGATTCATCAGGACGGCATGCTGAAGAACGCGCAGACGTACGAGATCATGACCCCGGAAAGCGTGGGTTGGACTAAGACGAACCTCGTTCTGGGCAAGCACTCTGGCCGCGCTGCGTTCCGGGACAAGCTGGTCCAGCTGGGCTACGAGGACATTGGCGAGAACGCTTTTCAGGATGCTTTTGTCCGCTTCAAGGACTTGGCCGACCACAAGAAAGAAGTCACAGACGAAGACATCATTACGCTGGTCGATGACAGCGCCAGCGATCAGGCGGCGTCCTTCATGCTCGAAGACCTCAAGATCCACTCCATCGTCCACGGCGTCGCGCGCGTTGACGTGACGGTCGGGGTGCAAGGTGAGTCGCGGACAATGACGACCGAAGGCAATGGCGCCGTTGATGCGATCTTCAAAGGCATCAAGGACGCGACGGGGCAGGACGATCAGAAGCTCGACCTCTACCAGGTTCATGCGGTCACCGGCGGGACGGATGCACAGGCTAAAGTGACGGTTCGCCTGTCGCAGGATGGCCGCACGGTCTCTGGCACTGGCGCAGATTACGATACGCTTTTTGCCTCGGCGCGAGCCTACATCCACGCGCTGAACAAACTCCAAGTTTCCGAACGACGGGTGCACGCGCACCGAGGCGGGGAAGAAGAGGGCGAGGGCGCTGCCGCCTGATCCGGCCTCATCTCGGCCTGATAGAATGAGAGTGGCTCCGCCGGAAAACCCGGTGGAGCCTTTTTTGTAGCGCTTGGCGGAAACCCGGCTTGGCCGTACACTTGACCGTTATTGCTTTCAGTCAGGGCTGCACGTATTTGATTCTCGAAATAAAAAAAGCAGCCTAAAACCAATGGGTTCACCGCAATGAGACGTTCTACGCTGCTCATTCCAGTCGTTGTTCTCGCGCTCATCCTCATCGGATTCATCGCGTGGGCCACTGCGTCGCTGGTGCAGCGCAACGGTTCGACCATGCTGAGTACCAAGCAGCTTGAAAACTACGGCCTGACCCACTGGACCCCGCTTGAACAATGGACCTTCGCCCAAGCCCGTTTGTTGCCGGGGGCGGAAGTGCGGGTGACGGATTATCGCGGCGACGGACCCGACTGGATCAGCGCCCGGTTTATCGCGGACATGCTGGCACTGACCACGGATCTGGACGGCGGCGGCCTGCGGGGCCTGAACCTGAGCGGGGCGACAATTGAGGGTGATATTGACCTGCGCGGGCAGGAGTTGGACTTCCTGCGGCTGGTCGGCTCGACGATCTCCGGCACTTTCACACTGGCGGATGCGGTTGTTAGCGCTGCTGGTCGGCCTGAGGGCGTGGACGAAAACCTTCCCTTCGGCGATGTCGTGCTGTGGGACGTGACCGTTGGCGGGGTTGCAGACTTTGAGAACGTTTCGGCCCGATCCATTGCGTTGACCGGTCTTGAAGGCGCAGCCTTTACCTTGCTCAGCGGGGTGCGGTCCCAGTCGGTGATGATCGCCGAAAGCTATGGCTTCAGCATGGTTTTGGTGCTCCGCGCCCGGATCGACGGCGACTTCGTCATGCGCGATATCGGGGTCGCGACGGATGTGGTTTTACAAGGGCTATCTGCGACTAATCTGGTGATGGAAAACATGACCATCGGCGGCCAGTTCGACGGTATTGGCATGGCGGTCGATGGTGACGTGGTACTGGCGGGGGTCGAGGTGGGGCAGGATCTCATGCTCACCCACTCGGCCATCGGCGGTGACCTCATAGCGCTTGATTCAGTGCGTGCGGGTAGGGCCATGACGGAAGCCAGCGTTGGCGGTCGGGCTCGGCTTGCAATTCAGGGTCTCTCACAGTGAACCTGACCCGTTGTAATTAGGGTTTTTCCCAAGCCCCTTCCTGCCCTAAAACGCTTTCCAAACCGAAGAGTGCGGATCAGGAGAGTGCAGTTATGCCATCAATCGTAGTTGTAGACCGTGACGGCAGTGAGCAGACCCTTGAGGCCAAAGTGGGCCACAAGATCATGGAGATCGTTCGCGATGCGGGCATGAACATCGAAGCAGCCTGCGGCGGATGCTGTGCGTGTGCGACCTGTCATGTTTACGTCGATGGTGAATGGTTCGGAAAGCTGGATGCGGCAGACGAGGAAGAGACTGACATGCTCGACCTTGCCATGGATGTGCAAGACACCAGCCGCCTTTCCTGCCAGCTGGAAATGACGGAAGCACTCGACGGACTGCGCATAGAATTAGCGCCAGCCTGATTGACTGTGCCATCGGGTGCAGGGTCCACCTAAACACTACATTGCAAGGAACCAGCATGAGCCAGAATTGGTGGGCAAACGCGGTCATCTATCAGATCTATCCTCGATCCTTTCGCGACAGCAATGGTGACGGCATAGGTGACTTGCCGGGCATTACCGAAAAACTGGACGCGGTGGCAGACTTGGGGGTTGATTGCCTTTGGCTCTCACCATTCTTCAAATCGCCCTTCAAAGACTTTGGCTACGATGTTTCCGACTATCGCGCCGTAGACCCGGTTTTCGGCACCGATGCTGACTTTGACGCCTTGCTGACCAAGGCGCACGATCTGGGCATGAAAGTCATTGTCGATCAGGTGCTGTGTCACTGTTCGGAGCAGCATGCGTGGTTCGAAGAATCCCGGCAGGATCGCACCAACCCAAAGGCTGATTGGTTTGTCTGGCACGATCCCAAGCCCGACGGGACAGAGCCGAACAACTGGTTGTCATTCTTTGGCGGTCGAGCCTGGACCTGGGACGCGCGCCGTCGGCAGTACTACTTCCACAACTTCCTAACCTCTCAGCCGAACCTGAACCACCGCAACCCCGAAGTGCGGGCGGCGGTTCTGGCGGAGTGTAAGTATTGGCTGGACAAGGGCGTGGACGGCTTCCGCCTCGACGCGATCCATACGCTCGCTTTTGACCCCGAGTTTCGCAGCAACGACGCGCGCGACGACCTGGCCCTGGCTGGTGATGACTCGCGTGTCTCGCAGCCTTTCGGCATGCAGCACATTCAATCCCGGCAAATTGACCAACCTTGGGGTTCGGTCTTTCTGCAAGAGCTGCGCGCGCTGGCAGACAGCTACGATCAACCCCGCTTCCTGATGGGGGAGTTGGGCGGTGATAATGGCGCTGAGATGATCAACCGCTTCACCCAACCCGGCCACCTGCACAGCTGCTACAACTTCGACCTGCTGGCTTGGGACGGGCAGACGGCCGAGGAACTCGAAGACGTGCTTCGCAAGGTTTCGCAGACGCTGGACGGTCACCAGATCACGTTTGCCACCTCCAACCACGACGTGCCTCGCATTGCCTCGCGTCAGGTTAAGCGGCTGGGCCTAAAGCCTGAAGACAGTGACCGCGTGGCGCTGATGATGGTGCAACTGGAAATGTCTCTGCATGGCTCTGTCTGCCTCTATATGGGCGAGGAGCTTGGTCTTGAAGACGCCGACCGGTTGGCGTTTGAAGACCTTCAGGATCCATGGGGCATTGAGTTTTGGCCAACCTTCATCGGGCGCGACACGTGCCGTACCCCGATTCCGTGGAACGCAGAAGTCAAGAATGCGGGCTTTTCCAGCGGCGAAAAGCCGTGGCTGCCCTTGGATGAACGTCATTTGGCCCGCGGGATGGATCAGCAGATGGCTGACCCTGAGAGCTTTCGCGCGAAGGTGAAGGCGGTCATAGCGCGGCGAAAGGCTGGGGATATCCTTACCGGCGGTGAGCTCGAAGTGCTCGATAGCCCGGACGATATGCTGGTGTTGAGCCGTACGTCTGGAAATAAGAAACAACGGACGATTTTCAACTTTGGCACGAAAGATGCTTATTTTGAAGGCATGACGATCGAGGCGCTGTCCTCGGTCTTCACCGAACCCCAGCCCGAGTAAACTGCGCCGCAAACTGCTCTGGCTTCTTCAGTCTGGAAGGTTTGAGGTCATGCAGCAGACGCGTGCGACGCGCTCCGACGGATTTGTCACTCTGGGTGCTGAGCAGAAAATCAGCCCCGATATCTGGGAAGACCTCCGCGTTCTGCTTGCTTTTGCGCGAGCCGGTACGATCGCGAGGGCCGCCGATCTGCTTGGCGTGACTCAGCCGACCGTGATCCGCAAGCTTGCTGCATTGGAAGCGGCAATGAACCGAAAGCTGCTGGTCCGAAGCACGCGGGGTTCATCGCTGACGCATGAGGGCGAAAAGCTGGTGGCTTTGGCGGATCAGGTTGATCGGCAAGTCGATCTCGCGCTCCATGCCAACGCACTGGATCATGCTGAAGTTACGGGCCGCGTGCGGGTGTCCTGCACGGATGGTTTGCTGAGCTACTGGCTCGCTCCACGCGTTCGGAACTTTCAGCAGGAATATCCGGGTATCTCGGTTGAAATGTACTCGACCAACGAGCCGCCCAAACTTGAACGCCGAGAAGTGGACGTGGTCTGCTCCTTCATGGATTTTCAAAACGCCGATATTCTCTCGCGCCGGATCGGCTTTGTTCACCTCATCCCTTATGTCTCCAAGAGCTTCCTCGCAGAGCATGGCATGCCGTCTCCAGATGAAGATTGGAGCGCCTATTCGGTGGTGGATCACGTGGCCTATCGTGACATGATGGCTGGCTTCGGGGACTGGATGCGGCTGACGGCGACGGCGAAAAACCATTACGTGAGCAACAACTCAACCACGTATTATCACCTTGTTCGGTCGGGGCTGGGGATCGGGTTCCTTGGGAACTATGCGGTGTTGGATTCCGAGTTGGTACCCCTGGTCGGAACCCCAGCGCACACCACGACACCGCTTTACGTTGCCGCCTTACGCGTCTTGCTGGACGATCCATCGGTGAGCGCGGCTGTTGATTGGATCCAACATACCTTCGAACGCTACGGGGACCCATGGTTCCGTAAGTCTATGATTGATATGGATAGTACCGACTTTTCCAAGGTTATCCCTGATCAGGAAGCACTGAGATCCGTGCTTTCCGGGACGGGGATGATGGAAAATACCGTGGTAGATTGACTTGATTTTGTAATCTGAATTGGCTTTTCTGGTCGGGCTTGGCGGAGCAAACCGCCACCAGACTAGAGGTTTGAACCATGACGACGCACGACGTGCGTTCGTTCTGCGCGCCCGTGCGTGCGCAGGCGGACTCGTCCCGAGGCGGCGCTCTTGCGCCCCATGCCATGCCAGCGGCACGGCCCACTGATCCCAATTTCTCTTCCGGTCCTTGTACCAAGTTCCCCGGCTGGTCCGTTGACCTGCTTGCCCATGCTGCGCTGGGTCGATCCCACCGTGCCAAGCAGCCCAAGGCCAAGCTCAAGGCCGTGATCGATCGTTCAAAGGCCATGCTTGGCCTGCCCGAGAACTGGCTCCTCGGCATCGTACCCGGCTCAGACACTGGCGCTGTTGAGATGGCCATGTGGTCCATGCTCGGCGCGCGGCCTGTGACGATTTTGGAGTGGGAGAGCTTCTCCAAGGACTGGGCAACCGACGCGGTGAAGCAGCTCAAGCTCGGCGATGCGCAGGTGTTGCGCGCGGACTATGGCGCGCTGCCAAACCTGAGCACAATCGACCCCACCCACGACCTGGTGTTCCCCTTCAATGGAACGACTTCCGGCGTTCGGGTGCCCGATCTGGATTGGATTGCTGCCGATCGCGAGGGCATCGTGATTTGTGATGCCACGTCAGCGGCCTTTGCGATGGAGATGGATTTCAGCAAGCTCGATGTCGTGACCTGGTCGTGGCAAAAAGTGCTCGGCTCGGAAGCCGCGCACGGCATGCTGGCGCTCTCCCCGCGTGCGGTTGAGCGGTTGGAAGGCTTCGCCCCGGACCGCCCGCTGCCAAAGCTCTTCCGCATGACCAAGGCGGGCAAGATCAACAAGGGCATCTTCGAAGGCGCGACCATCAACACCCCCTCCATGCTGGCCGTTGAAGACGTGCTCGCGGCACTGGATTGGGCCGACAGCATCGGCGGCGGTGCGGGCCTGATTGCGCGCGCAGATGCGAACTTCGCCGCGCTTGATGCGTGGGTACAGACAACACCGTGGATCGACTGGCTGGCCCATGACCCCGCAATCCGATCGAGCACGTCCATGTGCTTGAAGATCGTCGATCCGGCGTTCCAGAGCTTGGCCGACGACGCGCAAGCAGCGTTCTGCAAGGCCATGGTGGCGCTGATCGAGGCTGAGGGCGCTGGCTATGACTTTAACGGCTACCGCGATGCGCCGGCGGGTCTGCGCATCTGGGGTGGTGCGACGGTGGAAGCCAGCAACATCACAGCCCTGACCCCTTGGCTCGAATGGGCCTTCGAAACCCAATCTTCCCTGACCTTTACTGAAGTGGAAACCGCAGCATGAGCGCGAAACCAAAAATCCTGATCTCTGACTCCCTGTCCACCCAAGCCGTCCAGACCTTTGAGGACATGGGCTGCGATGTCACGGTCTCAGGCAAGCTGACGCCGGAAGAGTTGCTGCACATCATCCCGGACTTCGACGGTCTGGCAGTGCGCTCGGCGACCAAAGTGACGCCGGAACTGCTGGAAAAGGCTACGCGTTTGAAGGTCGTGGGTCGTGCGGGCATCGGGGTTGATAACATCGACGTCAACGCCTGTACCCGCAACGGGGTCGTGGTCATGAACACCCCTTTTGGCAACGCCATCACCACGGCTGAGCACGCTATCGCCATGATGTTCGCGCTGGCTCGGCACATCCCGCAAGCCAACGCCTCGACCCATCAGGGTCTGTGGGAGAAGTCCAAGTTCATGGGCACCGAGTTGACGGGTAAGACGCTCGGGCTGGTGGGCGCAGGCAACATTGGCTCCATCGTTGCGACCAAGGCCATCGGCATCGGCCTGAAGGTCGTTGCCTTTGACCCCTTCCTCTCCGAAGAGCGCGCTAAAGATCTTGGCGTGACCAAAGTGGAACTCGACGAACTGCTCGCGCGGGCTGACATCATTACCCTGCACGTCCCAAAGACGGCGCAGACGGAAAACATGATCAACGCCGACGCCTTCAACAAGATGAAGAAGGGCGTGATGCTGGTGAACTGCGCGCGCGGCGGGCTGGTCGATGAGACGGCTTTGCTGGGCGCGTTGGAAAGCGGTCACGTGCGCGGTGCAGCGCTCGACGTATTCGCGGTTGAGCCGGCCAAGGAAAACCCGCTGTTCGGCCACCCTAGCGTGATCTGCACCCCACATCTGGGGGCTTCGACGCAGGAAGCGCAGGAGAAAGTGGCGGTTCAGGTTGCTGAGCAGATGGCCAACTATCTGGTGGACGGCGCGGTCCAAAACGCCCTCAACACCCCTTCGCTGACGGCGGAAGACGCGCGCAAGCTCGGCCCGTGGATCGATCTTGCCAAGCAGTTGGGCTCGATGATCGGTCAGCTGACGGACGAAGAGATCCTCGACATGCAAATCGAGTACTGCGGGGACGCTTCGGGGCTCAAGCACGAGCCGATCACCAACGCAGCACTCGCCGCCATGCTGGGCACCAAGTTCGCGTCTGTGAACCTCGTGAACGTCCGCGACATGGCGAACCAGCGCGGCATCAACGTCAAGGAAACCCGCACTGATAGCGCGGGCGACTATCAGGCAGTGATCCGCATTCTGGTGACCACGCCCGCTTTCAGCCGCTCGATCGCTGGGACCATGATGGCGGGCCGTCCACGGATTACGGAGATTAAGGGCATTCAGCTCGAATCCACGTTGGGCCGCTACATGCTCTACATCACCAACAAGGACCAGCCGGGCCTGATCGGGGCCGTGGGCTCGCGGATGGCGGAAAGCGGGATCAATATTGCAAACTTCCACCTGGGCCGACTGGCGCAAGGCGGGGACGCGATTGCCTTTTTGGAGATCGACAGCGCGGTCAGCGAGGACGATCTGACCACCCTGCAATCCCTGCCGCAAATCGACCGTTGCCGTTTCCTCGAGTTCCCTGAAATGAGTGAAGCGTGAGCGGGGGGCGGTATAAGCTGCTCGTCTCGGACATGGACTCCACCATTGCCGAGGGCGAAACCATCGTGGACATGGCCGATGCACTGGGCATCGGCCCCAAGATTGCCGAGATCACCGAGCGGTCCATGCGCGGTGAACTCGACTTTCGTCAGGCGCTCGAAGAGCGGGTTGCGATGCTTGCCGGGCTCAAGCTGTCCACCATTCAGGATATCGCCCGTGAAGTCCGCCTCTCTGACGGTGCACCCGAGCTTTTGAGTGCCTGCCGGGCGCTGGGCATGCGGACCGTCCTGGTAAGCGGCGGCTTTGATCTGATCGCAGATGTGGTTGGGGCGGGTCTTGGTTTCGACCGGGTGGTCTCGAACCGCCTGGACCTGCATGAAGGCGCGCTCTCCGGCACGGTGCTGGAGCCGATTGTGACGGCGGATACCAAAGAGTCTGTGCTGCTGGCAGAATGCCAGGCGTTGCACGTTTCAGCGTCGGCGGCTGTGGCGCTGGGTGACGGGGCCAATGACATCATGATGATCCGTCGTGCGGGGCTGGGCGTTGCCTATCGGGGCAAGCCCGTGACGCAGGCCGCAGCCGACCTCAGCATCAGCAGTTTGACCGATCTCATACCCTACCTGGACGCGCCCGACCAAGGGTAGGGCCCTTCCTCGCCTGTGTCGCAGGCGCACGCTTTGTCTTTTAGTTTGAGGGTGTTCGTGGCTATATCCGAGCAGGAGGAAACGCCCGTGACTAAACCCGCACTCAAGGATGCTCTGCGCGCCCGCTTTGGCGACCGCTTCTCAACCGCTGCCGCGATACTGGAGCGTCACGGTAAGGACGAGGCTCATCATGCCGGTGTGCCGCCTGATGGTGTGGTGTTTGTGAACAGCACCGAAGAAGTGGTCGAGGTGGTCAAGCTCTGTGCGGATCACGATGCGCCGATCATCCCTTTCGGCACCGGAACTTCGCTGGAAGGCCACATCAACGCCATTCGCGGTGGGATATCGGTGGACCTGAGCCAGATGACGGCGATTTTGGAAGTCAACGAAGCTGATCTCGATTGCCGGGTGCAAGCGGGTGTGACGCGGAAGGCGCTGAACGAAGACCTACGCGCGACCGGTCTAATGTTCCCCATCGACCCCGGCGCGGATGCTTCGCTGGGCGGCATGGCGGCGACCCGGGCTTCAGGAACCAATGCCGTGCGCTACGGCACCATGAAAGACAACGTGCTGGGTCTGACGGCTGTCCTCGCCAACGGTGAAGTTGTTCGGACCGGCGGGCGGGCGCCTAAGTCTTCGGCGGGCTATGACCTGACCCGGCTGATGGTCGGTTCAGAAGGCACACTGGGCATCATCACTGAAGTCCAATTGAAGCTGTACGGCCAGCCGGAAGCGATTTCAGCGGCCGTGTGTGCCTTTCCCGACATCGATGCAGCGGCCAATACCGCGATCATGGTCAAGCAAATGGGCATCCCCGTCTCGCGGATGGAGCTGGTGGATGGGGACTCGATCCGGGCAGTAAACCTTGCCGACGATCTGGGCATGCCCGAAACCCCGCACATCTTCTTTGAGTTCCACGGGACTGAAGCCTGGGTGCAGGAACAGGCGGAGTTGACCCAACAGATCGCGACGGACCTGGGTGGGGAAGGCTTTCAGTGGTCCACACAGCCTGAAGAACGCACGCGCCTGTGGAATGCCCGGCACAATATGTTTTACTCGGTCCAGCGGTTGCGTCCCGGCGCGTCTGCGTGGCCAACCGATGTCTGTGTGCCGATTTCACGGTTGGCAGAGTGCATCAATGCGACCGTCGCTGACCTTGCCGAAACGGGCATTCTGGCCCCGATCGTAGGGCACGTTGGCGATGGGAACTATCACCTGCAATTCCTCTTTGACCCGGAAAACGAGACTGAGGTTGAGCAGGTGAAATGGGTCAACGCCCGCATGATCGACCGTGCCCTCGAACTCGGCGGCACTTGCACGGGCGAGCACGGGGTGGGGCATGGAAAGATGAAATATATGGAGCGCGAGCACGGCAGCGAGGCCGTGGCCATGATGGTCGCCATCAAGCGCGCGCTGGACCCGCAGAACATCATGAACCCGGGAAAAGTGCTACCGATGAACTAGGTTCAAAAGGGGAACACGGGGACATTAGACTGCGCTAATAAGTCGCATCATTGGTCCTGCCACTGGAACAAAGGGCGTCCTTACAACCCCAAGTCGGCGCGGAAATAGGACAGCAAACCGGTCAGCGTAAAGAACGCGATGGACGTGGTGACGAGGATGGCGGCAGAAGCTTCGCTGGGTCGCTTGCCGTAGGCCGTCGCCATGATAAAGGCGTTGGTCGCCGTTGGCGTGGCGGCAAGGATAACGCAGGTCGCGAACACTGCCGGTTCCAAGTCAAATAGATAGGCTGCCAGCAAAGCCGTCACCACGGGGTGCACGACCAGCTTGAGGATGCCCGTGGACAGCAGGATCGGCGCGGCTTCACCAACGTTGGAAATCGGGCGCAAGGCCATGCCGACGCCGATTGAGAACAGCGCTACGCCAAAGGCGGTTGCGGACAGCATATTCAGTGCCGGGAAGACAAAATCCACAGACGCTGCAAAGAACGGTGGCCAGTCAGGTCTGACGGCGCCAAGCGCGAAGCCGATGGCGAAGGGCCACAGGAAGGGGTTAGAGGCGATGCTGCGCAGGGTTTTGCGGCCGGCCTGACTGATCGACGCCAGCGCTTTTCTGCCGCCGTTTTCCTGTCGGTCCTTATCGATTTCGTGCAAGGCGAAGCCAGCGATTGAGATGATAATGATGTCAGCCGCAAGCAGTGAGAACGCCACAAAAATACCTGGACCGCCGAGCAGTTCGAGCGCCAACGGAATACCCATATAGCCCGAGTTCCCCCAGGCCGAGGTCGTTCCAAGCGCGGCGGTATCGCCCAGCGAAAGCCGGTAAAGCCCGCCGTGGATGATCCACGAAAGCACAATGATGATGGTGTTGGCGCTCATGAAAACCACCAGCAATCGCACGTCGAACCCGCTTAGAACATCCTGTTCCAACAGCTTGGAAAGAAACATGGCGGGGAGCGCAAAATAGAGCAGGTAGTTGTTAAAGATCTTCGCCGACTCGAGCTTAAAGAACCCCAGCCGTCCAGCCACATAGCCCAGAATGATCACCATAAAGAATGGCGCAACGATCCCGACCAACTCCAACAATCGCTTAATCCTTCACAAGACGGACCCCGAGGGCCCTTTTTCTCACCATGACTGGCCGCAATAAGATGGGCAATTGTCTCGCGGTCGTTTTCAGACATGCGAAAGTCGTGATCGTAGCACTTAGCCTTGTTTCAATCGCCTAAATGAGCGCAGTGTTGCCCGTTAGGTTGAGCGCCGTGGGCTCCGTGTACGGTTTCCGTGCGCGATTTCATTCTGGGAGACGACCATGTCTGATGATGATCTTGATTTGAACGCCCTGAACGACGACGAGCTTGTCGAGCAGATGGGCGACGACCTCTATGATGGCTTGAAAGAAGAAATCGTAGAGGCGACTCAAATCCTGCTGGATCGTGGCTGGACTCCTTACGACGTGCTGACCAAGTCGCTGGTCGCCGGCATGACCATCGTGGGTGAGGATTTCCGCGATGGTATCCTCTACGTCCCCGAAGTTCTGATGGCGGCAAACGCGATGAAAGCGGGCATGTCGATCCTCAAGCCCCTTCTGGCTGAGACCGGCGCGCCGCGCATTGGCTCCATGGTCATCGGCACGGTGAAAGGCGACATCCACGACATCGGCAAGAACCTCGTGTCCATGATGATGGAAGGCGCAGGCTTTGAAGTGGTGGACATCGGCATTAACAACCCGGTCGAAAACTACCTCGACGCTATTGAAGAGCATAAGCCAGACATCTTGGGCATGTCCGCGCTGCTGACCACCACCATGCCTTACATGAAAGTCGTGATCGAAACGCTGGTCGAGAAGGGCATGCGCGATGACTACATCGTGCTGGTCGGCGGTGCGCCGTTGAACGAAGCCTTTGCCGAGAGCATCGGTGCTGATGGCTACTGCCGTGACGCGGCGGTTGCCGTGGAAACCGCTAAGGACTTTGTGGCGCGTCGTCACAACATGATTGGTGCCCGAGCAAACGCCTAAGGACACCCAAACTGCCGCCCGCCGGACACGTTCGGGCGGGCGCGCGGGTCGGGCGGAGCGCGCGCAAGGCCGCCGCCCTGTTCCCACCATCGAAGCACGCGATGGCGCTGCCGGGTTTCAGCACCCGGATAAACCCCTCCTGATCATCTGTGGCGCATTGGGCGCGGAGACTAAGGCTGTGCTGGGCGCAGCCGGGCTCGACGATGCCTTTGAAGTCACGGCTTTGCCGGCAATCTGGCACAACTTTCCCGACCGCATCCCGGCGGGCGTGGAGGCCAAAGCGACGCAGGCCCGTAAGGACCGCGCGGACCGGCCGATATTTGTCGGCTATGCCGACTGCGGAACGGGTGGGCTGTTGGACGAAGTCTGCGAGCGGCTGGATCTAACGCGTATCGCCGGGCCGCATTGCTACTCTTTCTTTGCGGGGGAGGCGCGGTTCAATGCGCTGGCGGAAGAAGAACTCGGCTCCTTCTACCTCACCGACTTTCTGGCCCGGCACTTTGAGACGCTGATCTGGGAAGGCATGGGCCTGGCTGCCAACCCGGAGATGCTGGACGCGATGTTTGGCGGCTATCGGCGGCTGGTCTTCCTCGCGCAGACAGAGGATGCGGCCCTGACCGATCGGGCGCGTGAAGCGGCGGACAAACTAGGCCTCGAATTTCAGCGCGTGTTTACCGGATACGGCGAATTGGGCAGCTTTGTTGCTGCTGCTGCACCCGAATAACAGCGCGCGCGCATCCTTGCATTCAGACTCTGCGAGGTTTATGTCAGGTCTACTGTAGCTCGCGCCTCTCAGCGGCATGAGCGTTAGCCAAGGACGGCTGAATTCGCCGTCCCAGCACGGAACCAAGGCATGCTTTCACGCCTCTTGGGGTTACTCTCCGCCGACATGGCGATTGACCTCGGCACGGCCAACACACTTGTCTATGTTCGCGGTCAGGGCATCGTCCTGAACGAGCCCTCTGTCGTGGCGCTCGGGCAGTCGCGGGGAAAGCGGCGCGTGCTGGCGGTGGGGAATGAGGCCAAGCGCATGCTCGGCCGAACGCCGGGCTCGATTCAGGCGATTCGCCCCATGCGAGACGGCGTCATTGCTGACTTTGAAGTTGCCGAAGAGATGATCAAGTACTTCATCCGGCAGGTTCACAATCACCGCTCTTTCGCTTCGCCTCAGGTCATCATCTGCGTGCCGTCCGGCTCCACCGCGGTGGAGCGACGGGCCATTCAGGAATCGGCTGAAAACGCAGGCGCGCGAAAGGTGTTCTTGATCGAAGAACCCATGGCCGCCGCGATCGGTGCTGATCTGCCAGTGACCGAGCCGCAAGGATCCATGGTCGTCGATATTGGCGGTGGGACAACGGAAGTTGCCGTGCTGTCGCTGGGCGGGATCGTCTATGCCTCCTCCACCCGTGTCGGTGGGGACAAGATGGATGAAGCGGTGATTGGTTACATCCGCCGAAACTCAAACCTGCTGATCGGCGAAACCACCGCTGAGCGCATCAAAAAGACAATCGGCGCGGCCTGCCATCCTGAAGACGGGGACGGCTCGATCATGGAGATCAAGGGTCGTGATCTGATGAATGGTGTGCCCAAGGAGATCATTGTCTCCGAACGCAACATCGCGGAGGCCCTGCTTGAACCTGTCTCGGCCATCGTCGAGGCAACAAAGCAGGCGCTAGAGAACACCGCCCCGGAACTGGCCGCGGACATCGTGGACAAGGGTATCGTGCTCACTGGGGGCGGGGCGTTGCTGAACAATCTGGACTACGTGCTGCGGCATTCAACAGGCCTGCCGGTTTCTGTTGCGCCGGATCCGCTGACCTGTGTGGTCATGGGGACGGGGCGCTGTCTGGAGGAAATGCGTATCCTTCGTTCGGTGCTTCATACGGCGTACTAAGCCCTTTTCCGCTCTGCCATAATTGACGATTCGTGCCGATTCGCTTACTAGATTCGGGGGAAAGATCGCGGTCCTGCCGCACTGTTTCCTTGATGCTGGGTTAAAGGTGACGGCGTGCGTCCGGAAGCTCGGGGCAGCACGGCTCTCACCACTTTAGGAACTGGTCACGGATCATGGCTCGTCGCCGCCGCAACATATCGGTCGCGGTCAGCCCGCTTATGGCGTGGTTGCAGCGCTTTGCTGTGTTCCTGCTCATCATTGTTGCTGTCGGTATGCTGGTCTGGAACCGCATGGACGCGCGGTTTGGATCCAATGCGCGCATGCTGGTCGCGGATGTCATGTCGCCATTGCTTAACGTGTTCAGCCGGTCCAGCGCGTCGGTCACGCAAGTAACCGAGCGATTCCGCACTTACGAAGAATTGGCCGAAGAAAACACCCGTCTGCGCGAACGCATTCGCATCCTGAACGCCAAGGCCCAAACGCTCGACGAGTTGCTCGCCGAGAACGACCGCCTGCGCAAGATGCTACCGATCCGCTACAAAACTGCGGCGGCGGAGCAGTGGAACTGGACCCGCGCACTGGAAAGCGGACGTGATATTGGCGAGACCAAACGGATGATGGCCTTTGTCGTCGCCGACCACTCGCGCCGCTATTCGCGCTCTGTGCTCATCAACCTGGGCCGAGATGAGTCCGTGCGTCAGGGGCTCGCTGTGGTCAACGATCAAGGGCTGGTAGGGCGCGTACGCGAAGTTGGGTCGGGCGCCGCGCGGGTGCTGCTGATCACGGATCCAAACTCGCAGATCCCGGTGATCATCGAGCGCGCCGAACTCAACGCCTTTGTGCGCGGCACGCGGGATTCCGGCTTTGATATCGAGACCGGCTTGCCCTTCGACTATTTGCGGGTGGAGCAGGACTTCATGCTGCCGCAAGATCTGGAAAAGATCGCACAGGGCGACCGGGTGATTACCAGCGGCGCAGACGGGGTTTTCCCCCCGGGCCTGCTGATCGGCTTTATCTCCGAGATCACAGCGGCAGAGGCGCGCATTCGACCGACGGTTGATTTCGATCAGCTCTCCAACGTCCTGGTCGTGGACTACCCCGGCGTGGACATCAACTCCGACCTGATCGCCGTGGGCGCTGTCGGTCTGCAAACCGGTGATGAGAACTAGCCATGCAGGTGCTGACCCTGTTTCTCGACTTTCTGATTGGCGGCGTCCTGCGGCGCATTCGCATCGTGGTGCCCGTGGTTCTGTTCCTTGTTCTGCTCGCCTTTGACGCGGCGGCGCTGGGTCTGGGGCGTGGGATCGCCTTTTTGCCCGATCTTGCCTTTGCCACGGTACTGTTCTGGATGATCCGCCAGCCGAGTGTGATGCCGATCCCGCTCGTGTTCATCATCGGTCTTTGGACAGACGCCCTCAGCGGAGCGCCCATGGGGCTGTCGATCATCGCTTATCTGACGGTATTCTACCTGATCAACGCGCTGCGGGCGGATGTTGAAGGCTCGGGCTTCATGTTCCATTGGGGGGCAGCAGTGACGGGCATTGCGACTTTCTTTGCCGTGCAGTGGGCTTTCTATTCGGCCTATGAGTTGACCCTGACTGCGCCGTTTCAGAACATGATCCGCGCGGCCATGACCTGCCTGCTCTATCCTTTCGTTTTCCTGCTGAACAACGCGGTTCAGTCCTTCCTCTGGCAAGGACAACTGCAAACCGAGGACCGGTTCGTTGACGGCGCGTGATGGCAAGAAGCGGGAAACCGGCTTTACCCGCCGGCTCATGCTCGCCACGTCGATTCAGGGGCTGGCGCTGGCGGGGCTGGGCTATCGGCTGTATTCGCTGCAAGTACCGCGGCAGGATGACTTCCTCGCCGATAGCTTCGACATTCGCACCGTCACCCGCTACGACGCACCGACACGGGGGATCATCCTCGACCGTTTTGGCCGTCAGTTGGCCGGGAATGAGCAGAGCTACAACCTCATGTTCTACCCCGAGCGCAAAGCGAAGAAGATTGAGACCAACAGCACCGCCATTGTCCGGCGTGCTGCCGCGTTGATCGATGCCAGTCCGTTCCTGACCGAGCGGATGATCGAGCAGTTGGATATCGGGCAGGACGTGATCGCCGGTGAAGGGCGCTTGCTCGCGGAGATCAGCGCAGACGAGTTCGACCTGATTGCAGACGTGGCACCGGGCCGCTGGCCGGGTTTTGGCGCCATCGAGCGGTTTGGCCGATTTGGTCTGACCTACCGGGTTGTGTCGGGGCGCGCCAAGGATGAAGCGCGGGCGATTGAGGAAATCTTTGACGTGCTGGGTTTGAGCGCGGGCAAGCAGCGAGACGTCAACCGACGCATCGTTGAAGCCAAGCAGATCAATGCCGAGGGCGGGGTGCTGCTGGCCGAGGATCTGAATTGGCAGCAGGTGGCCAAGCTCAAGGCGCGGGCGCTGGACTTGCCCGGCGCGGAAATCGATGTGGCTGAAAAGCGCTTCTACAACTTCCCTGGCACGGCGGCGCATGCGCTGGGTTACGTCAGCCAGGTGCAGCCTCAAGACCTCATTGGCGACGACGATCGCATGCTGCGTCGTCCCAATGCCCGCATTGGCCGCAAGGGCATTGAGCGGACCATGGAAAAATCCCTGCGCGGGCAGGCGGGGCGGCGGATCATGGAGATCAACGCCTTTGGTCAGGAGCAGCGCGTGGTTTCCCGCGTGCCGCCGATTCCTGGCCGGGTCATCCGTTCGACCATCGATCTGGGCCTGCAAATTTATGCCGAACAGCGGCTGGCGGAGCAGACCATCTCTGAGACTGAGTTGATCCGCGCTGGTGCTGCGGTGGTGATGAAGGTGGACACGGGCGAAGTGCTGGCCATGGCCTCCCACCCCGGTTTTGACCAGTCGATCTTTGCAAGCCGAATATCGAACACGGTATGGAGCGAACTCATCAACGATGAGCACAAGCCACTGGTGAACAAGTGCGCGGCGGAGCACTACCCGCCCGGTTCGACTTACAAGATGGTGACCATGCTTGCGGCGCTGGAAATCGGAATCAACCCCGGCGAGTTGGTCACGTGCACGGGCAAGACGCAGGTCGGGCCTCAGAACTTCTTCTGCTGGAAGCGTGATGGTCACGGACGGGTTGATATGGAGTACGCGCTGGTTCAGTCCTGCGATACGTGGTTCTACGAGATGAGCCAGCGGATCGGTCCGGAGAAGATGTCTGAAGTCGCCAACCGCCTGGGTTTTGGCGACCGACTGATGATCGACGTGGCTGGCGAGACCCGCGGTGTCGTGCCCACAGAGAACTGGAAGCGAAACGCGCTGGGACAGAGCTGGTTCGACGGGGATACAGTCCAGGCGAGCATCGGTCAGGGCTATGTGCTCACCACGCCGCTGCAACTGGCGACCATGACCGCGCGCATTGCTAATGGCGGGCGGGCGGTAAGACCGCATCTGATCGTCCCCGACTTGCCCTATCCCGCGCCCGATCTTGGCTTTGACCCGGCCCACCTTGCCATTGTGCAGAAGGCCATGGACCGGGTGACCAATACCGAGCAGGGCACGGCCTTCCGCTATACCCGCGTGGACGACCCGCAGTTGCGGATCGCCGGAAAGACCGGGACTGCACAGGTCGCGCGCCTGTCGGTCGATGAGCGCTTGCGCATGCTCGATGACGTGCGCTCACTCGACTACAACCGACGGAACCACGCGCTCTTCGTCGGCTATGGCCCCATCCGCAATCCACGCTATGCCTGTGCTGTCATTGTCGAGCACGGCGATAGTGGTGGCCGATCGGCAGGACCGGTGGTGCTGGACCTGCTTCAAGCTGCGATTGTTGGCAATTCGGGGGGACAGCCGAACATGGTTCTGGACCGCTACAATCTGGTGGGGCGCAACGATGATGCTTAAGCTTCCCTTCAGCCCGAGTCCGGGAGGCCCGGCACGCGCATGACCTCAACCCTCGACCAGACCGATACCCGCCGCCTTCAGCTGTCCCTGCTCGATCGGGTTTCGAGCGTGCCGTGGCCGCTGTTCATCCTCGTGATTATCCTCTCCAGTATCGGCGTCGCCATGCAGTATTCGGCTGGCGGGCTGAACTGGGAGCCCTTTGCCGGGGTGCACGTCATCCGGCTTGCGATTTTCTTTACGCTCGCGGTGATCGCTGGACTGGTCGATATCCGGGTCTGGTTCCGGTTGTCGTATCTGGTCTTTGGCGTAACGCTGGTGATGCTGATTGCCGTGCCGTTCATCGGTGAAGAATTCAACAACGCCAAGCGTTGGATCGACCTGCGGGTGATGACCTTGCAGCCTTCGGAATTGGTGCAGGTGGGATTGATCATGGCCCTATCGCGCTACCTCAACGGGGCGAGTTGGGAGGAGTTGGGCAACCCGTTAGATCTGATCTTCCCGCTGGTGCTGGCCGCGGTGCCGACCTACCTGATCATGGACCAGCCCGACCTGGGCACGTCGCTGAAGCTTGTGGCCTGCTTGGGGGTGGTGATGTTCCTTGCTGGATTGCGCTGGTGGCTGGTGCTGGGCGGGGCAGGGATGGTGATTGGTGCCAGTTACTGGTTCGTGGACCGGTGCCTGTCGGCGGGGTTTGAAGGCGCAGGCTATCAGTGCCGACGGGTGTTGGTGCTGTTCGACGATCAACTCGACCTCAGCGGTGCGGGTTATCACATTCGGCAGGCCAAGATCGCCATTGGCTCGGGCGGGGTTGAGGGGCAGGGCTTCGGTCAGGGCCAGCACAACCAGCTGGGTTTCACGCCGGAGAATAACACCGACTTCGTCTGGTCGCTACTGGCCGAGGAGTTCGGCTTCATCGGCTGCATGGTGGTTCTGTTCCTCTACTCGCTATTGCTGCTCTATGGCGTTGTGACGGCGCTGCGGGCGCGGAGCCAGTTCGGGCGACTGCTGGCAGCAACGCTGACGGCGAACCTGTTCTTCTACATCGTCATCAACATCGGGATGAACATGGGCTTGCTGCCTGTGGTCGGGATGCCGCTGCCTTTCCTCTCCTACGGGGGGTCGGCCATGCTGGCGACCATGGGATCGGTTGCTTTGCTGACGTCAATCTGGATTCATGCTGATGTACCCGTGGGTGAAGAAGGAAAGACATCACGATGAGCGAACATCAAAGCGCCAGCCGAGACGCCGTAAAGGCGGACATGCTGACCAAGATCGATACGGAAGTGGGTGTGACGGACTGGGTGCTGGTTGACCAAGCACGGATCCAGGCCTTTGCCGACGCTACGCTGGATCAGCAGTGGATCCACACCGACCCTGCTAAGGCGGCCATGGGGCCCTTTGGCGGGCCGATTGCGCATGGACTGCTGACGCTGTCGCTGCTGCCGTACTTCAGCGAGCAGGTGAGCTGGGTGCCGCTGCCCCAGATGAGCGTGAACTATGGCTACAACAAAGTGCGCTTTACAGCGCCGCTGCCAGCGGGGTCGAAGGTTCGATCGCGGCTGACCCTGGACGGTGTCGAGGAACGCCCAGACGGCGGGCTGACGGTGACCATGACGCACCGGGTCGAGCGGGAAGGCGACTTGCTCGCAGATGGCGGGCGGCCCATCGTGGTCGCGCAGAGCGTGGGCCTGCTCTACTACTGAGCCCTTCCCCTCGGACCAGCCTGCCGATAAGGGGTGCTGGCCGCAGGCAAGGGGGCTTGATCAAACGGAAAGGGGCCTTCCGGCCCCTTGCTCTTTTCCTTCAAATTGTCCAAGCGCGGATGGGGCTTAGGCAGCGCGCAGGATGAAGGCCGGGATGTGCCTCTCAAAGCACTTCTGCGCTGCCTTGATGGTCTTGGCATCCACACCGCGAGCCTTGGCGTCATCGATGACAGCTTGCAGGGCGGCTTCTTCCTGGTTCTTCTGTGTGGTCCCCAGATCGTAGCTCTGGATCTCTTTCTTGGTCAGATCAACGATGGCATCGACCAGCTTTTTGTCGCGCGGGGTCGAGATCATGAAGGCCTTGCCCTTGCGCCCAGCCCGTCCCGTCCGGCCGATGCGGTGGACGTAGTCTTCGGCGTTAAAGGGAACGTCAAAGTTAAAGACGTGGGTGATGTGGTCGATGTCGATGCCACGCGCCGCCACGTCGGAACAGACCAGAATGCTCAGCGTCTCTTCACGGAACGCCTCCAGCGTTTCCATGCGCTTGGGCTGGCTCAGGTCGCCGTGCATGGGCGCGGCAGAGAAGCCGGCTTTGCGCAGGGTATCAACCACCGCAGCGATGTCGCGCTTTCGGTTGCAGAATACGATCGAGGACTTGGGTTTTTCCGCTTGCACGACGGCGCGCAGGGTTGCCTGCTTCTCGCGCTCTTCGCTGGGCACGAGGAAGGCTTCAACGGTCGTCGCTGTCGAGGACGCGCGGGCGACTTCGATTTCCTTGGGGTTGCGCAGGAACTTGTCTGCCAGCTTCCGGATTGGCGGTGCCATGGTCGCGGAGAACATCAGAGTCTGCCGCTTGGCTGGCAGCCGGCCAACAATGGTTTCGATGTCCGGGATGAAGCCCATGTCGAGCATGCGGTCCGCTTCGTCGATCACCAGAATAGTCACGTCCATGGGCATGACCGAGCCGCGCTCGATCAGGTCCAGCAGACGGCCGGGCGTCGCGATCAACACGTCCACGCCGCGGGTCAGCACCGCTTCCTGCTCCTTCATTGACTCTCCGCCGATCAGCAGAGCCATCGAAAGCTGGTGGTTGGTGCCGTACATCTCAAAGTTCTCAGCAATCTGGGCGGCTAGTTCGCGGGTTGGCGAGAGGATCAGCGAGCGCGGCATGCGCGCTCTAGCCTGACCTTCAGCCAGAACATCAATCATCGGAAGCGTAAAGCCGGCAGTTTTGCCTGTACCGGTCTGAGCGACGCCGAGGACGTCGCGGCCCATCAGAACGGCTGGGATAGCGGCTTTCTGGATGGGGGTCGGGGTTTCGTACCCCATTGAGGCTACTGCCTGCTGCAGGCCGTCAGAGAGGCCCAAATCTGCAAATTCATTCATGTGGGGAGGGTTGCCGAATGGCCCTAAACCGTGGTGGATCCGTCGTGGTAGAGGAAATCAAAGCGCGTGTTCGATGGATCTGAATAAGACGAACGCGTGCCGCGCTGATGCATATACGTTTTTTTGCCCTATTTCGCAAGGTAAGCCGTCATGAGCCACACCGTCGCATTCTTTCCCGGCCTTCTGTGCGATGCCGACTTGTTCACCGAGCAAACCAAAGCCCTGCAGGCGGCCGGTTATGCCACCGTCGTCGCGGACTTCAGCGCGGTGCACCACGAGTCTTTCGACGCTATGGTGATCGATGCGCTGGCAGACCTGCCCGACCGGTTCTCGCTGGTGGCGCTGTCGATGGGGGGCTACGCGGCCATGAAGGTGCTGGAGCTTGCGCCGCAGCGGGTCGAGCGTCTTGCACTGCTCGACACCAACGTGCGAGCGGATACCCCCGAAGCTTCAGCGCGGCGGCGCGGCTTGCTGGAATTGGCGGACAAGGGCAACTTCAAGGGCGTGACACCGCGCCTCTTGCCGCTGTATCTGCACGAAAGTCGGCTGGACGACACAGCCCTGACAGAGCGCGTGATGCGCATGGCCGAAGGGCTGGGCCCTGAGGTCTTTCGCCGGCAGCAGACCGCCATCCTGAACCGTGAGGACCAACGCGCGCGGCTCGCAGGCTTTCACAAGCCGGTCTTGGCGCTCTGTGGCCGGGAGGATCAAGTCACCCCGCTGTTCCTGAGCGAAGAGATTGCCGAATTGGCACCACAAGGGGAGTTGGTGGTGATCGAGAACTGTGGGCACCTCAGTGCGATGGAGCGCCCCGCTGAAGTCAACGAGGCGCTCCGGGGCTGGCTGCACAGACCCTAAGGCGTCAGGGGGGATTTATCGCCGGGCAAGATCCAGCACCAACCCAAGCGGGAGGGTGGGGCTTAGGAGAGGGCAAGCTTGCGGGCTTGCCCCCCATGTCAGGCTTTAGGAGTTTTCGCTCATCCGGGCTTTGCGTGCCGCACGGGCCGCTTCCATGATTGGCTTGAACTCATCGCGGGTCAGCGTACCAGAGCTGTCGGCGTCATAGGTGCCAAAGGTGGTGCTGATCTGGGCCTGTACGGCGTCCCAGGTCATGCCTTCAACCAGACCGTCTTCACCTAGGAAAATGCGGATCATGGCCGGGCCGCCCTTACCTTTTGCCTTCTTGCCCATGCCGTCGCGTTTAGAAGCGCGGTCTTCATCGCCTGCGCCCCGCTTACCACCGTGCAGAGGCAGGGCATCCAGCTCGGCCTGACTGATCACGCCGTTATTGTCGGCGTCGACGTGGCTGAACATGGCTTCTGCGCCGTCAAGGACGCGTTCGAGCGTAATGTCACGACCCCCTTTCTTGCCACCCTTGTCATCGGCAAAGGAGACGGTAGCAACGCTGCCGGAGACGAGCAGGGCGGCGGTGGCGATCAGTGCGATTTTCGTTTTCATGGTTCGGTTCCTTCCTGAACGATGGTGCAGGGCGCATAGGGTGGTGCGCCCTGTTTTGGATGAAGAGAGAAAGGCGTTGAACTCGCCTTCGTGAGTGAATTACGCACGTTTTCTCTCGTTCATCCCCGAACGATGAAATTTTTTCGAAAAAAGTTTGAGGGGCAGCCTAGATGTCGATTTCTTCAGCGACGTAGGCGGCGTTCTCCTGAATGAACTCGAAGCGCTTCTCAGCCTTCTTGCCCATGAGATCCTCGACCAATTCCTTGATAGACCGCCCGGCAGCAAGACCAGCCGCCGCATCCGCGAGCGTGACGCGTTCCATCTGCCGGGTGGCCGGGTCCATGGTGGTTTCTCGCAGTTGCTTGGGCATCATTTCACCCAGTCCTTTAAAGCGGCTGATCTCAACATTGGCGTTCGCGCGGAACTCCTTGTCGAGGATTTGGTCCTTGTGCCGATCGTCGCGGGCATAGAAGGACTTGCCGCCGTGGCTCAGCCGGTAAAGCGGTGGCACGGCGAGGAACAGGCGGCCCGCCTCGATGATCTGCGGGTAAGTCCGGTAGAAGAATGTCATGAGCAGTGAGGCGATGTGTGCGCCGTCCACGTCTGCATCCGTCATAATCACCACGCGCTCATAGCGCAGGTTTTCCACGTCGGCAGACTTGCCGTCGAAGCCCAGAGCCTGTGCCAGATCGGCCAGCTCCTGATTCCCGCGCAGTTTGTCCGCGCTGGCCGAGGCCACGTTTAGAATCTTGCCGCGCAGAGGCAAGATGGCTTGCGTCTCGCGGTGGCGCGCTTGCTTGGCGGAACCGCCTGCGGAATCGCCTTCGACCAGAAACAGTTCGGTGCCTTCCGGCGAATTGCGGGAGCAGTCGGTGAGCTTGCCGGGTAGGCGCAGGCGCTTGGTCACGGACTTGCGCGCCGTCTCTTTCTCCGCTTTTTTCCGCAGGCGCTCTTCCATGCGCAAGATGATGGTATCGAGCAGAGACTTTGCTGCCGGACCGTTGCCAGCGAGCCAGTGTTCAAAGTGCTCCTTGAGCGTCTGATCCACCAGCCGTGCGGCTTCCGGGCTGCCCAGCCGTTCCTTTGTCTGGCCCTGAAACTGTGGTTCTGGGATGAAGCAGGAGAGCACGGCCTGTGCGCCGCCCAGCACGTCATCAGCGGTGATAGAAGCAGCTTTCTTGTTGCCCGCCATCTCGCCGTAAGTCCGCAAAGCACGGGTCAGTCCCGTGCGCAGGCCGTTTTCGTGCGTGCCGCCCTGGGGCGTCGGGATGGTGTTACAGTAGGACGAGAGGCTGGCTTCGCCCGTGCCCTCATCGTCTGGCCACGCAAGTGCCCATTCAACTTTCCCGCCTGAGCCGTTCAGATCAGCTTTACCATCGAACAGCGCGTCACCGATCAGAGCCTGTTCCCCAAGCTGTTCACGCAGGAAGTCGCCCAGCCCGCCAGGGAAGTGGAAAACCGCTTCAGTCGGCGTCTTGTCGCCGTCCTTGATCAGCGCTTCGTCACAGGACCAGCGGATCTCGACGCCGCGTTCGAGGTAGGCCTTAGAGCGTGCCATCTTGAACAGGACGGCGGGCTTGAAGCTGTGCTTGTTGCCGAAAATCTCTTCATCCGGCCTGAACTGTACCGAAGTGCCGCGCCGGTTGGGGGCAGAGCCAATCTTGATCAGCTTCGTCGTCGCCAGACCGCGCGAAAACGACTGCGTCCAAAGCGTCTTGTCTCGCGCGACTTCAACCACCAGACTTTCTGACAGGGCGTTCACGACCGAGATGCCAACGCCGTGCAGACCGCCGGAGGTCGCGTAGTTCTTCCCACTGAATTTACCGCCCGAGTGCAGGGTGGTCAGGATGACTTCGAGTGCGGACTTGTCGCGATATTTTGGGTGCGGATCGACCGGGATACCGCGGCCGTTGTCCATGACTTTCACCGAACCATCCGCGAGCATTTCCACTGAAATCCGCGTTGCATGGCCTGCGACAGCTTCATCGACGGAGTTGTCGAGGATTTCGGCCATCAGGTGGTGATAGGCCCGCTCGTCCGTGCCGCCGATGTACATGCCGGGGCGCTTGCGGACGGGTTCAAGGCCTTCAAGGACCTCGATATCCTTGGCCGTATAGCCCGTGGCTTTCTTGGTTTGTTCATCGGAAACGGAAAAGAGGTCCGTATCTGCGGCCATCGGCGTGCAATCCCTGTCTGAAATAACTGTTCAGTATCTGTTCGCCTTTATCGGCTTTATGCGGCTTCAACGCAAGACGCCTTGTCAAACTCCTCAATTTTGCTAATCTTTACGGTGTCTAATAAAAAGGAGAGTGGTATGATACTCTCAGAATCGCGGGCGATATGGGCTGTCGAGCGATTGCGCCGTGCGGAAGTCGTCGATGGGGCAGGCCGAGATGCGGCGCTTCGGACGCTTGCGCCGCGCCGGTGGCAACGGGATCTGCAACGCGTCATGCTTGGGTTGGCCGCGCTGTGTCTGGCGCTCACGCTTTTCTCTCTGGCCGCCTACAACTTTACAGCCTTGATGGCCTTCCTGATGGACCAAGTTTACTGGTTCCTGCGGTTGAGCAGCCTTGTTCACGTCGGTCTGGCAAGCCTGCCCATGATCATCTTTGGCGGGCTGTTGATGTGGCAAGCGCGGCGCTCGACCGCGAACGTCTCGGATCAACGGCCGTCTTTTCTCCATAGCATTCTAAGCGTGCTGACCATGGGGACCGTTGGACTGCCCGTGATCGTTGCGGGGCAAATCTATCAGGTCGGGGCTAATTCCAGCGGTTTGTTTCTCGTCTGGGGGCTGCTGTCGCTGCCGATTGTGCTGGCGGCGCGGACCACGGTGGCGTGGTTTGCTGCGCTGGTGCTTGCATCGCTCTTTGCTGTCTTTCTGACGCTTGAGCAATTCCTGCCAACGGTAACC
>CBFHUI010000014.1:0-43728 GCA_965658725.1 Alphaproteobacteria bacterium | reverse complement strand
TGGTGGATCTGGCGCAACGTCAGCAGGGGCAGACGCCCCGGCGCTTCCAGTTTCGCGGCACAGCGCCAATTTCCGGCCCTGCCGGCTTCTTCATCGAAGGCCGACCGGATCAGGGGGAGGATGGACGCGCTCTGACCCAGTTGTGGGCGCGGCGCAGCGACGGCGCGCTGGCCATGACCGCACAGGCGACGTTCTAGGCGTTCAAAAACAATCGGTTCGGAAAATCAGAGAGGAGCACAGCACGGGGAGGAGCCCGCGCTGTGCAAACTACCGTTTAGAACGTCGGCAGGGGTGGCAGGGGCTGGCCCAACCACTTTTCAGACATCTCGTTGAGGTCACCGCCGAGTTTCTTGTGCAGGATGAACACGTTGACCCACTGCAACAGGTCGAAGTTGCCCTTCTTCACACCGATAAAGGCCGGGGATTCCTTGATGATGAACTTGGTTTCGATATCCAGCGATGGATCGTCTTCGGACAGACCAGCAGCACCCGTGTTGCCCGTGACCAGCACGTCAACCTGACCGGAGAGGAAGGCCGCGCGGGTGGCGGCGTTGTCGCCGAAGCGGATGATCTCGGTGCCTGCTGGCGCGCTTTCGGTCAGCTCAAGGTCTTCGAGCGTCCCGCCCGTGAGGCCAACTTTCAGGCCCGCAAGGTCTTCTGGGCCGCTCACGTCAACCGTGCTGGCTGCGAAAGCGCCGGAGAAGAACGGGGCGTAGGCTGCGGAGAACCAGATCGACTTAGCTCGGCCGGGGTTTGCCCCCATGGTCGCGATGACCAGATCGACTTTGTCGGTTTCCAGGAACGGAATGCGCTGCTTGGAGGTTACCGGGACGAGTTCCAGCTCGACGCCAAGGTCAGCGGCGATCAGCTTGGCGACGTCCACGTCATAGCCTTCATACTCGCCTTCAATGCCCAGCGAGCCAAAGGGCGCAAAGTTTTCTGGAATGGCGATCTTGACCGTGCCGCCGCTGAGAATGTCGGACAGCTCGGCTTGTGCAGTCGTGCCAGCGGTCAGGCTGAGCGCCAGCCCGGCGGCAAAGAGTTTCAGGGATTTCATGAGAGTGTCTCCTCTTTCATGCTTTTTTGGTGGGGTTCCTCGTGGGGGAGGAAGGGTCAGGCCGCGACCGGTGCGGCAGCGGCCGATCCAAGCCGGCGTTCGAGCTGGCGTGAATAGAGTGAAAGCGGGAAGCAAAGCGCGAAGTAGAACAGCGCCAGCAGCGGATAGATCAGAAACGGCTCGGTGCCCGGAACCGCGGCATTGGCCCAGCGCTTGCCCACGCTCATCAGGTCATGAAAGCCGATGATGTAGGCCAGTGACGTGCCCTTGATGATCTGCACCATGAAACCGACAGTGGGCGCGAGCGCGCCGCGCAGGGCTTGGGGGAAGATCACCAGCCGCAGGGTGCGCAGAAAGGTCAGCCCCAGCGCGCGTCCAGCTTCCCATTGCCCCGCGCCGATGCTGGCAATGGCCCCGCGCCAGACTTCGGCGAGGTAGGCGCTGGCGTAGAGGGTTAGCGACAGGCCTGCCGCCGTCCAGGGATTGACGTCCCATCCCGTGAACTTGGGCAGACCCAAACCGATGAGGAACAGCAGCATCAGCAACGGTGTCGACTGAAACAGCCACACATAAGCCCCGCCGATCCGAGACAGCCAGCCAACTGGGCTCACCCGCGCGGTGCAGATCACCGCACCCACAATACCCCCGCCGATGAACGCCATCGCGGACAGCAGAACGGTAAAGCGCGCAGCCATGATGAGTTGGAACAGGACGATGCCCTCGGGCTTGCCCAGCAGGTCGATCAGCAGCGCCTTCATCGCACGAACTTCCACGGGAACAGCCAACGTTCGATTAGGGCGAGCGCGGTCTTGAACATCATGGACAGCACGATGTAGAGCGCTGTGAGAACGAGGAAGACTTCAAAGGTGCGGAACGTCCGACTGTCGATGTAGAGCCCCGCCTGAGTCAGGTCCGCAACGCCGATTTCGGAAATGATCCCGGTGGTCAGGAACAGGAAGATGAACTGGCTGTTCAGGCTCGCAAACATGGAGGCAACAGCGACCGGCGTGATGACGAGGAAGAAGGTCACTGGCGGCTTGAGCCCCAGCGCACGGGCAGCCTCACGCTGACCCTTGCCTGTGCTTTCCAGCCCCGCGCGCAGGATTTCGGCAAAGTAGCCTGAGAAATTGATGCTCAGCGAAAGCAGGGCGTGCGCCCAGAACGGCCACTCGTAGCCCAGCAGCATAGGCAAGCCAAAGGCGATAAAGAACAACTGCACGATCAGCGGCGTGTTGCGGATGAACTCCACGTAGGCGGCGGCAATCCACTCCAGCACTGGCACGCGGCCAAATCGTATCGCAGCGAGGATAAAGGCAAGGACCATCCCGAAAACCGCGGCGAGCACCGTCAGCCCTGCGCTGAGCATTGCGCCCTTGGCGAGCAGGAGCAGGAACTCGCTGTTGCGGTAGATTTCGAAGAAGCGCAGGTCCATGGCGTTAGCTTCGCTCTTTCTCGCGCGGTGGCGTCCAGCCGCCGGTCTTACTGGTCTGCAGGCCCAGTCCGATGGTTGTTTCAGCCAGACGCACGGCGGCGGCAACCGGCTCGATCACGGGCACGCCAAAGCGATTGCTGATGGTAGAGGCGAGCTGTGACATGCCCGCACAGCCAAGAATCAGCCCGTCTGCGCCCCGCTCAAGCGCGTCGTTGCAGCGGGCGAGCAGGCGTTCGAGGACGGCTTCACTGGGGTCTTCGAGGTCGAGGACTGGCACGTTTGCCGCGACGGCTCCTGCGCAGCGGTCGGGGCCGAGGTAGGAACTCAGCAACCGGTTCAGAGGCGGCACTGACTGGGGCATAGTGGTCACCACGGCGACCCGCTCACAGACCGTGGAGGCGACCAGCGCGGCGCTCTGACACAGGCCGAAAACCGGGATGTTCAGCAGCGCGCGGGCGGCATCGAGGCCGGTGTCGTCAAAACAGGCGATGATCGCGCCGTCGAAGTCCTCAAACTCCAGACTGGCAAAGCGTTCCAGCATGGGCGGCACGCATAGCGCTTCGTCAAAATAGCCTTCAATCGATGCGGGACCGCAGGCGGCGGTTTCGGCCTGAATGGCGGTGTCGGCAGAGGCGGCAGCAAGCGCGGCAGGGACGAAGCCCTGGGTCATGCTGGCGGTGGTGTTAGGGTTGTAGAGCATCACTTTCACGAGTTGATCCCTTCGCGTTTGGACGGGGGAGGTCGGCGGCGATTGAGGATAGCAATCACGCCCAAACTCACAAGGATGACGGTAAAGCTGACCACCGTGGTCACGGTACCCAGGGCGTAGAGCGTGGGCGTGGTGACGGTTGTGGTCATGCCGAAGATTTCCAGCGGCAACGTGTTCTTGACCCCGCCTGCAAGCAGCGTTCGGGCGAACTCGTCGAAGCTCAGGGTGAAGCCAAAGAGCGCGATGCCGATCAGGCTCGGCGCGATCATGGGTATGATGACCATGCGCTGGACTTGCAGGAAGGACGCGCCCAAATCGCGCGCGGCTTCCTCGTAACTGGGGTCAAAACGGTTGAAGATGGCGAACATGATCAGCAGGCCAAAGGGCAGGGTCCACGTCAGGTGCGCGCCCAGTGCTGAGGTCATCCAGTGCGTCTCCAGCCCCAGCCGGGAGAACGTAAGCCCTATGCCCAGTGAGACGAGGATCGACGGCACGATCAGGCTGGTGACGGTCAGGTAGAACAGGAAGGTTGCGCCGGGAAAGCCTCGACGGAAGGCCAGGCCTGCGGCGTAGGAAAACAGCGTCGTCAGCACGGACACCAGCAAACCCAGTGTCAGGGAGCGCAGGAATGAGCCTTGAAAGTCACCCACCCGCTGTTCCTGAAACAAGTCTCCGATCCAGTGCAGCGACATCCCGCGCATGGGGAACGTCAGCCCGCCCTCTGGCCCCTGAAAGCTGAGCAGGATGATCCCGAACATCGGCCCGTAGAGAAAGACGATGAAGGCACCCAGCAGGGCATAGAACAGCCCGGAGGTCAGCGTGCGGCTCAGCATGTCTTACAACTCCTTACGAATATCGACGATGCGGGTCAGGCCGAAAATCATGGCCAGAACGAAGAGCAGCAGGATCACCGCGGCGGCGCTGGCCGGTGGGTATTGCAGCAGAGCGATTTCATTGCGCAGCGCAACGCCGACCGAGGCAGCTTGACCGCCGGACATCATCTTCACGGTCACGAAGTCGCCCATGACCAGCGCAACGACAAAGATGCTGCCAATGGCCATACCGGGCCGACACAGCGGTAGGATCACCATAAAGAAGGTCTGGATGCCGGTTGCGCCTGCGTCTCGGGCGGCTTCAAGCAGGCTGGTGTCGATCCGGGCCATGGAGTTGAACACCGGCACCACCATGAACAGCGCATAGAGGTGGACAAAGGCCAGCACCACGGCGAATTCAGAGTAGAGCAGCCACTCGATAGGGCTGCCGATCAAACCTGTTTGCTCAAGGAACCCGTTGACCAGCCCATGACGGCCCAGAACCGGGATCCACGCGATCATGCGGATGATGTTGGAAGTCCAAAACGGGATGGTGCAGACCAGAAACAGCACGATCTGCCATTTTGTACTGCGGATGCGGAAGGTCAGCACGTAGGCGACCATGACCCCGATCACCAGCGTAATCGCCCAGACCAGAAACGCGAACTTCAGCGTTTTCCAGTACAGGATATAGGTCAGCCGACTGGTAAACAGCTCGACATAGTTGAAGGTGACAAAGGACGGGATGACTTCCCAGTCGTTGTAGTCCCAGAAGCTCACCGCCACCACGATCCCGACCGGCACCGCCAGAAAGGCGAGCAGCACCAGCGCAAGCGGAAGGGCCAGCAGCCCCCCTTGCAACCGCGCCCCCAGAGAAGGGGAGCGCGGCGGCTTGGTGGCCCGTTGGTTGGGGTCAGTGGTGGCGGTGGACATAGAGGTCATAGGCTTAGGCCGCGATGAACTCGTTCCACTTGCGGACCATGTAGCGGTTCTCGTCCATGACAGAGTTCCAAACCACAACGCCGCCCATACGGTCGTAGAACGAACCGCCGTCACGCACAGCGCCTGCAGGCTCCATGACGTTGCCGAACGGATCGCTGATGTCGCTAGCAGCGGCCTTGCCTTCGAACCAGAAGCCCCACTCGTCCGCGCTCATGTATGGCTCGGCGAGGGTTGGAACGGCAGAGTAGTAACCCTGACGCATGAGGACGGAGGAGACCCAGCCGCTCATGTACCAGTTGATGTACTCGTAAGCCGCATCCAGCTCGCGTCCTTCCAGACCTGCAGACAGGCCCAGACCGCCGCCCCAGGAGCGATAGCCTTCCTTCAGCGGCTGGTAGGTACAAGGGATGCCCAGCGAGCGGACTTTGGTCACCGCAGGCGACCACATGGACTGGATCACGACTTCGCCCGAGGACATGAGGTTCACGGACTCGTCGAAGGTCTTCCAGAACGCGCGGAACTGGCCGTCCTTCTTCGCTTCGGTAAAGACTTTCATGGTCGCGTCGATCTCAGCGGGGGTCATGTTGCCCTTGTCGCCATAAGAGACCAGGCCCATGGCTTCACAGACCATGGCCGCGTCCATCATACCGATCGAGGCGATGTCCAGCGTGGACGCCTTGCCGGTGAAGTCAGAGGAAAGCAGGTCTGCCCAAGACGAAATTTCCCGGCCCACGAGATCAGGGCGAATGCCAAGCGTGTCCGCGTTGTAGATGGTTGGCACCAGCGTCATCATGCCGGTTTCTTCGCTGGCAAACGACTTGTCACCGGCCTTCTCAACAAAGCCAACCGTGTGCGGTGCGGTGCCTTGGGCGATCACGCTTTCCGGGGTCAGCTTACCGTTCTTGAACAGGCCCACGATGGAGTCGTAGTTGTCGATCCGTGAGGTATCCATGGGCTGCATGTTGCCCGCGCCCCACACCTTCTTGACGGTGAAGTACTCGATATCGGCAATATCGAAGCCCTTGGGCTGAGTGACGATGCGCTGGGCGGTGGTGTCGGTGTCCAGTGCGGTCATCTCGATGGTGATGCCGAGATCGGCTTTAGCCTGCTCTGCGATGATGTTGATGTTTGAAACGCCCGTACCGAATTGGCGCAGGGTAACTGCGCCTTGTGCGTGGACGAATGGAGCCGCGAGGCTGGAACCCAGCGCCAGGCCAGCACCGGCTGCGCCTGCCTTCAAGAGTTTACGACGGGATAAAGATTGCATGATGCAGTCCTCCAAAGTGTGTGTGGGGAACGGGACTACAGAACTACGGTACTTTACTCAGGCCCTAAGGGCCATGGTTCAGCGGGAGAGCGGAACCAGACTGTCGGGCGAGATAGAGAGGAAGCCCACCTGATCGAATGCGGGCGGGTTTTCAGCGGCGTCCTTGATGGAGACCTCAACCTTGATCGCGACGTCACCGGGTTGCGCGTCAACGGTTAGGGCGAGGTGGTCGCCAGCGTATTCGATGGCCGATACCCGCGCTTTGGTCAGCGCGGTGTCGCTCGGCGTGGGGGAGAAGTGGCACGCCTCGATCGGCGCGCGGTAGAGTTGAGCCGAAGCGCTCGCGCCCTCGGCTGAAACCAGCGCCAGCGCGCCATCCGCGCCGCCGGGTTCTGCCATAAACACGTTTTGCACGCCCATGAACTGCGCGGCAAAGGCGGAGGCCGGGCGGTGGTAGAGATCCTCAGCTGTCCCCACTTGCTCGAGCTTGCCGTTGTTCATCAAAATGATCTGGTCGGCCAGAGCGAGAGCTTCAGATTGGGAGTGGGTTACGTGCAGAAACGTGATGCCCAAGCGCCGCTGGAGCGCCTTGAGCTCCGCGCGAACCTTGAGCCGCAGGAAAGGATCCAGCGCCGAAAGCGGTTCATCGAGGGCGAGAACGCTGGGGTTCATCATAAGCGCGCGGGCCAGAGCGACCCGCTGCTGCTGCCCGCCTGAGAGCGCGTTGGGCTTGCGGTCGGCGTAGTCCGACATCTCGACAAGCTCCAGCAAATGCCCGGCGCGCTGCTTCCGAACGGTCCGGTCAGACCCTTTGACACGCAGGGAAAAGGCAACGTTCTCCTCGACGCTCATGTGAGGAAACAGCGCGTAGTTCTGGAACATCATGGCCGTTGGTCGCTGGGCCGGGGCGATGGTTCCCATATCGCTGTCGTCGATCAGGATGGAGCCGGAAGTTTGCGTGTCGTGACCGGAAATCATCCGAAGGGTTGTGGTCTTCCCACATCCAGACGGACCCAAAATGCAGCAGTAGCTGCCTGAAGGAATTGAGAAGCTGACATCATCGACGGCGATTGCAGACCCGAAGGCTTTGACCAGGCCCTCGACGTGCACCGCGCCCTTTGCACCTGACACAGACCGAACACTCCGAAACACACGAAGGCTCGATAGCGATACGGTTGTTGGTGTCGCTCAAGAGCTTAAACGGGTCGCGGATGGTAATTTATGCAGCGTGCTAAGGCGTTGATCAAAATTTGTGCAAGACAAGCAGGTCAAACAAACGAGCGGTTATTCGTCCAAGCCGCTTTCCGCTGAAAGCGCTTGCAGGTCTTGGCACCTTTCGACTCCGCAGGTCAGAGCGTCTCGATGGCCCACTTCACCAGCGGCAGTTGATCGTTGCCAAAGTACATCCGTTCTCCGCTGCCGTCCTTGAGCGGCACGAACACGCTGGGCGAGCCAAAGGCACCGCGGGCGATCGCTTCGTCCGTGTTGGCGCGCAAGTGGTCCTTGCAGGCTTGCTCCTGCGTCCCGGCGGCCAGCGCTTGCCCATCCAATCCGCAGTCTGTGGCCAGTTCGATCAGCACGGCCGGGTCGTCGAGGTTGCGCATGTCGGTGAAGTAGGCGCTAAAGGCCGTCTCCATAAACCGCAGCAGCGCGGGTTGATCGTTCTCCAGCAGGCAACACACGCGCATGGCATGGACCGAACGCAGTGGGTGATGCTTACCCGGAAAGTTCATTGTCACCCCTGAATATGCGGCCCAGTCTATGAGTGCGCGGCCGCTGTGCAGCCACTTGGGCGACGTCAGCTCGGTGTTGCGCGATTCAACGAAGGTGGCGTTGACCTGATTGTGCACACCGCCAACCAGAAACGGTCGCCACCGGACGGTAGCGCCGGTTTGCTCCAGCATCGGGCGGATGTTGTGAAAGGCCAAGCAGGTCCAGGGCGAGGACAGGTCGAAGAAGAACTCGATGGTTTTGCTCATGGCTCAGGCCCTTTCGCGATGCAGGCGCTAGTGTTTGACGAACAGTTTGCGCGGGGTAGCGCAAAGGCATTCGTGCCCAGTCTCGGTGATCAGCAGGGGTTCGGTTATCTCGATGCCGCCGTCGTCTAGCCACAGCGCGGGCATGAAGTGGAAGGTCATCCCCGGCTCCAGCACGGTCTTATCCCCTCGGCGGAAGGAGATTGTGCGCTCACCCCAGTCTGGTGGGTAGCTGATCCCGATCGCATAGCCGCAGCGGCTGTCTTTCTCGAACCCTGCCTTATTCAGAGCCGCGTTAAAGGCGTTGGCGATGTCCTGCGCCTGATTGCCCGGCCGCGCCTGTTCAAGCCCAGCGTCAATTGCGTCGAGGACAGCGGCTTCGGCGTTGCGGTACTTCTGCGGCGGCTCGCCAAAGAACAACGTGCGCGACTGCGGGCACTGGTAGCGGCGGTGCGCGCCTGCGATTTCGAAGAAGGTCGCTTCACCAGTCTTCATGGGCCGGTCGTCCCAGGTCAGGTGAGGCGCAGTTGCGTCCATCCCCGAAGGTGCCATGGGCACAATCGCCGGGTAGTCTCCCCAATGTCCCTGAGCCCCGCGGATCCCGGCGGCGTAGATCTCGGCAACCAGAGCGTTCTTTGCCATGCCCGGTTCAGCGACATCGAGGATGTGGGCGTGCATGGCCTCAACGATCCCAGCGGCCCTTCGCATGTACTCGATTTCACGCGGTGACTTGACCGCGCGCTGCCAGTTCACCAGCCCGGTCGCGTCCTCCAGGCGGGCGGCGGGCAGGGCGGTCTCCAGTGTGCGGTGGGCGGCGGCGGAATAGTAGTAGTTGTCCAGTTCCACCCCAATCCGTGCACCGCTCAGCCCCAGCGTGTTTAGTAGACTGGCGAGGTCGGTCATGGGGTGCTTGTCGGGGTTCTGGACAAAGGTATCGTCGTAGCCGTGGATGTGCGCCTCGGGCTCCATGAACACCGTCCGACGCGCGCCCATGGCGTCCATGGCACGCCCCCACCAATGCGGCGGCGTGCTTTGAGCCGTAAGAACAACAGCCTGATGCACATAGAACGACCAACCGTCATAACCCGTCAGCCAGGACATGTTGGAGGGGTCGCTGACAATGATGGCGTCCAGACCGCGCGCGTTCATCGCTGCGCGGGTTCGGGTCAGGCGGGCGTCGAATTCGGCTTGGTCAAACTGGGTCACGTCGCAACACGGGCAAGGGTTCAGGGGCGGCTTTGGTTATGGACCAGCGCAGGCCGACATACAATTTCCTCGTAACCTGTTCCCTCGTTAGCCCGCCCACCAATGAGGAAGAGGCGCGAAGGGGGCTAGAGCCCCAGCGCCCGCAGCCGCAGCGCCTGACGCCCCGCAAGCGCGTCGATCTCGGCCCGTGTCGCTGCACTGACGCCTGCGCCGGGTTTGCGCAAGGTCGGGTGAGCGATGACCCCCTGTTCGGCCAGCGAGTGCTTTCGGATGGCGAGACCCATACCCGGTTGCGCCTCATAGCGGACCATTGGCATGTAGGCGTCGAAGATGTCCCGCGCCCGCCCCAGATCCCCCGAATGCACTGCTGCGATCACCTGCGCCATCATCTCCGGGTAGCCAAAGCCAGTCATGGCCCCGTCTGCCCCGCGTAGCATCTCTTCGAGGAGATACATCCCACCATTGCCGCACAGGATTGAAATCCGCCGCGCACCCGCATCAGAGGCCGCGCGCAGGGCGCTGATCTTCTCCAACCCCGGCCAGTCCTCGTGCTTGAGCATGACGCAAGTGGGGCAGTCCGCGACGATCTGCAGGATCACGTCGGTGGAAATCTGCACGCCCGTTGCCAGCGGAAAGTCTTGCAGCACAAAGGGGATCGAGCCGAGTGTCTCTGCGGTGTTGTGGAAATAGGTGAGGATCTGCGCATCGGTGCGTAGGGACGAAGGCGGGGCGACCATGACACCTGCCGCGCCCGCGTCCATGGCTTGCTCGCTCAGCGCCGAAATCGCCGCGAAACCGGGCGCAGAGACGCCGACGATGACAGGCACCGGCGCGCGCGCCACGACGGCACGGACCACGGCAATCGACTCCTCCGCCGACAGCTTACCCGCTTCGCCCATCATGCCCAGTACCGTCAGCCCCGTCGCGCCGCGCGCCACATAGGCATCCACCATGCGGTCGATGCTCGGAAAATCCAGCGCACCATCGGGCAGGAAAGGGGTGACGGCGATGGTGAAGACGCCCTTAGCGCTCTCGTCAAGCATGGTCGGAAGCCTCCTGTGCGGGGAAACGGTGTTTGAGATCAAGTGCGATAAGGCCCAGCGCCATGGCCGCCGCCGCCTGACAGGGTTCAACGACAGGCAGGCCGGTAGCATCCTCCAGCGGCGCCCGCAGTTCGGCCATTCCGGCGCACCCGGTGATCAACACGTCGGCGCCGTCTTCATCCCGCAAGCGCTTGCCGACGTCGATCATGGCGCGGCGGGTGCGGTCTTTGTCGGCCAGTTCCAGCACGCCCAGCCCCAGCGCGCGGTCACCCGCCAGCCGGTCGAGCACACCCATGGCCCCAAAGGCGCGCATGTGCCGGGGGATGGAAGCGGGCAGAATGGCGATCACCCCGAACCGCTGGCCCAGCGACAGTGCGGTCAGGACTGACGCTTCCTGTATCCCGACGACGGGGCGCGCCGTCTGGTCGCGCAGGGCGTGCAGGCCGGGGTCGCCAAAGCAGGCGATAACGTAGCCTGCCGCCTCGGCCTCGTAGCTGGCTGCGAGACGGAGCATGGGCGCGATGGTCAAGTCAGCTTGCCGCTGGTTTTCGATCCCCGGCGGGCCTTCGGCTAGAGTGAGGCACGTGATGGGAACCCCCTGACCCTCAAACGGACGGAGCGCACGCGTAATCCCATCGGTAACGGCTTGGGTCGAGTTCGGATTGATGACGATCAGGGAGCGCGCTGGGTCTGTCATGGTGCGTGGCCTTGGGTTGGGGTGCAGGCCAGCGCGGGCCGATCGATCCACGCTCCACAGCCCGGCGTGCCGTGAAAGGTCTCGCCGCTAACCAGCGTTTGGCCGCGCAAAATCACTCGCTCGGGCCATCCGGTGATTGTCCGGCCTTCCCAAGGGTTGTAGCCAACCTGATCGTGCAGATCGTTGGCGCCGTAGGTCCGCTGTGCCTTTGGATCCCAGATCACCACGTCCGCATCCATCCCAGCAGCCAGCACGCCCTTGCGCGGCAGGCCGTAGAGCGCGGCAGGGGCTTGCGCGGTCAGGCGTGCAAAGGCCACGGGGTCTTGCGCGCCCTGCGATACCATGGCGTCGAACAGCAGCGGCAGGCGGGTTTCAAGCCCTGGTAGCCCGTTGGCGATCTGGGTAAAATCGGGGTCTGGTCCGGCGGACAGCTTGCCGGTCTCGTCAAAGCGGTAGGGTGCGTGGTCTGAGGAAATCAGGTCGATTGTTCCGGCTGTCAATCCTGCCCACAGCGCGGCCTGATCGGTTGGCGTGCGCTGGGGCGGTGAGCACATCCACTTTGCTCCTTCCAGCCCCGGCCGGTCGAGCGCGTCCTCGGTCATCAGCAGGTAGTGCGGGCACGTCTCCGCCCAAACCGGCACACCGCGTGCCCGTGCCTGCGCAATCGCGGCGACCGCTGGCGCGGTAGAGATGTGGAACAGCATGACGGGCTGATCGAGGTGCTCGGCAAAATGACAGAGCCGCTGAACCGCCTCGATCTCTGCCACGGGCGGACGCGAGCGGGCGTGGAAACGCGGCGTGCGGTGTCCAGCGGCGAGCAAGTCCGCCTTGGCCTGCGCGATGATCGCGTCATTCTCCGCATGCACGCACACCAGCGCGCCGTGACGGCGGGCAAGGCGCAGGATGGCGAGGATTTCCGCGTCAGAAAGTTGGATGTTGTAGGTGGTAAAAACCTTGAGCGAGCGATGCCCGGCTTCGATCAGCGCGCCGAGGTCAGCTTCGAACTCCGGCACGTCGGTATCAGTCAGGGTGAGGTGGAAGGCATGATCGATCATGGCACCGCGCCGGGCACGAGCGGCATAGTCTTCGACGGCGTCCCTCAAGCGCTGTCCGCTGGCTTGCGCGGCAAAGGAGATCACGCTCGTCGTCCCACCAAAGGCCGCAGACATGGTCGCGCTTTCGAATGTGTCTGCGTTCCACTGGCCCATCCCCGACATTTGCTCGATGTGCGCGTGGGCATCGACGCCGCCGGGGAGAAGCATTTTGCCTGGCGCGGAAATCTCATTCAGAGCAGCGCTGACAGGAGAGCCGACCGAGACGATTGAACCGTCATGGATGGCGAGATCGCCACTGATCACACCCGAAGGCGTGACGATATCAGCATCGCGGATGACGAGGTCGATGGGGGCTGTCACACGCCGCTCACTCTTCCTGCTTACGTGGGTGGATTACCGTTGCAGTATGACCGCGCCCTGCGCTGGGGTGCAAGCGGGTAAAGAACGACACCGGCGGGGTCGTCCCGAGGCCAGTAGCGCGGCGGGCGAGGGCTTAGCCTGATCGCATGCTCGCCCGCATTTTCGGGCTCCAGTGAGAGATCGCGTCCATGAAACCTGCTTCCACAACGCCAGACCTCAGCGCGCACCGACGCGGCTTGCTGTTTGTGTTTGTTGCGGGGGTGCTTTGGTCCACCATTGGACTGTTTGTGCGCATGGTCGAGGACGCGACCGCTTGGCAAATCTTGTTGTATCGCTCGGCAAGCCTGACGGTTTTGCTGTTCTTTGTCCTGCTGATCCGCACACGCCGAAACCCGTTCGCACAAGTGCGCCAAGTTGGTTGGCCCGGTGTCATTGGCGGGCTGGCGCTGGTCGGGGCTTACGCGGGCGGGATCTACTCGATCCAGCACACCACGGTTGCCAATGCCATGCTGCTGTTCGCGACGGCGCCGTTCATGGCGGCGCTGCTGGGGTGGGCAGTGCTGAGGGAGCCTGTGCGGCTTGCAACGGGTCTGGCGGTTTTCGTGGCGGTGCTGGGGATCTGGGTCATGTTTCGGGATCAGTCCGGCGCGCTGGTGCCAAAGGCGAGCTTTGCCGCGCTGGCTTCAGCGCTGTGCTACGCCATCTTTACCGTCGCACTGCGGTGGGGCCGAAGCGGGGACATGCTGCCGGCGGTCTTCCTCTCTGGCATCTTTGCCATCGTGATCATGGGCGCGGTGTGCCTGTTGCTCGGTCTGCCGCTGGTGCTCAGCCCGCAGGACACGGGCGTTGCCATGGGCATGGGGGTGTTTCAAGTCGGGATCGGGCTGATCTTCTACACGCTGGGTTCGCGGAGCTTGCCGGCGGCTGAATTGACTCTGCTGTCGCTCTCGGAGGTTCTGCTCGCGCCGCTGTGGGTGTGGCTGGTTCTGGGGGAGACAGTGGCGCGCAATACGCTGCTGGGCGGGGCGATCCTGCTCCTTGCCATCGTCTTCAACGCCCTGACAGGGGCACGCGCCAAAGCCAGAGAGAAGAGGCGCGAAGCAGCGCGCGCATAAGCGGGGCTTAAGGCGTCCCTACGCCACAAATATGTGCGCCTCACGCCACGATAATAGGCGTAAAGCATTCAAAATAATGAAAATCCATTGAATTCTGACTCCGCCCATCGCAGGGTCATGTCATTAATTTTTAGTGGTTTTCAGCAATGATTTTTCGAGCCTTTGTTCTCCCCCTGGCCGCTGCGAGCCTGTCTGTGCTTGCTGGCTGCGTTCCCGTTCCTGCCACAGTTTACGGTGCCTATCACGCTGAAGGTACGGGTTTGGTCAGTGTGCCGACGGCGCGTCCTGTTCCGGGCGCGGTCAGCTTTCCTGCTCAGTCTTTGCCCATCATCATGGCCGGTCAGCGGGTCGAACAGCCCCAAGCGCTGCGCCGCGGTACGCCTGTGTCGGTGGAGGTTGATGTTTCCGAGCAGGTAATGACGGTTTCGGTCGATGGCGTGCTGGCCTATCGCTGGCCCGTCTCAACGGCTCGTGCAGGGCGAACCACGCCGCGGGGGACGTTTGGCGTGCAGTGGCTTTCGGAGTTCCACAAGTCGTCGCTCTACAATGACGCCCCCATGCCGCATTCGATCTTCTTCAGCGGCAACTTCGCCATTCATGGCACCACCGATGTCGTCTCGATCGGTACCCCAGCCAGCGCCGGGTGCGTCCGGCTGCTGCCTGATGATGCCGAAGTGCTGTTCGATGCCGTGGAAACCGTGGGTGAGAACGCGGTCAGCATCACCATCCGCGATTAAGGCGCAGCGGGCGTCTTTGACCCGCGTCTACCAGCGTTTCAACATACTGTTAAGGCTGTCGGCGATCAGATAGAGCACCACGCTGACCCACACCAGCGAGACCCCGTGCAGCCCCATCATCACAAGGGGCCGCTCGGAGATCTGGATGCCGTTAATGCCGCAGATTTCCAGCGGCACGGTCAGGATGTTCATGAACCAGCTCAGGAACGCCATGCCGAAGATGGTCACGGCGAACATGATCCCGCTGCCCACGAACACGCCTAGGCCAAGGAGGACGACTTTAAGCCGCCTCTTGGTCTCGTCGCTAAAGGGGTGGAGTGGGGTAATCACCTCAAGTCGCCCCCACGGTTTGGGCGTTCTCCTCCTGCCGGGACTTGGCCAGCTTTTCCAGAGCGCTGCGCACGTCGTTGCCTTCAAAGGCGGCATCATCGCCGTTGAGCATGGCGTTGAAGGTCGCTGAATCGATCTGGATCAACTCCACGGACCGCCCGCGTGCCACGGCATGGGCCATGCGGTTGGCGTGGCCTTCGTCTACAAAGCCCATTTCGCCGAAAATCTGGCCGGAGCCAAGTGTTGCCAGCGAAGACGATGTCCCGTCCTCATTCTCCAGCACGATTTCCACCTGACCGGAGGAGATGACGTAAGCAAAGTCGATCTTGTCGCCTTGGCTGAACACCTTCTCACCGTCCTTGATGCGCACGTAGTTGACGAGGCTGGTGAGGTAGGCAAGGCCCTTGTCACTCAGCCCGCCCAGCGCTTGTGCGAGGTACTGGTTGCGGATCTTGCGCACTTCCATCAGGAAGGCGAGCAGGGTTGGGATGGTGATGGCGAGGTTGTAGCCCATGTGCAGGTGCGCCCGCGGGGGCATACCTTCGAACCCGGTGAGTTGCTGGAACATGCCATGCTTGGCCATGAGCCCAAACGTGCCCCCGGCGTCATAGAAGTTGAGCGTCCCCGCTTCCTTGCCCACCGGAACCGCCACGTAGGAATTGCCGGCGATCGGGTGGGTCGCCCAGATCTGGCGGAACCCGTTCCAGAGCTCGGCCTGATCAAAGTAGTAGAAGTAGGAAATCGTCAGGTGCTCCAGCGCATGCCACGCCAGGCAGGCAAAGGCGATCCACAGGAAGATGTTCCGGCGGAAGTAGAACAGGCAGGCTGCCGTTCCTGTCCAGCCAATCAGCTCCCAGACCAGATGCACGATTTCAAGATCGAGCTGGCCAAAAACGGCACAGGCGGCCACGCCGCGCAGCGGTTCTCCGTCCAGTCCCAGCACCGGCAAACCATCGGCACCCGGCTTCACGATCCGCTCCACACTGTAGAAACTCGGTTCCAGCAGGGAGTCTCGCAGCCCCATTGCAACCGCGCGCGCGGCGTTGGCGACGTTGTCCACCGGGGGTGGACAGGCGACGGTGCCGTTGAAGAAGTCGATTTGCATGACTTGAATCAGGTGCTCGGCAAAGTGGCCAAGCTGCAGAATGGTGAACACGCCGAGAAACGCTACGGCGGTGTAGTTCTTGATCTTCCACACGCCTTCGAACAGGACCAGCGGGATCCATGGAAGGAGCGTATAGAGCGCGATCATGTAGAGCGGTTCTTTGGAGATAATCGCGTTGAGTTGAAGCAGGTAAGAGATCAGCGCTGTAATCAGCACGATCCGAATATTGATGGCTTCGAAGGAGAAAAAGCGTGTCAAGGAACGGAAACTATTCATCGGGCTTCTCCCGGCTAGGATCTTCCGATCTGATAATCAATGTGATCAGGGTTGCAGTCACAAGAAGAACCAAACCAACAACCGCACCCACAACGTGAAGTTTGCCAAGCCAGTCATCTCGTCCAAAACCTTCGGCAAGGGGTCCAGATGCTGCGAAGGCAGGGTATGATGCGGCCAGTAACATGATGCTCGCTGCGCAAGCGCTAACCTTCGCCATCATTTATCTGTCCTCATTTCCGAATATTCAAATAAACGCATTCCATACTGAAGACTTTCGCGAATATATGGCAAGCAATGTAATTATTTTAGTTTCGTTTTGAGGTAAAAAAACTAAAGAAGTGGTGCTTGCGTGGTGTTGTCAGAGGGGGCTTTGGGCGGTTGGGTTCGATCTGTTTCCAGCAGACTGATTCAGACGCATTTTTGTCGGTAAAGAAGGGGCAGGCGGCGGCCTGATGCCTTAGCCAGAGCACAACAAGAACACGGCTGGTAAGGGCGCAAAGCACCCACGCGGTCGGCAAACCGAGGAAAAGTAGCGTGGCTGAGATTGGTCCAAACACCCGCCTGCGGGTTTCACCCTTCTACGACAAGACCGTTGAAGAGGGCGTTGCGGCGTTCTCGCCTTACAACCGCATGCTCATGCCGACCTCTTACGGGCATCCGATGGAAGAATACCGGCGTCTGACCGAGGGCGTCAGCCTTTGGGACGTCGCGGTCGAGCGGCAGGTGGACATCCAGGGGCCGGACGCCGCGCATCTGGTGCAAATCCTCTGCACCCGCGACCTGTCCGATCAGAAGATCAACCAAGGCAAGTACGTCGCTTGCTGCGATCATCGCGGCGTTCTGGTCAACGACCCAGTGGTGCTCAAGCTGGCTGAGGATCATTTCTGGCTGTCGATTGCTGACAAGGACATGCTCATGTGGTGCCGTGCGATAGCAGCGGAGCGCCGGCTGAACGTGTCATTGCACGAACCCGACGTCTCCCCGCTCGCTGTTCAGGGGCCGAAGGCTGAAGACGTGGTTGCTGCCGTCTTTGGCGACTGGATCCGTGAGATCAGCTTTTTCTGGTTCGCCGACGCAGAGATCAGCGGCATCCCCGTCAAAATCCAGCGCTCAGGCTATTCCAAGCAAGGCGGCTTTGAAATCTACCTGCTCGACGGTTCGAGGGGTGGGGAGCTTTGGGACATCATTCGCGAGGCTGGTGCGCCTTGGGGCATTGGTCCGGGCAATCCTAGCCCGATCGAGCGCATAGAAGGCGGCATGCTCTCCTTTGGCGGGGATACAGACGATAGCACCAACCCGTTCGAGGTCCGGCTCGACGCCTTTGTCGATCTGGACATCAGCGACGAGGTGATTGGCATTCAGGCGCTGCGCCAGATCAAGGCCGAGGGGGTCAAGCGCCAGCAATTGGGCGTCCTGCTCGATGACGAAGAACGCCAGCCCGGTCACTTGCGTTGGTTCGACGTACACAATACCGGCGGCACACGCGTCGGCGACATGACCTGCGGGACGTGGTCGCCGAAGTTGGGTCGGGTGATTGGCTTTGTGCTGGTTTCTCGCGACTTGAAGCCGGGCGATCGCGTGACGGTCGACCGTCGCACCAACCAAGTCGGCGGCACGCTTTGTGACCTGCCGTTTGTGTGAGGAGTCCCTGCTTCAGATAGCAGAAACTGGGCCGAGAGGGTAAGGCTCCGGTCCGGGAAACCGGGGTCTGATTGGCCGTTGGAACCGTCAGACCCGATCAGGCGCATTTCTCAGGAGTCCTGAGATGATCAAAGCTCGACCACGCTAGGGTTGGCGTCGCGCGCGCACCATTAGGAATGCTCAATGGTTGCGTCGGGCGGGTCTATGCACTGGCTGGGGCAGGCACTCTTGTGCGTCCCCTTCAGAACATCGACCAAAGGGCGTCAGCGGCGCTGCTGTGCTGGCGCTGGCGAAGGCGGACCAGGAAGAAACTGGACTGCACGCTGAAGCGCTCCCGACCCACGGCAACCAACCGCCACTGTGCAACCCATCTCGCCGCCACGTGCACCGGCAGAAAGCCGACGTGGGAGCCCGCCAGTGCGGCGTAGGTTGTCGCCTCCAGCGCGCTTTGGGAAAAGACTGTGTTGGCGGCGTTGATGGGCTGATCACTCTGACCTTCGAGCACGGCGGGGGTGAAGCTGTGGGCGGAACCGCGTTCGCTGACGCCGAGTTTCGGGGCGATGATGGCGGGGTACGTCATGCTCGGGTTCTCCATCGCCGGTCTGATGCTGTTTCCGCACGTCAGGCGCCGGGATCGGAGCTTGGAGGACGCTGCGCTGGGACTGGGGACACCCCCGGCGCAGCTCTTCTTCCGCCTGACCCTGCCGCTGTTTCGCGGGGCCTTGCTGGCGACGTTCATCACGCTGTTCGTTTACTTCCTCGGGGTCTTTGTGATGCCGACCATGCTGGGCGGGCCACAGAACTGGAATATGACGGTGATCATTCAGGATCGCGCTGTGGAGAAGTTCAACATGCCCGTAGGCGCAGCGCTGGCCATGATCATGCTGGCGATTACCGCCGTGCTGCTGGGTGCTTTGGCATGAATCAATGCCGCTTCTGCGCGCCGAGGGATGGAGGCTGGCCGATGATCGCAGCCCGCTTGCTCCGTGCGACGTTCCTGTGGGTTATGGCCGCGGGGGTTCTGGTGCCTTTTGCTATCGTTGCTGGGGTCTCCTTCAACCCCGCCAGGCGCATCGCCTTTCCGCCTGAAAGCCTATCGCTGCGCTGGTACGCGGAGTTGCTGACGGCCAGCGACTGGCACGCGGCGATCTGGAACAGCCTGTCCATCGCGCTGGTCGCTGCGGCGCTGGCGACCCTGATTGCAACCTGCGCCGCCTATGCCCTATGGCGGCAGTCAAACTGGCTGACCCGCAGCGTGTTTGCGCTCGGCATAGGGCCTTACATGGTACCGCCGGTCATTCTGGCGCTGGGCGCGAGCATCTTTTGGGCGGAAGTCGGTCTCTATGGCTCCCGCTGGGCCACAGCGATCAGCCACGGCGTGCTGTTTGTCACTCTGCCGCTGGTCATCATCGCCCGCGGATTCAGCCACGTGGGGCACGATGAGCACAGCATTGGCGCTGGGGCAGCGTTGGAGAGAAGCGGTCGAGAGCGGTGAGGACGCCGCGCGCGCCATCGCACAGTCCGGTGGCGGGCGGGTGGTGTTCAGCGGTGTCGTCGATGCCAGCACGTGGAGCACGGAGGGGGGTTTTACGCTCGGCGAAATCCGACTGAGCGGGTCAAGGGGCACTGACAGCGCCGGGCACAGCATGCGCATCACGCTCAAGAATGAGAACATGGCCGCTTGGCTGGACGGCGCAGTCTTCGCGACCATCACCGAGCTGATCTGCCTGTTCGACCGCGACAGCGGCCAGCCCATCACCAACCCCCATTGCGCCCAAGGTCGGCGGGTTTCGGTGGTCATCCTGCCTGCGCCCGAGGCCTCTACCACACCGCGCGGCCTTGCGACCTTTGGCCCGGCCTACGCCGGTCTGGACGCGCCTTTCAGCCCACAGATCCAGTCCTGACTCAGGCTTCAGCGGTCGGCAGCGGTGCGCGGTCCATGACGTCGATTTCGGCCTGCGCGAGGCGTTCGAGCAGGTCGAAACGGACCGCGCTGTATTCCGGGTTGGACCAGAGGTTCACCATCTCGTCAGGATCGGCGCTCAAATCGAACAACTCGTTTTCGCACTCGCCTCGGTAAACCGTCAGCCGCCAGTTGTCGTGCAGCAGCGTGTGCGCCCGCGGTTCTTTGCCGAAGACTGGTTGCGTGCGCTGGGACTCGTACTGGATGAACACCGCTTCGCGGCCCGCGCCGCCGGCGACGCTGAGCGCTTGGCCCTGCATCCCGTCAGGCGCTTCGATGCGCGCGTGCTCCATGATGGTGGTGCCGATGTCGTGGGTCTGGCCAAAGGCACGGGTGCGGGTGCCGCTCTCGCCCTTGGGGTCGGACCAGATGAAGGGAACGTGGTTGAGCGTGTCGTACTGCTCTGCGCCCTTGAACAGCAGGCGGTGGTCGCCCAAGTGGTCGCCGTGGTCGGAGGTAAAGATCTGCACGGTCTTATTGGCCAGACCCGCTGCCTCTGCCGCCGCGCGGACCCGCCCCACGCCTTCGTCTACCATCGAGATCATCCCGCACGTCAGCGCCCGAGCTTCTCGCGCCTCACGCTCTGAAACGGCGATGGTGTAGCCCATGCCTTGCCCGGCGGCAGGGTTGCTGGCGCGTTCTTCTTCTGCGGCGGTTACATAGTCCGGGACGGCCCAATCCGGCTCGTTATAGCCGCGCGGTTGCGGCATCTGATCCGGGTCGTACATGTCCCAGAACCGGCCCGGCGGGTTGAACGGGTGGTGCGGGTCTGGCCATGAAACCATCAGGAAGAAAGGCCGATCGCTGCCCTCGCGCGCTTCGAGCCACCGTGCCGCCTGATTCGCGATGTAGGTGGTGGAGTAGTACTCCTCCGGGATCGGTGTGCGGACGGCTTGCGGGCAGGTGTAGTCGTGGGGCAGCTGGGTGTCGCGCCCGCGCAGAGGCAGGACGTGCGGCGCAGTTTTTCGCAACCACAGTTCATAGTCGCCGCCCACGTTGGTCCCGTGGCGGGTCACGGAATCGTAGTGGTCAAAGCCATAGAAGGGGGTTGGTACGACGGGGTTTTCCTGCGTCCAGAAGCTCTGCCGCTCGTACTGGTAGGTCGGCCCGTCGCGGTCCACGCGGATCGCCTGCGCCAGTTCCTCCGGCGGGGCAGCGTAGCCCTCGCGATAGACCCGAGGCTCCATCTTCACCTCAAACCGGGAGACGTTCTGCAAGTGGCTTTTGCCAATCAGCGCGGTGTCGTAGCCAGCCGCACGCAGGACATCGACGAAGGTGACATGCTCGTGCCCCAGTGGATGACCCAGCGTGCGCACCCCATGGCTTGAGGGCATGCGGCAGGTCATCAGGCTCGCCCGGTTGGGCATGCAAATGGGGGAGGCGACGTAGAAGCGGTCGAAGATCACCCCTTTAGCCGCCATCGCATCGATGTTCGGGGTCTGCAGCACCGGGTGACCCGTGCAGCCCAAATGGTCCGCCCGCTGCTGGTCGGTGATGAACAGGATGTAACTCGGACGCCGATCTGCTGGCATGGGGTTCAGGCACTCGGGGCGGGGTTCGAGGGCGGTGTGCCGCGCCCGCGTCCCGGTCCAAACCAGTGCAGCCCCATGATCGCCAGCCATGCCACAAAGGCCGGGCCATAAACCTCGATCGGCTTGAACAGCAGCAGTGCCGCAACCGCCAACCGCAGCGCAATCTCCCAAGCCCGTAAGGGCTTGGCGTCGTGCGCGGCAAGCGCGCTGGCGACGAAGTACAGCGCGAGGATCGTCCGGGCGAGCAGCAGGCCCAGCGGACCATACTGGATGGTTCCGTCATAGCCCGGCAAGAAGGCGCCCGGTGCGCCGGGATCGGCGACCGCTTTGTCGATCAGCAACAGCTCCGGATAAAGCGCGAAAACAAAGGGAATGGTGAAAATCACGATGCCGGAGCGGACCGCCGACAAGCCCGTCTGCATCGGGTCGGCCTTGGTGATGGTCGAGGCGGCAAAGGCAGCCAGAGCCACCGGCGGCGTGATCGCAGAGGCCACGGCGAAATAGAAGATAAACATGTGCGAGGTCAGCGTGGACAGCCCAAGCCCGACCAGCATGGGCCCCAGCAGCAGCGCAACGTTGATGTAAGCGGGGACTGCGGGCATGCCCATGCCCAGCAGAACCGCGAGGATCATGGTCAGCAGCAAAGCGAGCAGCAGGAACCAAACCGAGCCGCTGGCCACATCGAAGGACTGCAGGAAGCCCAGCACATCAACGGAAAGGAACTTGGAGAACGCGGTCAGTGCAAGGCTTACGTCGATCACCGTGACGGCGAGGAACATCAGGTATAGCGTGGCGATGCTCACACCCGCGCTGGCGAGCGCGCCTAGAACCTGTCCGGGGTTGGTGCGGAAGTTCTTGTCCACGAACATCAGCGCGATCAGCAGCATGACGGCCCACCAGCCGGCTGCTCCAGCGTCACCGGCGGCGTTCTGGATGGCTTGGACCAGCCAGGGCAGGGATTCGACCTGACAGCTTCCGCCGTCCTGAATCACCTGCGCCCCCATGAGAATGGCGTACCAGCTGCAGGCGACACTGTCCTTGGGCGTGAGCAGCAGCACGAGGATCAGCAGGACAGGGGCAAAGACTTGCACCAAGTGCAGCCAGTCCGCGGGGACCAGACGCATGTCGTCGGTGACTTCGCCAACAGCTTCGATCCCCTGCTTGCGGGACTGGAAGATGACCGAAAGGAACAGGCAGAAGAAATACATGATTGCTGGGATGACCGCAGCGATGACGATTTCGCGGTAAGCCACGCCGGTCAGCGCAGCCATCACGAAGGCTGCAACGCCGAGGATGGGCGGCATGATTGACCCACCCGAGGATGCAGCGGCTTCTACCCCCCCTGCAAACACCCGTGAGAACCCACGCTTGAGCATCATCGGTATCGTCAAGACCCCGGTTGAGAGCACGTTGACCACAGGCCCGCCCGTGATGGTGCCGAACATCGCTGAGGAGAACACAGCCGCGTGCGCCGGACCCCCGCGAAGGTTGCGGGTGGCGACGAACGCGAGCTTGATCAGCGCCTGACCGCCCGCACAGCGCCCGAACAAGCCACCCAGCACGATGTAAGGAAAGACCATGAGCATCAGCACGTTCATGAACCGCCCGAGGAACCCGGCGGAGTGGTTGACCAGACCGTCGTGGAAGACCTCTCGGCCCGAGGCCAGCGAGCGCGGGGTTTCGCTGCTCAGCATGGTGACCAGATACTTGTTCTGGCCTTCAGCACCGAAGAAGTACCAATTCAACACGGTCAGCAGTGTGTAAGCGGCGATGATGATGGCGATCAGGACCAGGGGCAGGCCCCAGACCTTGACGTTGTAAGCGAGGAAAATTACCACGCACAGAAAGACGATGATTGTGAGAAACGCGCCGGTTGTGTTCTTGCAGAAGGGGTCTTCGGTGGTGTCCGGGATGGGCAGGCCGACCAGTTCCGCAAACTCAATCTCAGCCTGAAGGGCCTCCGCGATCATCCGCTTACGGTCGCCAGTCATGACGTCGAGCAGGCAGATCGCCTCGATCTCGACCATGTAAGTCAGCGCCAGTGCAGCAGCAGCGACGACGAGCGCGATATCCAGTGCCAACCCGCCGCTTCGCATCCACGTCGGCCGGTCTTTCCAACTGCGCCAGAGCGAATGTTTCAGCGCGACAATCAGCATCATCAGGAAGAACACCAGCGGGTAGAGCCACTCGGTCTCGAACCGGCGCACTTTGAAGAAGTCCATGCCCGTGATCGATTTCCAAAGATCATCCCAACCCGGGATCCCCGGCGTGACGTTAAGGAGCCCAACAATCACCAGCAACAGGCCAAGGAAGAACACCACTTGAGTCACAAATGTGCGCGGTTCTGCGTCCTTGGCGATCTCGGGCGCTGCTGCTGGGGGCGTGGTTTGGGTCACGGGCTTTTCGTCACTCATGAGGATTCTACTCTGGTTGCCGCTCAACAGGGGAGCGCAAGACTAGGTTAAAGACAAAAGAAAAAGGGCGGCGACTTGCATCGCCGCCCTTTGGGTCATGGGGTTTGAGCCTTGGAAGGCTTAGGGCTTGGCGCAGTCTGGAACCGCGTGGCCCGCTTCTTCCCAGGCGCGGACAGCGCCCGCGTGGAACTTCATCGGGTTCTTGCCACACAGGCCCGCAACCGATGCGTCGACGTTACCGAAGTTCAGCGCCGCCATGAACGGAGCCTTTGCCTTCAGGTTATCGAGGTTGTCGATGTGTGCCTTGGTCAGCTGGTAAGCGACTTCTTCGTCCATATCCACGTTAACGTAATCGCCGCCAACCATGGACATACCGCGGAAGGTGTCGTCTTCAGACTTAACCGTCCAGTTCTCACCCAGAGCCGCCTGAATCTCAGCGACGGGCGCGGTAAACGGCGCGGCACCGACGTTGTTCAGCAGCTTGGAAGCCGACTCGCTCTCGAACATGGCCTTGGGCAGAGACAGCGCGGTCGCAGCACCTGCGGCGCCAACCTGGCTCTCGCGTGGGCCGGGGAACGTGCCCGGAATGACGGCAACGTCTGCCGTGCCATCGATCAGTGCGTTGGCGAGCTGGTTCATGCTGACGGTTACGGACTCATAGTCTTCATCAGCCTTCAGGCCGGTTGCCAACTGCACAAGCGCGCGCGAGTTGCGCGGCATGCTGCCTTGCGGTGGACCCTGCAGGACTTTCTTGCCCGCCAGATCATCCCAGCTGTCGATCCCGGTCGAAGAGAAACCGTACATGTAGAAGACACTGAAGGTGTAGGGGTAGAGCAGCTGGATCTTTGGTGCCAGTTCAGCACCCTTTTCCTTGCCCAGATTGCCGTAAGGCCCGACGCCGCGCGCCATCATGAAGGGCAGGTGGTGCGGCGCACCAGCAATGTCGATTTTGCCTTCTGCAAGAGCGAGCATGTACTTGGTGCCCGTCTGGCCGTCTTTGAGCTGGATGTTGGCAACGCCAGCATCAGCGGCAAACTCAACCAGACCCGTAGCTGCCAGGCCGCCTGCGGTGCCAGCACCAGCGGCGTTTGAGACCAGATTGACCTGCGCAGATGCGCTCGTGGCGCTCAGCGCTGCGGTCAGGGCGAAAGATGTAAGGGCGAGTAGTCTGAGCATAGTATCCTCCCATTGCTCGACGGCGAATTTCCTGTTTCAGGGCGCCACCAGCGCGAGAGCCTCCCACTCGCACGCCTATGACATTCCCACACGCTAATGGGGTCACTTCGGGATCCCAAAGTCAAGTCAAAACCCGCCAGTTTGCCCCCAATTCCCCAAAAAAAGGGGTCTTTTGGGATCCCGTTTTCTGATTTCTATCAGGAGCGCACAGCCCTCGGGATCCCAAACGAGGAACGCGCTTTAGGCTTTGAGAGGTTCATCTGAGGGATCAGGCGTCGGACTTGCGGAAGCGCTGGGGTAGGATTTTGGGATCCTTGCCCAGTGCGCTGGCTTCATCCCAGTAGCCGATCAGAACGCCCAACTGCTCTTCCATGCCCGTCATCTGCACGTTGCGCGCTTCACTCCAAGTCGCGCGCTGGCGGTAGCGCAGGGACCAGTCGCCGAGTTTGGCGTGCATCATGGCGCGCGCGGTGACGTGCTCGGGCCGATCCGAGCGGCCCAGATCGACCAACTCATCCGGGTCAATGGTCAGATCGAAAAGCACGGGCGGGAAGCCTGGCGCGTGGATGTACTTCCACTCTGCCGTGGCGATCATATAGCTGCGGCAGTCCAGCGGTGCCCGCCCGGTTTGGGGGCAGAACACCTGACAGGAATAGTCGTATTCGCTGACGGTGTAGTCGCGCCACGGCATTCGCGCAGCCGCGTCAGCGGAGGCAGCGTGGATCAGAGGCATCAGCGAATGACCATCGAGCACGTTGTGGTGCACTTCACCGCCGTGAACATCCACAAAGGTCGGGACAAGGTCGATCAGTTCTACCAGCGAGTGGTTCGTCGTGCCGCGGGTGCCGTCGGCTTGGGCGCTTGGGTCCGCGATGATGAGCGGGACATTGACTGACGGCGTGTGGAAGTAATCCTTATCGCCCATCCAATGGTCGCCCATGTAGTCGCCGTGGTCAGAGGTGAAGACAATCATCGTCTCCTCCAGCATCCCACGCTCTTCCATAAAGTCGAACAGGATCCCGAGCTGGTCGTCGATTTGCGTAATCAGCCCCATGTAGGCGGGGATCACACGCTGACGCGCTTCCTCGTCACTGAAGGTCTTTCCTGCGACGCGGTCCATGTAGAACTTGGCGAGCGGATTAGGATCGTCGCGCTCTGCCTCAGACTTGATCGCCGGAACCACGTCATCCGGGCCGTACATGTTGTGGTAAGGGGCGGGCGCGACATAGGGCCAGTGTGGCTTGATGTAGGAGAGGTGGAGCATCCAGGGCGTTTCGCCATCGTCTTCGGCGAGGAAGTCCATGGCGCGGCGGGTCATGTAAGGGGTTTCGGAGTCCTCATCTGTCACACGCGCGGGCAGGTCCACGCGGTCGTTAAAGAACCCTGAACGCACCTCATCGCCCACTTGCACAGCGTTCGCCGCCCAGTGCCAGGGGTTGTCGTCCTCCGTATAGCCGCGCTCGCGCAGGTACTTGTTATAGGCCAGCGTTGGCTTGACCATGGTGTCCGGGTGGATGCCGTCGTCGCGCTCAACCACTTCAAACCCGCCCTGGGCATGATGGCGGCCAATGGCGCTGTCGGGGTCGATCCCCAACCGCGCCATGCCTTCGGTGTCCGGGATCACGTGGGTCTTGCCCACCAACACCGTGCGCACGCCCAAGGGGTTGAGGTGGTGGCCAATGTTCTGCTCACCGATCCGCAGCGGGGTAAAGTTCGAGGTCGCGCCGTGGGAGCTGACATAGCGCCCGGTGTAGACGCACATGCGCGAAGGCCCGCAGATTGGCGACTGACAAGTGGTGTTGGCAAAGGTCACACCGCGCGCAGCGAGTTTGTCGATGTTGGGGGTCTTGATGGTAGGGTGTCCGGTACAGCCCAGATAGTCATAGCGCAGTTGATCGCACATGATGAAAAGTATGTTTTTTCGAGCCATGAGTCATTCCGCCCCGTTTGAGATCTGCTGACCTCTTCCCACAATTGGGATCCCAAATCAATGAAATCGGCATTTACAATGGGTCTAAATCTGAAATAATCGCGCTCGGGATCCCAAAGCTGGATCCCAATGCATTCAGCACGAACCCCAAGCCAAGCAGCGAGGCCCCTATGCACCCGGAACTTAAAGCACACCCTGACTACTTCACAAAGGACGTGGTGCAGCTGGCCGACAACGTTTACATGGCCTTCGGTTTTGCCGCCTCGAACGTCTACATGATCGTGGGCGAGGGCGGGGTCATCATTATCGACACCTCCGAGACCACGTCTGCGGCGGGCAATATTCTCGCAGCCTTTCGGGAGATCACCGAGCTGCCGGTTGATACCATCATCTTCACCCATTCCCACCGCGACCACGTCTCGGGCGCGAGTGTCTTTGCCGCCGGAGGGGACAATCCGCAGATCTTGGCCAGCACGCAGTTCTCTGATGATTTCCTTGCGGTCGCGACGGACCATCCCTTGCCGTCCAAGGCGATGCAGGCGCGGACCAAGCGGCAATTCGGGATCGGACTGTCGTACCCTGACGAGATCATCGGGATCGGCGTTGGTCCGGGCGCGCGCCCGCTGCAGGGCATGGGTGCCGGTGCTATGACCCCGACCCGTCGGATTGGAGACGCTGGCGAGAAGGTAACGCTGTGCGGGGTGGAGTTGGAGCTTGTGATGGCACCGGGGGAGACGCCCGACCACATGGTGGTTTGGTATCCTGGCAAGAAGGTGCTGTTCAGCGGCGATAACTTCTATCGTTCCTTCCCCAACCTCTACGCCATTCGAGGGACTGCATACCGCGAGTTTGACGTCTGGGCCGACACCATGGATTTGCTGATGGGCTTTGACGCCGACGTGCTGGCGCCGGGCCACACCAAAGCGGTTTTTGGTCGCGAGGCAATCGTGGACGTGCTCACCGACTACCGCGAAGCGATCCGGCACGTGACCCGTGAAACGCGGGAGGGCATGGACGCGGGGCTGACGATTGACCAGCTTGCCGAGCGGGTGAAACTGCCCGCTGCGCTGGCGGAGAAGCCGCACTTGCGGGAGTACTATGGCCGCGTGGACTTTGCCGTTCGGGCCTACTTCGTGGGGACCATGGGCTGGTTCGATGGCAATCCGACCACGCTGAACACGCTGTCACCTGAAGCCGAAGGCGAGCGGTTCATCGCTATGGCTGGGGGCGCGGAAGCGGTCATGGCATCGGTGGACAAGGCGCGCGGGGCAGGGGACTTCCAGTGGGCTTTGCAGCTGGTAGACCGGCTGATTTTCACCGGCCAGCTGCTGGAGCAGGCAAAGGCGGCAAAGGCAGCGATCCTGCTGGCCTACGCTGAGGAGCAGATCAACTGCCCGACCCGGCACTACTACATCATGTCGTCAAAAGAATTGAGCGCCGACACGTAAGCAACGCGCGGCGCTCAAACAGGCAGAGGCAAGTGTGTCGGGGGCGCTAAACGTTGATCTTACCGCCATCGACGTTGAGGGTTTGCCCGGTGACAAAGTTGCTGTCGGGAGAGGCGAGGTAAATCAGCGTTCCCAGGAGATCTTCGGGCACCATTTCGCGCTTGATCGAGCGCGACGCCACGGTTGGTGCGCGGGCCATGTCAAAGGCATCGTTCCCGCGCAGGCCTTCGCTTTCCGTCAGGCCCGGTGCGATGGCGTTCACTTGGATGTTCTTTTCACCCAGTTCGCGCCCATGACAGCGGGTCAGCGCAATCACAGCGCCCTTGGAAGCGGTGTAGTGCGACAGGCCCGGAGGGCCGTAGTAGAACGTTCCCGACGCGATGTTGATGACCTTGCCGCCACCGGCCTGGAGCATGGTCGGTACAATCGCGCGCATCACTTGATGCACAGAGCGCGCGTTCACCCGCATGATCAGGTCGAACTCCTCATCGTCGATCTCGAAGAAGGGCTTGGGCTTGAGGGTGGCGAAGATGGAGGCGTTGTTGACCATGATGTCGAGACCGCCCATGCCCTTGGCCGTTTCAACCATGGCTGCAAGATCGTCGTTCGAGGTCACGTCGACTGTCATCCCTTGGGCGGTGCCGCCCGCGTCGGTGATGGCCTTAACCGCCTTGGCCGTGTCCTGAATGTCGGTCACTAGCACCTTCGCGCCGTGATCGGCCATTTCCTTCGCCATGATCGCGCCAATGCCTTGCGCCGCGCCGGTGATGACCGCAACCTTGCCGTCCAAACGTCCCATGGTCTTCCTCCTGTTAAGTCTTTTTAAAGTGCAATCTCAAGAATGCGGGCCACTTCGGGCCAGCTCTTCGCGCCGTTTTCACGCAGATCATTGGTCAGGTGGTCTGGCACCCAGTCAATGAAGCTCTTGGTGAAGTTGGGCATGGCCTTGATCCGGTTGAACCACGCCTCGACATGGGGCAAGCGGCCACCCTCCCACATGCCCGCCATGGACATCATGGCCAGGCGGTTGACGTAGGGGGTCATCGCCACGTCAGCGATCGAGAACGACGTGCCCACCAACCAGTCGTTGCCGCCTTTGAGGGCGTCTTCCATCTTGTGCAGATAGGTGTCGTAGAGCTTGACCTTCTCCTCTGCGCCCGGCGCTTCGAAACCGTAGCGGGTGAAGGCGTCCTTCTGGCTCTTCCAGTTCGAGGTCACGGACATCGCCGGGGTCGAGGCAAGAAACTCCTTGAGACCCTCTTCACCGAGGTTCTTCAGCACCGTATGTCGGTGAGAGCAGACAAAGGTAACAGCCCCGCAGGCCGGGTGCAGGTCTTCGTCCACGGCCTTGGTCCACATCCGCGCCTGCGCGCGCTCAAAGGGGTCAGTCGGGTGAAGGGAGCTATCAGGATCGAGTTGGTCGAGATACTCGCAGATCACCGTGCTGTCGCAGATCACCAGATCGTCGTGCACCAGCGTCGGAACAACCGCCTTGGGGTTCAGCTTGACGTAGTTGGGATCGAACTGCTCACCCTTGAGAATGTCGATGTAGACCCCGTCCCAAGCCATATCTTTTTCGGCCATGGCAAAGCGGACTTTCGCCGCACAGACCGACGAGCCGTGATGGTAAAGTGTGAAACTCATAGCTGCACCGTAACCCATTTCAGTTCCGTCATGGCTTCCATATCCGCGTCCGTGCCTTCCCGGCCCACGCCGCTTTCACCGTTGCCGCCGAAGGGGATGTGCGGTTCGTCGTGGATCGTTGGGCCGTTGATGTGGCACATGCCTGCGCCGATGTTGCGGGCGAAGTGGAAGGCCTTGTTGATGTCGTTCGTAAAGATCGCGGAGGACAGGCCGTACTCAGTGTCGTTGGCTTTCTCCAAGCCTTCCTCGTAGCTGTCGATCGGGTAGATCGAAGTCACGGGGCCAAAGGTCTCGGACTTGCAGACGACCATCTCCTCGGTCACGCCGGTCAAAAGCGTAGGCTGGCAGCGGTTGCCTTCCCATTCGCCCCCGGTGGTAATGGTCGCGCCCTTGGCCACAGCGTCTTCAAGATGCTGGCGCACCCGCGCGCGCTGGCGCTCAGAGATGATCGGCGCAATCACGGTGTTGGGGTCGCGCAGGTCGCCCATACCGACCTTGGACGCGATCATGGAGAAGCGCTGAACGAACTCGTCATAGAGTGGGCGCTCCACGTAAAACCGGCTCGATCCAATGCAGGCTTGGCCCGCGAACATGAAGATCGACCGCGCGGCGAGCGGGAGAACCTCGTCGAGGTTGGCATCCTTGAGGATGACCGTGGGGCTCTTGCCGCCCATCTCCAACGTATTCGGCGTCTTGTTTTTGGCACAGATTTCGTTGATGTGCTGACCAACGACGCTTGAGCCTGTGAAGCTCACGAAATCAACGCCTTTGTCACCGGTCAGATCATCACCAATCTCTGCGCCCATTCCGGTTACGACGTTGTAGGCCCCTGCCGGGAAACCGGCATCGCGCACGATCTCGGCGAACAGCACCGAAAGGTGCGGTGCCATCTCGGAGGGCAAGTGCACCACCGTGTTGCCGACCGCAAGCGCGTTGGCAACTAGCCGCGTGTTCTTGATCAGCGGCACGTTGAAGGGCGTAATCACCGCCACTACACCCAAAGGCTCGCGAATGGACATGGAGAACTTGCCCGGCGCATCGGAGGGAATGGTCTCCCCGCGCACATAGCGGCACATGCCTGCAGCGGCGCGGACCATGGTCAGGCCCTTGTTGAACTCGAACATGGCTTTGCCAACCGGAGAGCCAATTTCATCAACCAGACAGTCGATCAAGGCGCCCTTGCGCTCTTCCATCAGCTCTGCAACGCGAAGCAGCATGCGCTCGCGTTCCATGGGCATGGTCTCGCGATAGGTAGAAAAGGCGTTTCTCGCGGCTGTGATAGCGCGGCGCATGTCGTTACCCGTTCCCTTGGCCGCGCGCGCATAGAGGCTGTCGTCCAAGGGGTTGAGGACGTCAAAGACTTCGCCTTTTTCGGCGTCTACCCATTCGCCACCGATGAAGTGCTGCAAGGTCTTGATGCCGGCGTCGTTTGCCATGTGTTTGCTCCTGTTGGTCCTGAGGCGGACCGGCCTGATCGCCGTTGCGGGGCCGGATGGGGATGGGATTGAAAGAGGGGGTAGGCCGGCTGGCTTAGACTTTGGAGAAGTCCGGGCACCACTTCAGAACCCCTTCGCGAAAGCTCTCGCGCTCGTTAAAGGAAGCGGCCCAGCGGTTGATCGCTGCGTATTGGTCGAAGGGATAACCGCAGCCAATCAGCACGTGATAGAGCGGGATCCAGGAGATATCGGCGAGCGTAAACTGCTCCCCCAGTATCCAAGTGTTGCCCTTCAACGATGCTTCGAGTTTGTCAAAGCAGTCGCCGAGGATCGACAGCGACTTTTCGATATCGTCAGCGGAGAACATGGACTCGCCCGCGTGCTTGCGATGAAAGCCGATGAGCTCTTCGTTGCGCTGCAGGCTCTCGTATTTCTTCTGCTCTTCGTCGGTCTTCTTGATCTTTTTCGCCATGCGGGTGGCGTAGACGTAGGGCTTAACCGCCGGCACGTGGATCGAGCCTGCCAGCCGCAACCATTCCATCATCTCCGCCTCGCGGTCGGTCGAGCGGAGGGTCGGGGTGGGGTAAGTTTCGTCCAGATAGTCGATGATCTCGTTGGACTCGATGTGGACCACGCCGTTATCGATCAGCGTTGGGACCAGACCGTTGGGATTGATGCCGAAATAGTCGTCGGAGATGTTTTCTTTCTTTTTCAGATCGAGATGATGGGAGGTCCAGTCCAGCCCCTTTTCGATCAGGGTCATGCGCACGCGCATCGAGCAGTTGGATATATCGCCATGGTAGAGGTGCAGGCCCTCAAAGGCCTCAACCGACTTATTGGTTGGTACGATGATCGCCATGGTCTCACTTCCCCATTCCCTGCTCCCCTTCGCAGGGGGTGGCTTTATTGATTTGGTTCGCCTGCGGAGCCTTTCTGCCCGTTTTGGATCCCAAAACTTTTGACCCAAGGGCCTAAGAGCCCGAATATGGCCTATATTAGCCATATGATTCCATAATTGGGATCCCATTGCAAGCAAATCAGCGCCTGAGTGGCCCTGTTTTGCGGGGCTTCTTGACTTTGGGATCCCAATAGGCGCCTATCAGCCTATGGAATCGATCGACACTGAACTCGCAAACCGCATTCGCAGCGACATCATCATGGGGGTCTATGGCGAGGGCGAGCGCCTGTCTGAGGCCCAGCTTTGCGACACCCATCAAGTCTCCCGCACGCCTATCCGCTTGGCTCTGCGCATGTTGGAGCGCGAAGGTCTTATCCGCCGCAGCGAAGGCCGGGGATATTTCGTCAACAGCCCCACGGTTTCGGACATCCTGCAGGCCGTGCAGGTCCGAGGGCACCTCGAAGCCTTGGCCGCGCGACTGATGGCGCAGTCGCCGGGGCGGGATAACGTGCTGATCCGGTTGGAAGCGGCCATCGACGAGATTGACCGGCTGATTGGCCTTGGCTCCATGGATGAAGCGACGCTGCAAAGCATGCAGAAGCAGAACGCGATCTTCCACAAGACCATCCTTGAGGGCTGCGGTAACGATTTCGTCAGCTTTACCTGTAACCGGATCAGTCATTTGCCCATGCTCGAAGTCGGGTCGATGGTCTTTGACCGGCAGGTGCTGTCCTCGGATGACGGGGTAGACCGCGGGCTGTTCAGGCTCAAGCTTGGCAACTCCCAGCACAAAGTGATTTTCGAAGCCATTCAGAAGGGCGACGGCGTGCGGGCTGAGGGGATGATGCGCGAGCACTCCAACACCATGGTCGAATACATCGAGGTTTTTGAGCGGCGCAGTGATGATCTCACTGTCACCGACTTGATCAGTTACTCGGGCTATACTTACGGTGAGGCGCGGGACTAACCCGCCTTTCCGGCTCTAAACCACCAAGGGAAAAACGCGCACGATGGACTGGTCGCTGGTCATTGTGGGGGTCGGCTGTTTTCTGGCCGGCTTTGTCAACGCAGCCTTCGCCACAGGCGGGGTCTTTGTGGTGATGGCGACCTTGACGCTGGTGTTTCCGCCGTCGGTCGCAATTCCGCTCATGGGGCCAACGTCAGCGGGCTCGCTGGTCGGACGGATCGTGCTGTTCTGGCGCGACATCGACTGGCGCATCGCCCTGATGTTCGTGCTCGGCTCGGCCATTGGGGTCGCGGTTGGGGTGTCGGTGTTCTTTGCGCTGCCAGAAAGCGGGTTGCGGCTGGGGCTTGGGGTGTTGCTATTGCTGCTGATCTGGGTGCCGCCGTCGCTCTGGCTGGGCAAGCGGCAGGTGCCATTCTTCGGGGTAGGCGCGGTTCATACCTTTCTGGGAACCACGCTGGGCCTGGGCGGTTTGCTGCAGGCGGTGCTGATCAATGCACCAATCACCCGAGCCACCCTGACCGGGACGCTGGCGCTGTGTATGTTCTCTGCCGACCTGATGAAAGTCGTCGGTTTTGGTTCTCTGGGCTTCGACTTCCGGCCCTACGTACCGCATATCATCATCGCTACGGTCGTCGGGTTTGCCGGGGCTTGGACCGGGAAGCGGGCGTCGCGCTGGGTCAGTGATCGAGCCTTTCGCCTGGTCTTCAAGGCGCTGGTGACGGTCGTCGCTTTGCGTCTGATCGTTCAAGCCTTTGCTACGTGGACCTGAGCCTGTGCGTCGCTTCGAACCAAAGGACCCTGACCTGTGACCAACATCAAGCCTCTCGAACGCCGTCACGTCGGCGCGCTCTACCGCCTCACCCTGCGCCCGGAGCAGAACCAGTTTGTCGCTCCCAATGGTGTCACTATGGCCGAAGCACCTTTTGAGCCCGGCTCGGAGGTCTATGGTCTGTGGTCAGGTGAAACAGCTGTTGGCTTAGTCGCGCTGATCGACTTCGGCCACCCGGACGCCATCCTGCTCGATGGCGACGACCCGACCGGCCTCTATGTCTGGCGATTGTTTGTTGATCAGCGGTTTCAGGGGCAGGGGCACGGGACCACCGCGCTGAACTTTTCCAAAGCGCGGATGAAAGAACTGGCGCGCTCGGCTTTGTTCATCACGGCGTTGGATGAGCCCGGTTCAGCGATCCCGCTCTATGAGCGCGAAGGCTTTGTGCGGACCGGGCGGATCGTTGAGGGTGAAACAGAACTGGTCTGGCGCGGGTAGCCTCGTGCGGCGTTGAGCGCACCTTCCATGAGCGAGACTGGTGTTGACTCGGCGCTCAAACCGCAAGAAACGTTACATGTTACGTATTTTCGCGCTGACTGCCCGCTCGGCGTCGTCTGTCTCGCTGGCAGACCGTCCGCCGCGCGGCCTCCTCGTCAGCGCCTGCGTCCAGGAGGATCATGGAAATGAGCAAGCCATACGACGATATCCCCGGCACCATCGTCTTTGATAGTGATCAGGCGGCTGTGGGCTATCATCTCAATCAGTTCTGCATCTCGTTGCGTCTGGCCGATAACCGCGAAGCCTTTCGCGTGGACCCGGAAGGCTACATCGACCGTTTTCCCATGACCGCCGATCAGCGCTCTGCGGCGTTGAACCAAGAGTGGAACCAGCTGCTCGAGCTGGGTGGAAACATCTACTACACCAGCAAACTTGCCGCCTACCACGGGATCAATTTCCAGCAGCTCGCCGGCCTGATGACAGGCATGGGCGAGAGCTACCGCAAGATGATGGTCGATGGTGGCCGGAGCATCGAAGGCAACCGCTACAAGTCTGAATGGGAAGACAAATAATGGCGTACATTTCTTCTGGCGTGGCCTGCAGCCACGTCCCGGCGCTGGGTGTGGCCAGTGACAAAGGCATTACCGGCGACGACTACTATGGGCCGATCTTCAAGGGCTTTGAGTTCTCCAAAGAGTGGATGGAGAAGGAAAAGCCTGACCTGATCTTCTTGGTCTATAACGACCATTGCACGGCCTTTGATGCTTCGGTCATCCCGACCTTCGCGCTGGGCTGCGCGAGTGAGTACCACCCGGCCGATGAGGGCTGGGGCCCGCGTCCTGTGCCGGTGGTCAAGGGCCATCGCTCCATGTCTGCGCACATTGCGCAGTCGCTGGTGCTCGATGAGTTCGACATCACCATCATGAACGAAATGGAAGTGGACCACGGCCTGACTGTGCCGATGACCATGATGTTCGGCCAGCCCGAGGCGTGGCCCTGTCCGGTCGTGCCGCTGGCGGTGAACGTGGTGCAGTATCCAGCGCCGCTGGGCCGTCGCTGCTTCGCGCTGGGCAAGGCGATCCGCCGCGCGATTGAGAGCTACGGCGAAGACCTCAAGGTCTGTGTTTTTGGCACCGGCGGGATGAGCCACCAGCTCCAGCACCAGCGGGCGGGCCTGATCAATGCTGAGTGGGACGCACGCTTCATGGACTTGCTGGTCAACGATCCAGACACGGGCAGCCAGATTGACCACATCGAGTACTTGCGCGAAGCCGGCTCGGAAGGGATCGAGCTGGTCATGTGGTACGTCATGCGCGGCGCGTTGAATGAAAAGGTGGAGGAAGTTCACCGCTTCTACCACGTCCCGGCGTCCAACACTGCCGTGGGCCATTTGATCCTGGAGAACCGCTGATATGGTGAAGATTGGCGTTGCAGGCGCTTACGGCGCCTTTGGCCTCAAGCATCTTGATGCGCTGGCCAACATTCCGAATGCTGAAGTCACGGCCATTTACGGCCCCAACCCGGACAAGATCAAAGCGCTGGCCGCTGAGCGTGGGATTGCGGTTGCGGCCTCGACCTTTGACGACTTTCTGGCCGCAGACGTTGATGCTGTGGTCCTGTCCACGCCGACGCAAATGCACGCGAGCCAGTCCGTGCAGGCCATGGAAGCGGGCAAGCACACCTTCAGCGAAATCCCCATGGCGGATAGCCTTGCCGACGCTGAAACCATGGTTGCGGCGCAGGAGCGGACGGGTGTTGTTGGCATGGTCGGTCACGTGCGCCGCTTCAACCCGAGCCACCAGTACATCAAGAACAAGATCGACGCAGGCACGTTCAACATCCAGCAAATGGACGCGCAAACCTACTTCTTCCGGCGCTCCAACCTGAACGCCAAGGGCGAGCCGCGCAGCTGGACCGACCATCTTCTATGGCACCATGCGTGCCACACGATTGATCTGTTCCTCTACCAAACGGGCGAGATCCCCAGCGAAGTCTTTGGCCTACAGGGACCAGCGCACCCAGAGCTTGGCATTGCCATGGACATGACCATCGGCATGAAGACCCCGAGCGGGAAGCTGTGCACCCTGTCGCTGTCGTTTAACAACGACGGACCGCTGGGCAGCTTCTTCCGCTACATCGGCGATACGGGCACTTTTATCGCCCGCTACGACGATTTGGTGGACGGGCGCGAGCAGCCGGTGGACCTGAGCGATGTTGCGGTGAGTAACAACGGGATCGAGCTGATCGACCGCGAGTTCATCGCCGCTATCGAAGAAGGACGCGAGCCGAATTCCAGTTTCCAGCAGGGGCTGGCGGCCATGCAGGTGATGCAGAAGCTCGAAGATCAAATGGGCGCGCTCAAGGTCTAGGCGACCGGCGCACCGCCAGCGCTTCCGCGCTGCGAACCATTCAGGCCGGGGCGGCAGAGGCTGCTGTCCCGGCCTTTTTCATGGGCTGGTTCAGAACAGCAGACGGACCAAGAACAGCGTGATGCCGGGAAAGGCAACCAGCACGACGATCCGAACCACGTCGGAGGCCACAAAGGGCAGCGCGCCCTTGTAGGTCTCGATCATGGGAATGGACCGATCGAGGTTGTTGATGACGAACATGTTCATGCCTACCGGCGGTGTGATCAGGCCGACTTCTGCGGACATGAGTACAAGGATCCCAAACCACAGCCCGATCTCAGCCGGGGTCAGGCCGAAGTCGAGCTGGGCGACGATGGGGTAAAAAATCGGCACCGTGAGGAAGATCATGGCGATGGAGTCCATGACGGTCCCCAGGATCAGATAAAGCAGCAGCATACCCAGCAGGATCACCCACGGGTTGAGCTCGGAGGTGATGAAGAACTCGGCCAACGTTTGCGGCACTTTGGCTGAGCTGAGGAAGGAGTTGAAAACGCCGGCCGCAACGATGATGAAAAAGATCATGGCGGAGGTTTTGGCCGTGGCCAGTAGCGACTCTCTCAGGCCTGCCCACGTCAGCCCGCCATTGAGTGCGGCGATGACCCCGGTTCCCGCAGCGCCAACAGCCGCGGCAGCGGTCGGGGTAAAGGCGCCGGTATAGATCCCGCCGATCACAAGCACAAAAATCAGCAGCACCGGCCAGACGCGGGTCATGATGCGGAAGCGTCCGGCGTAGGGTAGGCGTGGTCGAGACTGCTCTGCGCCTTTGAACACGCGGGTGTAGATCGACACTGTGACCATGTACCCCAGCATGGCCAGCAGGCCGGGGATAAAGGCGGCGGTGAAGAGTTTCTCGATGTTGACCTCGGCGAGGATGGCGTAAATCACCAGCACGACGGAGGGCGGAATGAGAATACCGAGTGTACCGCCCGCCGCCAAAACGCCGGTGGACAGCGCGCCCGAGTAGCCTGAGCGCTTGAGTTCAGGAAGGGCCACTTTGCCCATGGTTGACGCGGTAGCCAGCGAGGAGCCGCAGACCGCGCCAAAACCTGCCGAGGCCCCGATTGCCGCCATGGCAACCCCGCCCTTACGGTGTCCCAGCCAGGCCCCCGCCGCCTCGAACAGCGAGCGCGACATCCCCCCGCGCGTGGCGAATTCGCTCATCAGTAGGAACAGCGGGATAATCGAGAGGGAGTAGTTGTTGAGCGTGCCGAAGGCGAAGGACTTCAGCTGACTGTCCATCATCCGCACGTTGCCGGTGACCAGCACCGTCCCAAGCGCCCCCACGATAAACATCGCAGCCGCCAGCGGCAGGCGGAGCGCCACGAGGATCAGCAGCACGGGAAAGGACAGCAGCCCGATCTGAAAGCTGCTCAGGGAGGAGGTAAGCCAATCCATGGTGCGCTAACCCTCGACCGACGGCGCAGCGGGGCCGGGTTGGAACAGCCGCAGCAGGCTCTGGATGGTGCAGTACACCGCAACCACAAAGAACAGCGCCACACAGACTTCAGCAAAGACGTAAAAGGGCCAGAGCTTCAGGCTTAGGATTTGGCTCTCAGGCTGGACACGCAAGCGGCCGAGCGCTTCTTGCCACTGTCCGGCGGCGATCAGGTCGGGCATGGGCTCCTGACTCCGTCGGGCCTTGTTAAAGATCAGATACCACTGCCGGGTCAGGATCATGTAGGAGACCGCGAGCAGGGAGAGGTCGGCGGCCAGGTTCAGCAGCCGGTTGATCCAGCCGCCAAACAAGGGTTCGAAGATGTCGATGCGGATATGGCCGCGATTGATCATCACCCATGGCAGCGCCGAGAAAAGCGCAGCGCCGACAGCGTACTGCACCAATTCTTCCTCACCCAGAATAGGACGGATCCCGGCCCAGCCTTCGGGGTTGAACACGCCGGAGAGCGTGAAGTCGAGCACGCGGCGGGTGACCTTGAGAATGATGCTGATGCAGGTCACGACAATGGCAAAAACCAGCCCCAAACCGCCGAGAAAAGCAAAGGCCGCCGCAGCCTTGTTCAACCAGCGGCCAACAGCCTCAACGCGGCCCGTCAGTCCGGGGGAAGGCGGGGTGGGTTCGCTCATCCAGATGTCACTTTCTGATGCGGATCGCCAAGGCGGCAGAGGGAAGGGCGGGGCGGCTCGGTGCAAGGCTTGGAACAGGTTAATTGGCCAAGCGTAGCCGATAATCGGCCCCATCCCTAAAGGCGCGGTGGCGGAAAGTCTAGCGCGATCCGAGCGTCACTGAGCAAGGCTTTCGTGCGGCCAGCGAGCGGCTGGCCGCACACGCCTAACTTACTTGTTGTCAGCGATCAACTGACGGGCCATGTCGATGGTCGCTTGACCGTCGAAGCCCTTGCCGCTCGCGCGATCAACCCAGCGGTCGTAGACCGGCTGAGCCGCATCGATCCAGCGAGCCACTTCGTCTTCACCCAGCTCGATGATGTTGTTACCAGCGTAGACCGAACGGCCTGCTGCATCGCGTTCAACCATGGTGGCTGCTACGGAGCGGGACATGGCCTTGCCGGTGTTCTCATCGAGGATGGCGCGCAGATCGTCGGGCAGGGCCTCGTAAGCGTCCCAGTTCATGGCGAGGATAAAGGTCGCCGTGTAGAGCGCGCGGTCGCCGCCGATCTCCGTGTGGTTGGTCACCAGTTCGCCGAGTTTGATCGCAGGGGTGATTTCCCACGGCAGCACGGTGCCATTGATCACGCCCTTGGACAGAGCCTCCGGAATGCCCGGCAGCGGCATGCCAACAGGGGTTGCGCCGTATTCGCCGAGCAAGTCGGTGATCACACGGGTCGGGCCACGCAGTTCCTTGCCTGCCATGTCTTCGAGCTTGGTCACCGGTTCAGCGGTGTGGATCACACCGGGACCGTGCACCCATGCTGCGAGGATCTTCGCGTCTGCCAGCTCGCCGTCCTGCAGGTCGGCCTGAATCATGTCGTAGTACGCGGCCGAGGTCACCACGGCGTCTTCCATCATGAACGGCAGTTCGAAGACTTCTGACTTGTTGAAGCGGCCGGGGGTGTAGCCGGTCAAAGTCAGGCTGATGTCAACCGCGCCGTCAATGGCCTGATCGATCAGATCGCCGGGCGTGCCGCCCAGGCTCATGGACGGGTAGACTTCGATCGCCAGCCGACCATCGGTCTTGGCGCTCATCTCTTCGGCCCATGGGATGAAGAAGTGCTTGGACAGGGTCGCCGGGGGCGGCATGAAGTGGTGCAGGCGCAGGGTTACGTCCTGCGCAGCCGCGCTCGACGCGGTCATCACTGCGACACTGGCAGCAATCAGGAACTTGTTCATTGTAATGTCCTCCTAACAATGAAGCCTTCTTAATCAGGTCAGAGGCCTGTCTGTCGCTCACTGAGCGGGCAGAAGGGTCCGCAAAGTGTCACGACTTGCCGCCGTTTTGCACCACTTTTGCTCGCGTGGCTATGACTTGCGTGCTGATGGGTTTGACGCGCAAGGGCGTCAGTTTGGATTTGATCGCATCCTGCGCTTGGTGCAGGCTTCTACGGAGAGAACCCGAGGAAAGGGGGAAGTTATGAACGCGCCATTGGTTCATCAGCATAAGTCCATTCAGCCGCCGGAGGGCGTGCCTGTCTGGGATATTGACCCCTACGACGAAGCCATTCTCGTGAACCCCTTGCCCTTCTTTGATGCGCTGCGTGAGAAAGGCGGGATGGTCTATATCCCGCGCTACGAAGTTTTGGCCTGCGGTCGGTATGAGGAGACGCGGGAAGTCTTCTACGACCACAAGCGTTTTCTCTCCTCGCGCGGTGTCGGTATGGCGGACTTTAAGCTGCACGAGCCTTGGCGGCCGCCTTCCATCGTGCTCGAAGTGGACCCGCCGGTGCACACCAGCAACCGCCGCGTCATCATGCGCGCTTTGTCTCCTGCCGTTGTGCGTCAGCTCGAGGCAGACTTTGCCGAAGATGCCGCCGCGCTGGTCGAAGACGTGTTGGCGCAGGGGGAGATCGAGGGCGTTGGCGCGCTTGCTGAGGCTTTCCCGACACGTGTTTTCCCGCGTGCTGTAGGGATTAAGGACCCCGATGCGCGCAAGTTGGTGGACTACGGCGCTATGGTCTTCAACGCCGTCGGCCCTGACAATGATCTGCGCCGACGCATCATGGCCAAGGCTGCCGATATCGTGCCTTGGATTAACGCCCACTGCGAGCGCGACCAACTCACCGAAGACGGCATCGGCGCAACCATCTACGCCGCAACGGACAGTGGGGAAATTAGTGAGGCTGAAGCGGGTATGCTGATCCGCTCGCTGCTCTCTGCCGGGGTCGATACAACCGTCTCCGGGATCGGTAGCGCGCTCTGGTGCCTGGCGCAACACCCCGATCAGTTCGTCCGGCTCAAGTCCGATCCTGCCAACCTCGCCGGGCCCGCGTTTGAGGAAGTGCTCCGGTTCTGCACGCCGGTGCAGGCTTTCTTCCGCACGGCGGGGGAAGATACGACGGTCTCCGGGATCCCAATCGAAGAAGGCAGCAAGATCCTTTGTGTGCTGGGCGCTGCCAACCGCGACCCGGCGAAGTTCGAAAACCCCGAGGCATTCGACATCACCCGGGACGCGCGGGGCCATCTGGCCTTGGGCGTCGGCGTGCATTCCTGTGTGGGGCAGATCATCGCACGGGCTGAGGGCCGCGCCATTCTCAAGGCACTGGCCGAGCGGGTGGAGCGGATCGAGTTTGCGGGTGAGCCGACGTGGCGGCCCAACAACTCCATGCGTGCTCTCGATCGCTTGCCGTTGCGCCTGACCTGAACCCAAGCCTGAAGGCCGACCGAGACCGCATGATCGCCAATTCCGCCTTTGCAGCCATCGACGCTTGGATCGCTGATTACGTAGACAGCGGCAAATTGCCGTTTGCCCACGTAAAAATCACCCGAGGCGAAACAACGCTTTACGAAGGTGCGCGCGGTTTTGCCGATGTGAAATCGGGACGTGCTTACCAGCGCGATGATCTGATACGGATCTTTTCGCTCTCCAAGATCGTCACCGCCGTCGCTATTCTGCAGTTGATCGACGATGGCGTTCTAGGGCTGGATCAAGACGTTGCGGAGATCCTGCCAGAGTTCGCGCAGACCCCGATCTATGACTCGACAACCGGTGGCACTCGGCCTCGCAAAGGTCCCATCACCATCCGCCATCTGCTGACCCATTCGGCCGGGCTGAGTTACGCGCAGAACGAAGACGCCATCGCACCGCTGTACCAGCAGGCAGGTTTGGTGCTGTTCTATCAGGACACTTTGGCCCGTTTCTCCGAAGTTCTCGCCCAGCAGCCTCTGCTGTTTCAACCGGGCGAGCGGTACTACTACAGCACGGCCTTTGGCTTGCTCGGGCGGGTGGTCGAGGTGGCGGGCAGGATGCCGTTTGCACAGGCGTTAGAACAGCGCATCTTTGCGCCGCTGGGCATGACTGACACCGCCTTTGACGTCGCGCCAGAGCAACTGGACCGACTGGTCACGCTCTACGAATTCGCGACAGAACGGAACCTGCGCGTGCTGGAGACCAACCGGGCTTCGAGCTGGAAGCAGCAGGACCGGGATGTGTTCTTCGACGGTGGCGGGGGGCTGGTGAGCACGGTGGAAGACTTTGCCCGCTTCATGGACATGTTGCGCCGGGACGGCACTGGCGATAAGGGCGAGCGGGTGCTCTCTCCGGCTTCGGTGAAGGCGCTGCAAACCGATCAGTTGGGTCGGACGTTTGCTCAGATGGATGTCACCGACAACGGCCATTACCCCTTAGCAGACGCCAAGGGGTTGGGGGTCTACGTGGTGACGTCGAGCCATGAGCGCGCCAGTCCTTGGGCGATAGGGGAGTTTGGTTGGTCGGGAGCGGCTTCGCTGATCTCTTGGGTCAATCCGCGCCTCGACATTAGTGTTGTCTTTGCCACGCAGTTGTTTCCTTCGGATACGTTTCCGTTGTACCCGGAACTCAACGCCTTGGTGTATGGCGCTCTGCATTCTGCCTGAGCGCCTGTCGCACCGATACTTCTGCGCCGATTGCTGCCCTCCCATTGGGTTCGAAACGGCGCACCATCCCAGCGGCATGCACCTCTATGCTGTGCGCGGCCGAGCAAGGTAAAGTATGACCGCTGCCCCCATTCCCTTCAGCCAACACGCACGGGCCTTGCTGACGCTTGGCCTGCCGCTGATCGGTACCCATCTTGCCACCGCTGCCGTTGGCCTGACGGATACCATTATGCTCGGCTGGTACGACGTGCAGGTGCTTGCCGGGGGCGTGCTGGGGGCGTCGTTCTTCTTCACGCTCTTTGTCGTCGGGAGCGGCTTTTCCTACGCGGTGCTTCCGCTGGTAGCATCGGCTGTCAGTGCCGGAGACCCCACGCAGATCCGGCGGGTGACGCGCATGGGTCTGTGGCTTTCGGCCGTGGCCGCGCTGACACTGCTGCCGCTGATGTGGTGGTCTGCGCCGATCCTCCGGCTGATCGGACAGGATGAAGAGGTTTCAGCGCTGGCGCAGACTTACTTGCGTATCGCCGGGTGGAGCCTGCTGCCCGCGCTGCTGGTGTCCACGCTGAAAAGCTATCTCGCTGCACTGGAACGGGCGCAGGTGGTGCTGTGGGTGGCGATTTTTGGCGGACTGGGGAACGCGCTGTGCAATTGGTTGCTGATCTTTGGCCGCTGGGGCTTCCCGGAGCTGGGGATCACGGGCGCTGCCATCGCGACCTTGACCAATCAGTTGATCATGCTGGGTCTGATCGTGATTTTCGTGCGTGCAAGGCTGTCTGAACACTTGATGTTCCAGCGCCTCTGGCGGCCGGATTGGGAGGCTTTTGCTCGGGTCTACCGATTGGGCTGGCCCATCGGTCTGACACATCTGGCTGAGAGCGGGCTGTTTATGGCGACAACGCTGAT
>CBFHUI010000013.1:0-44180 GCA_965658725.1 Alphaproteobacteria bacterium | reverse complement strand
ACCACGCAGCACTTCCATCGCTTTATCGAGGTCCGTGTCGTAAGCCACGCCAATCACCGCGATCATGCGGCGGCGGCCCAATCGGGTGTAGTTCTGGATAGCGCCTTCAAAAATCGCCGTGTTGGGGACGGATACCAGCACGTTGGCAAGCGTCACCAGATCCGTGCGGAACAGGCCCACTCGGCTGACGGAGCCGCTGCTCCCTGCCGCCTCAACCCATTCACCGACCTTGAGCGGCCGCAGGACCAACAGCATCACCCCAGCGGCGACGTTGCTCAACGTGCCTTGGACAGCCAGACCTATGGCCAGCGCGACACCACTGAGCAGCGCCAGAATCGTCGCGGTCTGAACGCCAAACATCTGCAGCGCCATCAACACCGTTACCGTCAGGATGGCAAAGCGAATGACCTGGATCAGCACCTTTTCAATGGTTGCGTCGATCAGGGTGCGTTGTTCGAGGAAACGGTCGATGGTGCGTGAGAACCATGCCGCGAAAATCCAGCCGATGACGAGCACCAGTGCAGCGCCCAAAACCTTGGCCCCAATGGGCAACAGGGCGTTGAGGATCTCATACTGACTTTGCCCCAGCGCGGCATCGATCAGCGTGTTCACGTTGAGCCAGTCCATAACCCTTTTGCCTCCCTACTTGTCGATTGGTTCTGTCGCCTTCGGGCGAGGGAAGACCACGTCTGTCCTGCCGAGCGCGTAGTAGAAGAATAGCCCTCCCCACTCCCTAACGGCTAGAGCAAACCGCTCCCACTCTGCAACTCCCTGGCCAAAAACAATGGGACGGCGGCGATCCGCACGGTAGTCGACAGGCAAGGGGACCACCTCGAAACCCGCACGCTCGAAGACCCCGACCGCGCGAGGCATGTGAAAGGCGGACGTGACGAGGCCGTAGATCTTGCCCGCCATATCCGGGAATGCAGCAAGCAGGGCGTCAGGGTGTTCGGCGGTGTTGCGAGACTGGCTCTCAACCTTGATACGGCTCGAGTCAAAGCCTTGCTGACCCAGCCACTCCGCCAGAATAGCCGCCTCTCCGATGTCCACGCGCCGGGTCAGCGCACCGTCCCCACCGCTGAGATAAACATCAAGATTGGTCTGGGTGAGCACTTCCACGGCGGTCAGCAAGCGGTCGCTCGCACTGCCGGCCTGGATCAAGGCGGCTCGGTCAAGGGTCGCGCGCAGATCGAGTGAGCCGCCCAGCACGATCACGCCGTCAAGCCGCCCTGCCTCAGATTGCAGGCGATAGCCGGGGAAACGTTGCTCCAACGGTTCCAGCATGCGGGTGCCCAGCGGCAGGAAGAACAACGCAAGCACCGCTGCCAGAACCAGCAGCTGCACCAAACGCCCAAACCACGCGCGGATCCCCCGGTTCAGCAGGCGGATCAGCGTGCCAAGCAGGAACAGAACCAGCAGCAAATGCACCGGATCAAGGATCCAGTGCACTGCAACAGAAAGGGTGTACATGCGCGCGGCTGCCGGGCGACAGGCGGCTTAGTGGTCGAGGAAGGACCGCAGCTTCCGCGAGCGGGAAGGATGCTTGAGCTTACGCAGTGCCTTGGCTTCAATCTGCCGGATACGCTCTCTGGTAACCGAGAACTGCTGGCCGACCTCTTCGAGCGTGTGGTCAGTGTTCATGCCGATACCAAAGCGCATCCGCAGCACGCGTTCTTCACGCGGGGTCAGCGACGACAGAACGCGCGTGGTGGATTCACGCAGGTTGTTGTTAATCGCCGCCTCAACCGGGATGATGGCGTTTTCATCCTTGATGAAGTCGCCCAAGTGCGAATCTTCCTCGTCGCCAATGGGGGTCTCCAGCGAAATCGGCTCCTTGGCGATTTTCATCACCTTGCGCACTTTTTCCAGCGGCATGCCCAAGCGAGCGGCCAGCTCCTCCGGCGTCGCTTCACGGCCGATTTCATGCAGCATCTGGCGACCCGTGCGAACCAGCTTGTTGATCGTCTCGATCATGTGCACCGGAATACGGATGGTCCGCGCCTGATCGGCGATCGAGCGGGTAATGGCCTGTCGGATCCACCAAGTCGCATAGGTCGAGAACTTGTAGCCGCGCCGATATTCGAACTTATCAACCGCTTTCATCAGACCGATGTTGCCTTCCTGGATCAGGTCGAGGAACTGCAAGCCGCGGTTGGTGTATTTCTTGGCGATGGAGATCACGAGGCGGAGGTTGGCTTCGATCATCTCAGCCTTGGCGCGGTTGGAATCGCGCTCGCCCTTCTGGACCTTCTCGACGATCCGCTTGAACTCGCTCACCGGCAGATCAACCTGATGGATGATGTCGGCGATGTCCTCGCGGATTTCCTTGGCCATGGAGCCATAGCGATCGTTGAGCATCTTCCACGACGCATCCACTTCGGCCATGCGCTCCAGCCAGCTCGGGTCGATCTCGTTTTCGAAGTATTCGTCGATAAACTCGTCGCGCGGAATTTTGCAGCGGTCAGAGAGCTTCATCAGCTTGGTTTCGTGGCCGATGATCGCCTTGTTGATCGACTTCATCTGATCCACCAGTTGGTCGATCAGGTTATTGTTCAGGCGCACGAGCTTCATCGCGCGGATCACCGTCTCCCGCCCTTCTTCGTAGGCGGCTTCGATGTCGTCCGGCACGTCTTCGCCGGTCTGAAGCAGGGTCATGCGGTCTTTCTGGACCTTGTGCAGTCCGCTGTAAGCCCCAGCGATGATGTCCAGCGCTTCCATGACGTCTTCGCGGAGGATGCCCTCCATGGCCGACAGCGAAACGCTGTTATCCTCGTCATCATCGTCGTCATCATCAGAAGACGCGTTCGCGCCCTCTTCACCCTCTTTGCCTTCTTTGCCTTCTTCTTCCTCGTCTTCGTCCTCGTCTTCCTCATCGTTGAGGCCTTCGGACGCTGCGACATCGAGCGATGGATCGTTGGCGTCTTCATCGTCTCCGGCCAGCGCGCGCATGTGAGCAGCGTAGGTGGCGTCGAGGTCGATGACGTCGCGCAGCAGCACCACTTCTTCCTGCAACGACTGGCGCCAGGACATCAGCGCGGAGAACGTCAGCGGGGATTCACAGATACCGGCGATCATGTCCTCGCGGCCCGCTTCGATCCGCTTAGCGATGGCGATTTCGCCTTCACGAGACAGCAGCTCGACCGAACCCATTTCGCGCAGGTACATGCGCACCGGATCGTCGGTGCGGCCAACGTCTTCGTCTTTGATGTTGCCCGTCGGGTTGGCGACGTCGGTAGACTCTTCTTTGTCGCCTTCGGCAGCATCGCCCTCAGTCACGGTCACGCCGGCCTCGGAGAGTTGCGCCATCACGTCCTCGATCTGGTCGCTGCTGACCTGATCCTCGGGCAAGAATTCGTTAATGTCGTCATAGGTCACCGACCCGTTGGCTTTCGCCCGCTCGGTGAGTTTGCGAACCGCGATCAGGACCGTATCCTGGGCGCCTCCCGCAGCATCTTTTGCAACGTCCGTTTCGGCTGGCTTCTCTGCTGCGCGCGCTTGGTTGCTCATTCAGACCTCAGTGTTTCAACGTGCTTTACGTGTCGCTGACATCGCCACCCTGTTTCGGCGCAGACATCGGCAACACGACAAATTCCACCCCACCCAAAGGGGGTCATGTTCAGGAGGATGGCTTGGCGTCGGTATAGGCCTTGGCGCGCAGGCTGAGAGCCTTGAGCTCTTCATCTGTCACAGCATACGCAGGCAACGCCGATCGAGATACCTGCAGCTCATGCTGCATGTCCCGGTGCGTAAAGCCTGCGAACAAGGTCTCTAGACCCTCGATCACCTCATTTTTCTGGGCATCTGGCTTTGCAAAGCCTGCATGCAGCTGGATCTCTGGACCCGTTAAACGCTCAACCATGCTGTCTAACCCGTGCCTCGACAGATGAGCCTGCAGGGTCGCTGAGTCAAGAGGGACGTCGGCGAACAGCGCCTGTACCAACGCATCGCGGAATTGCGCCAAATCAACGTCCAACATGGTCAAAGTGGCAAGGTTCTCGCCGTACAGGTCGAGCAAGTCCGGGTGATTCATGAAAGCGTGGAACAGAATCTCGTAAGGGCGACGCGATAAGGATCGCGTATCGAGCACCGACACCCGGTCATTACCGGGGGCGTTCACCCCTCCTCCTGGGCGTTTCAAACCACTGCTGCGCGGGGCTCCATAGCCACTTTTAGCCCGCTCCCACTGCCGTCCGCCGCCCTTGCGGAAGGGGTGATGCCCAAAGGAGGCTTCGAAGCGCGCGATCATATCGGCTTCAAGCGCGGTATTCAGCGACGAGTCCTCGACCGCCCGCAACGCCTGATTGATCCGAGACCACAGCGCCGCGCGCTGCTCAGCATCATTGCGGCTCATGGCCGCACGCTCCCAGCGCCAGAGCGAAGCCGCCGTGCTTGAGCAAATCGTCCGGGTCTTGCCCCTGCGGCAGCGTCGCGAACTTAACCGACTTCCCGGCGGTCAGCAGCGGCAGGGCGCGTTCCGCTGTACGCCGCGCGGCGCGCTGACCCGCCGCATCACCGTCGAGGCAAACCGTCGGGCTGGGTACCATTTTCCAAAGCAGGCGCAAATGATCTTCGGTGAGCGCTGTACCCAGCGGCGCGACCGCATTGGCAACCCCGGCCTGACCCAGCGCAATGGCATCCATGTAGCCTTCAACCACCAGGATCTCGCCACGGTCGTGCGCTGCCTTTCGCGCCAGATGGTGCCCGTAGAGCAGTTGCCCTTTATGGAATATCGGGGTGTCAGGGGAATTGAGGTATTTCGGCTCACCATCCCCCAGTATCCGCCCGCCAAAGGCAACCGGATTGCCCTGCCGGTCCCAGATTGGAAACATCAACCGCCCCCGAAACATGTCAAAGGGCGCGCGCCCGTCGTCGGGGGCTTTGGCCAGGGCAGCGTCGATCAGCACCTGCGCACTGAACCCCTGCGCGATCAGCTTTTTGAACAGCCAGTCGCGCGCATCGGGGGAGTAGCCTAAGCCAAAGTGCTTCACCGTCTCCGGGCTCAGCCCACGTCGCTCGATATAGACGCGCGCGCCTTCGCCCTCAGGTTGGAATAGCGCATCCTGATAGGCCTTGACCGCCGCAACCATGGCTTCCTTCAACCCCTTGGCACGCTCGGCCTTGCGGGCAGCGTCGGGGTCGGCCTTGGGCATGTCCAGTCCAGCCTGCGCGGCGAGGGTCTCAACCGCTTCCAGAAAACTCTGGCCGTCGTGGTTCATCACAAAACCGATGTGGTCGCCGTGCTGGCCGCAGCCAAAGCAGTGATAGAACCCCTTCTCGTTGTTGACGTAGAAGGACGGTGTCTTCTCGTTGTGGAAAGGGCAGCACGCCGTCCACTCCCGCCCCTTTCGCTGCAACTTCACGCGCGTGCCAACGACGTCGGACAGGTCGAGCCGGGTCCGAATTTCGTCGAGGAAAGCGGGTGGAATCGTGGCCACGGGGTCGTTCAATCCTTCATTGCGACACTGCCTTGCCGTCTCACTGCTAGCAAAAGCGGCGCAAAGCTTCGTAGGCTTAAGGCTCATGGAAACGTCTAGGCGGAAGAGGGTATACCCAAAGCCCCGCCAAGGCTCCCCCAAAAGGCAGTCTTCCCCTTTGAATGTCCACGACACCGAGGACAATAAAGGGGACAACCACGGGATAAATCATCTTGAGCTTTATCGATCAGGGCGCGCTGATTGCCTTGTCTGTCTCCCTTGTGTGGGCGCTGACCACGATCATCTCCGCCGGGCCAGCGCGGAAGTTGGGTGGCATGCGTTACAATCGGCTGCGCATTTCAATGGTCGCAGCGGGTCTGGCGGTGATCGGTGGCGGGATCGCTTGGCAGCAAGGTGCCTTCCCTACCCTCATGCAAGTCGGCGTGCTCGGAGTCTCGGGTTTCGTTGGCATCTTCATTGGCGATACGCTGCTCTACAGCACCGTCGCTCGGCTCGGCCCACGACGGACAACCATGCTGTTCTCAACCCACGCGCCAATGACTGCGCTGATCGGAGTCGGCCTGGGCGAGGTGTTGAGCCTGCGCGACTGGGCGGGGATCGTGCTGGTGTTCGCGGGCGTGCTGATCGCCATTCTCTACGGCAAGCGGCGGGATCAGCTGCACGTCTGGGAGTCGATCAACGGTCTGCTGATCATTGGCGTGCTGCTCGGGCTGGGTGCCGCACTGGCGCAGGCCGTAGGAACACTGGTCGCGAATCCGCTGATGGAAAACCCGGATCTCAGCGCCCGCCCTGACCCCATCGTCGCATCCGCCATCCGCGTCGGTATTTCAGCGCTGGCCGTTTGGCTGATCATACTGGTACCCGGACCATGGACCCCGAGCCGAGCTCAATCAGCCGAACCGCTGAACCTGCGCCTGATCGCCATCATCGGGCTGAGCGGGTTTCTGGGGATCGGTGTGGGGATGACGCTGTTCCTGCTCGCGCTCGGCATGACCGACGCGGCGCTGGTCGCGACGCTGTCCTCAATGACGCCAGTTGCACAGCTGCCGCTGATCTGGATCGCGACACGACAACGCCCCGCACTCATGGCCTGGGTGGGGGCGTTACTGGCAGGGCTGGGGACAGCCCTGCTGCTCTATCAGGTAGGGTAAGGCGTGCTAGGCCGCTTTGGCCAGCGCACACAGCCGCTGCTTGACGATCGGCGAGACAGAGCCAAAGTCGATCTGGCCCGCGTACTTCTGCTTCAGCGCGCCCATGACCGGTCCCATGTCCTTGATGGACGCAGCACCGGTTTCTTCGATCACAGCGTCAAGCGCTGCTTTGACTTCATCTTCGCTCATCATCTGCGGCAAGAAGCGTTCGATCACCTCGATTTCCGCAGCTTCCTGAGCTGCAGCATCGGGGCGGCCGCCCTCCTCGTACATTTTGATGCTTTCCCGACGCTGCTTGATCATCTTCTGCAGCAGCGAAAGAATGTCAGAGTCGGCAATGCCATCTGCGTTGCCTGAGGACCGAACGTCGATGTCTTGCTGTTTGATCGCAGCATTGACCAGACGCAGCGTGGAGAGCGTTACCTGATCTTTTGCTTTCATCGCGTCCTTCATGGACCCGGTAAGTGTGTCGCGGAGCATGAGTGCCTGCGTGGTGGTTTCAAGATGCGCGAAAGCTAATGTTGTGGCGGAACTTTGGCAATAACCCCCAAAGACTGCCGCTGACTTGCGCCTGACGCATGAACCCTCACGGAATGGGGAATCGCACTGCTGGCATTCCTTGACGCAAAGCAGAGCCGAGCTTACTCCACTGTCTTCCAGTACGTGCTTTTTCTACAAAGCGATTTGCACCGATTGGAGCCCCTCCCCTATGTCCAGCCAATCCGTTGATTCGGGACCAGCAAAGATGCGGTTTTCCACCGCCTTAGCCACCAAGCCGAGCCTTGCCACCGGCGCCCTTGTGCTGGGCAGCGGCGAGATTCTGTGGGGCCTTGGGCTGGGCGCAGAAGGGCGAAGCTTGGGCGAGGTCTGCTTTAACACCTCGATGAGCGGCTATCAGGAAATTCTGATGGATCCGTCTTACGCGGGGCAAATCATCACTTTCACCTTTCCGCACATCGGTAACGTCGGCACCAACGACGAAGATGTCGAAGCGCTGCAAGTCCACGCGCGCGGCTGCGTCCTGCGCTGCGATATCACACAGCCGTCGAACTACCGCGCGGCGCAGCACCTCTCTGACTGGTTGCGCGCCAAGGGCATGACGGGGATTGCCGGGGTTGATACCCGCGCGCTCACCCGCCTGATTCGCGACAACGGCGCGCCGCATGGGGTCGTCGTCAACGGCGATCTGAGCGATGCCAGCCTGACGGCAGCTTTTGAAGAAGCCAACGGCTGGGCCGGGCTTAAAGGTCTGGACCTCGCTAAAGATGTCACCACTGGGCAAACCTACGCCTGGTCCCAAACGACATGGAGCCGAACCGAAGGCTTTGGCGAGATGGCCGCACCGACGCGCAAAGTCGTCGCCGTCGATTTCGGTGCCAAGCTCAATATTCTCCGCAACCTCGCGGCGCGCGGCTGTGACGTGACAGTCGTGCCGGCCTCCACCAGCGCGGAAGAAATCCTCGGCCATGCCCCCGATGGGGTCTTCCTCTCCAACGGTCCCGGCGATCCGGCGGCGACGGGCGTCTACGCTGTCGGTGCGGTTCAAGGCGTGCTGGAAAGTGGGACGCCCGTCTTCGGCATCTGTCTGGGTCATCAGATCCTGGCTCAAGCGCTCGGCGCCAAGACCTCCAAGCTGCATCAGGGCCACCGCGGCGGGAACCACCCGGTGAAAGACCTGACTACAGGCAAGGTCGAAATTACCTCGCAAAACCACGGCTTTGCGGTCGATCTTGAAAGCCTGCCCAGCGACGTCGAGGCGACCCACGTCTCCCTGTTCGATGGCACCAATGAGGGCATTCGCTCGACCCGATATCGCGCCTTTTCGGTCCAGTACCACCCCGAAGCCAGCCCCGGCCCACACGATTCCCACTACCTGTTCGATCGCTTCATGGAGATGATGGATGCCTAAACGTACTGACATCAACTCGATCATGATCATCGGCGCAGGCCCCATCGTGATCGGTCAGGCCTGTGAATTCGACTATTCCGGCGCGCAGGCGTGCAAGGCGTTGCGGGAAGAGGGCTACCGGGTGATTCTGGTGAACTCGAACCCGGCCACCATTATGACCGACCCGGATCTGGCGGACGCGACTTATGTCGAGCCCATCACCCCGGAGATGGTTGCAAAGATCATCGAGAAGGAGCGCCCGGACGCGCTGCTGCCGACCATGGGCGGGCAAACCGGCCTGAACACCGGTCTGGCGCTGCATTACGACGGAACGCTGGAAAAGTACGGCGTGGAGCTGATCGGTGCGCGGGCGGAGTCCATCGAGAAAGCCGAAGACCGGCAGAAATTCCGCGATGCCATGGACAAAATCGGTCTTGAAAGCCCACGTTCCCTGCTCGTGAACAGCATGGAGCAAGCCGAAGAAGCGCTTTCGAAGACCGGCCTGCCCGCGATCCTGCGTCCCTCCTTCACGCTTGGCGGTGAAGGCGGCGGGATCTGCTACAACCGTGAAGAGTTCCTCGAAATGCTGGCAGACGGCCTGCGTCTCTCGCCCGTCACGGAAGTGCTGGTCGAAGAGTCGATTCTGGGCTGGAAAGAGTTTGAGATGGAAGTGGTGCGCGACAACGCGGATAACTGCATCATCGTCTGCTCCATCGAAAACCTCGACCCCATGGGCGTGCACACTGGCGATTCGATCACTGTTGCACCAAGCCTGACCCTGACAGACAAAGAGCTGCAAATCATGCGCGACGCGTCGATCGCGGTTCTGCGCGAGATTGGCGTGGATACCGGTGGGTCGAACGTGCAGTTCGCGGTCAACCCGGACAACGGGCGTCTGATTGTCATTGAGATGAACCCCCGCGTGTCGCGGTCCTCGGCGCTGGCGTCCAAAGCGACTGGCTTCCCGATTGCGAAGATCGCCGCCAAGCTCGCTGTTGGTTACACGCTCGACGAGCTTCAGAACGACATGACCAAAGTCACCCCGGCCTCCTTCGAGCCGAGCATCGACTATGTCGTCACCAAAATCCCGCGCTTTGCCTTCGAGAAGTTCCCAGGCGCGCAATCCAACCTGACCACGGCGATGAAGTCTGTCGGTGAGGTCATGGCGCTTGGTGGTGATTTCAAGGAAAGCTTCCACAAGGCATTGATCGGGCTGGAAACTGGGCTGGGCGGCGCAGATAGCATCGACGTTCCAGGCATTGAAGACGGCAAGATCGTCGATCAGGGCGCTGTCGCCGCAAACCTGCGCGCCCCGACGCCGACCCGTATCTTGTCGGTCTGCACCGCTTTGCGCGCTGGTATGAGTGTCGAAGACGTTCACGCTGCATCCAAGATCGACCGGTGGTTCCTGCGTGAAATTCAGGATTTGGTCATCGAAGGCCCCCGGGAAGGCACTCGCGTTTATAAGCGCATCGATACCTGCGCCGCTGAGTTCCCGTCCAACACCAACTACTTTTACTCCACCGTCGTGGATGACCGCTTCAACGCGCCTGTCTGTGAGGCTGAGGTCTCCGACCGTGAAAAGGTGATGATTTTGGGCGGCGGTCCAAACCGGATCGGTCAGGGCATCGAGTTCGATTACTGCTGCGTTCACGCATGCTACGCGCTCAAAGAAGCGGGCTACGAGACCATTATGGTCAACTGTAACCCAGAGACCGTTTCCACCGACTACGACACTGCCGATCGCCTGTACTTCGAGCCGCTGACCGAGGAACACGTCCTTGCCATCGCCCGCAAGGAGCAGGAGCGCGGGACGCTCAAGGGTGTGATCGTGCAGTTCGGCGGGCAAACCCCGCTGAAGATTGCCGCTTCGCTGGAAAAGGCCGGCGTGCCAATCCTGGGCACGTCACCGGACGCCATCGACCTCGCCGAAGACCGCGAGCGCTTCCAGAAGCTGCTCAACGAAATCGGCCTCCTGCAGCCATCCAACGGGCTGGGCCGTACCCCGTCCGAGGTGGAAGCGGTGGCGGAAGAGATCGGCTACCCGGTCCTGCTGCGCCCGTCCTACGTTCTGGGCGGTCGTGGGATGGAAATTGTCAACGACACAGACCGCCTGCGTGCTTACGTGGCTGAAGCGGTCAAGGTGTCCGGCGATAACCCTGTGCTGATCGACAGCTACCTGCGTGACGCCATCGAAGTGGACGTGGACGCGATCTGTGATGGCGAGCAAGTCTACATCGCCGGGATCATGGAACACATCGAGGAAGCGGGCATTCACTCCGGTGATAGTGCCTGTTCCCTGCCGCCCTACTCGCTCTCTGACGCCTTGGTCGAGCGGCTCAAGGACCAGGCGGAGAAACTCGCCGTTGCGCTGAATGTGCGCGGTCTGATGAACGTTCAGTTTGCGGTGCAGGGGGACGAAATCTACGTCCTCGAAGTCAACCCACGCGCCAGCCGCACGGTACCATTTGTGGCCAAGGCAACCGGTGTACCAGTCGCCAAGATTGCCGCGCGCATCATGGCAGGCGAAACCCTTGCCCAGCTGCCGCCCCAGCCGCACAACGCGGGTCAGATGGCGGTCAAGGAAGCGGTCTTCCCGTTTGACCGTTTCCCCGGCGTTGACGTCCTGCTCGGCCCAGAAATGCGCTCGACCGGGGAAGTCATGGGTCTAGACGCGGACTTTGCCCACGCCTTCCTCAAGGCGCAGCTGGCCGCGAACGTGAAACTGCCGAGTGCGGGCGTGGTCTTCCTCTCCGTGCGCGACCACGACAAGGTGCGTCTGCCTGAGCTGGGCCGGATGTTTGTGGATGCGGGCTTCACGCTGCTCGCCACCGACGGCACCTGCAACACGCTGATCGAGGCCGGACTTGAGTGCGTGCACGTGAATAAGGTGCATGAAGGCCAGCCCAACGCCGTAGACGCCATGATCAACGGCGAAATCCAGCTGGTGGTGAATACGGTCGAAGGTCAGGCAGCGATAAACGACTCGAAAAGTTTGCGCAGAACTGCTTTGACGCGAAAAATTCCGTATCACACGACCATGGCGGGCGCTTTTGCAGTTGCGCAGGCCATAAAAGCGTCGCAGACAGGCGCGCTGACGGTCGCGTCCTTGCAGTCTTACGCGGCTTAGGCCCTAAATATTAACCCTTGAGACCACCCCAGTCCCTGCCCAACGGAGGACTTACATCAGATGGAAAAGTTTCCACTCACCAAAGAAGGTTTTGAGCGCCTCGAAACCCGTTTGAAACATTTGAAGTCTGTTGAGCGACCAGCGATCATCCAGCAAATCGCCGAAGCCCGCGAGCATGGCGACTTGTCGGAGAACGCGGAGTACCACTCCGCGCGGGAAAAGCAGGGGTTCATTGAGGGCGAGATTGCCAACCTCGAAGGCACTCTTGGCCGGGCTGAGGTGTTTGACGTGTCAACGCTGTCCGGCAAGACGGTTGTCTTTGGCGCGACCGTGGATCTGGTCGATGAAGAAACCGACGAGCCGGTGACTTATCAGATCGTCGGTGACCTCGAAGCTGACCTGAAGGCAGGCAAGATTTCCGTGTCTTCGCCCCTGTCCCGCGCCCTCATCGGTAAAGAAGTCGGCGCGTCTGCCGAGGTGACCACGCCCAAGGGAACGCGGTACTACGAAGTCGAGAAAATCTCCTTCATCTAGGCTGCTTTAGCCCTGATCAGTCCGGCGCACCGTCCCGCGGGCGCCGGTCCCAATCCAGCCGTACCACCACTTGACCATGGTCCGACCGACGGGCGTGGTACTTGGACACCTGCCAGTGTTCCAGCTCATCCAGCATGTCATCCATAAGGTGGTCGTTGAACACCCGCAGCGAGCCAACATCGCCCACAGCCGCTGACCCCCAGCCTTCGCGCATCCACTCTGGAATAAAGTGCCGCGAGACCAGGACGTGATCGAGCGTGTTGTGCTGACCGTCCCAGAAAAACGTGTAGAGCACGTCTCGCATGGTCTTCCGACCATGGCGGCGGGCGGTGGAGTAGAGCGCCAGATCGCTGGCGACGTGGCGCATCAGCTCTCGGTCATCGTCGGGGTAGTCGTCCCGGCTGAAGTACGGCACCGACAGACCGCCCGCGATGTCCGTAGAAATCGCTTCCAGCTCATCATTCAAATCGCCGAGCAGCACCACGGGCCGTTCCGGCCGGGTTTCGAGGTCTTCGATCACTCGCCAGCGCAGGGCGGCTGCATCGACGTTGCGGATGTTGGCCGAGCGTGCTGCGCCCAAAGCATTCAGGCGCGCATAGGCACGCGCTTTCTCCGTTGAACTGCCTTCCGTCGGCTTGGCCGCCATGGGCGCTTTTGATTTGAAGTGCGCGGCGTAGACCACGACCTCTCCACGCTCCCCTTCCGGCACGCCTTCGAGCCGCTCGGACCACTCGGGCAGGGTCAGGACACAGCGCAGGGCGGGGCGGTACAGGCTTTCTACCAGTGCGCCATCAAGAGTGTGCTGAAAGGCCCGCTGGCGTCCGCTGCGCGCGGTAATCGGCGCGTTGAAGTCAAAACCAGCAGGGAAGGCGTCCAGCACTTCGGCCTCTACCTTCCAATCCCCCCGAACCAGCAGCGCGACCCGAGGACGAAAGTAGACACGGGCCGGCGTGCCTCTGAACGTCGTCTCCTCAAACCCCGGTTCCCCGCCCATCACCAGCGTAAACGGATGCTCAGCCCACGATGACAGGGCAATCGCTTCTCGCAGGGGCGCTTCGTCAAAAACCTCCTGAAAGGCAATGGCGTCGCAGTCCATGCGATCGATCTGCTGCGCGAGCCAATCCAGCTTCTGCTCATAGGACGACAAGCCACTGTCATTGGCGTCCGCGGCCCAGTAGGACTGCTGCGGTTCAGCCTTGTAGAAGAAATGGCGCAGCTCAGGCGTAGAGCCAGGGACGAGATTGAGGACGTTGAACGTCCCGAAGGTTAGTCGGGCGCTGGACATAGTGTGGCGTCGTCCTCTGTCTTTTTTGCTCAGGTTGTGCGCGCTTTTGCACCTTATCAGCATCGGCTTGCAAACCCATGTCAGTCACATCATCGCGAGACCAAGGGAAACAAACATATGGGAATGCTGGTAGACGGGCAGTGGGTGGACCAATGGTATGACACCAAATCCACTGGCGGGCGCTTCAAGCGCAAGGATTCGGCCTTCCGCAACTGGATCAAAGCCGACGGCTCAACCCCGCATCAGCCCGAAAGCGGGCGCTATCACCTCTATGTTTCCTATGCCTGCCCTTGGGCGCACCGGACGCTGATTTATCGCGCGCTTAAGGGGCTGACAGACCACATCTCCGTGTCGGTCGTGAACGCGATTATGCTTGAGGACGGCTGGACCTTCGCTGACGGGCCGGGCGTGGTGCCTGACCCGATCAACGGCGCGCAGTTTATGCATCAAGTCTACACCGCCGCGCAAAGCGACTACACGGGCCGGGTAACGGTCCCCGTGCTGTGGGACCGCAAGCTGGGCACCATCGTGAACAACGAGAGCTCTGAAATCATCCGCATGTTTGATGAAGAGTTCGGTGGCCTGACTAGGCAGGCCCCGGCCTACCGCCCTGCCCCCCTGATCCCCACAATCGACGCGCTCAACGACCGAATTTATGGCGGCTTCAACAACGGGGTCTACAAGGCAGGCTTTGCGACAGCGCAGGATGTCTACGAGGAAGAAGTCGCGCGGGTGTTTGACGTGCTCGATGAAATGGACGCGCGATTGGGGCAAGCGCGCTTCCTTGCGGGCGATCAGATTACCGAAGCTGACTGGCGCTTCCTGCCCACGCTGCTGCGCTTTGACCCGGTCTACGTCGGGCATTTCAAGTGCAACCTCCGCCACGTTCGCGACTACGCCAACGTCCACAATTACATGCTGGACCTCGTACAAACCCCGGGCGTGCTGGAGACCGTCAGCCTCGACCATATCAAGCGCCACTACTACGGCAGTCACACCACCATCAACCCAACACTGATCGTGCCAAAGGGCCCAGATGTTGACCTGACCGCACCGCATGACAGGGACCGATTGCCCAAGGCGGCTTAGGCGATTAAAAGCACCGGTAATTGATACCTTTTTTAGTCCGAGGAATGCTCCATGGCTGGCAAGAACCCGCTTCAGATTTCCATGAAAGACACCATCACGGCCATCCTGTGGGTCGTAGTGATGGCCGTCGTTCTGTTCATGCTGTTCGTTATGAACTGGACGCTGCTGCCGATCGCTGTATTCGGTCTGGGCGTGGTGCTGTCCATGTTCATCGCCGCTTGGGGTTCGGACGACGTCAACAAGATTAAGTAGGCGGATCCTGTTGTTGAGGTCTGGTGCCAACGGCTGTTTTTAGGCCGTGGGCACCGGTACAGACGGTTTGCGGTCTGACCGTCGAATGCAGATCGCGGTCTTGACGTTCTTCACGTTGGGTGCGGACGTCAGGTGGCTGATGATGTAGGCGTTGAGCTCTTCGACCGACGGCGCCATGACTTTGAGGATGAAGTCATCCTCCCCCATCAGCATGTGGCATTCCCGAACATTTGGCCAAGACTGCACCAGCCTTTCAAAGGCCTTGAGGTCTGCTTCTGCCTGACTGACCAGCCCTACGTGACAAAAGGCCGTCACCTCATAGCCGATGAGATCCGGGTCCAACTCGGCATGATAGCCGTGGATATAACCCGCCTGCTCCAACGCCCTCACGCGGCGCAGACATGGCGGCGGCGAGATCCCGACCCGGCCGGCGAGCGCAACGTTGGTGATACGGCCTTCATCACGGAGGATTCGCAGGATTTTGAGATCAACGGCATCGAGTGCAAGACGGGGCATGGGGCCACTCAGCAATATTTCAGTATCAGAACTGTCATATCAGAAAGATTATTTCTCGAAAGAGTAATGATCCACCAACACTCCACAGCTCTAGCTTTTGCCTCTCCCAGCACCTTGGCTTATACAGGGAACCCGACAGCTTCGTCGCGTAAACTTGCAAGCAGGGGACCATTGCATGACCGACTCTCATCACCGCCGAATGATTATTCTGGGTTCTGGTCCCGCTGGTTACACAGCCGCGGTCTATGCAGCTCGCGCGGCGCTGAATCCGATGCTCCTGCAAGGCATGCAGCCCGGCGGCCAGCTTTCGATCACGACAGATGTTGAGAACTACCCCGGCTTCGCCGAGGCCATTCAGGGGCCATGGCTGATGGACCAGATGAAGGCACAAGCGGAAAACGTCGGCACAGAAATGGTGTTTGATCATGTTGCATCGGTCGATCTCGAAAACCGGCCTTTCCGGCTTAGCTGCGAGTCCGGGACGGAGTGGACCTGTGACACGCTGGTGATCTGCACTGGCGCGCAGGCTAAATGGCTTGGGCTGGACAGCGAGGACGAATTCCGCGGCTTCGGCGTGTCGGCTTGTGCGACCTGTGACGGCTTTTTCTTCAAGGACCGCGAGGTCGCTGTCGTGGGTGGCGGGAATACTGCGGTCGAAGAAGCGCTCTACCTGACCAACCACGCCTCCAAAGTGACCCTTATCCACCGCCGCGATGAACTGCGCTGCGAGAAGATCCTCGAAAACCGGCTGCTCTCGAACCCCAAGATCGAGGTTATCTGGGACACGGAAGTGCAGACGATCAATGGCACCTCTGGCTTCCCCAAGGAAGTCACCGGCTTGACCCTGCGCAACCGCAACACCGACGCCGTCAGCGATCTGAGCATCGATGGCCTGTTCGTCGCCATCGGCCACGCGCCGGCAACGGGTATCTTTACTGATACGGGGCTGGAGATGGACGGCGGCTATCTGGTGACAGCGCCAGACAGCACCAAAACCAACATTCCGGGCGTTTTTGCCGCCGGTGACGTGACCGACCACACCTATCGTCAGGCCGTTACGGCTGCTGGCATGGGCTGCATGGCGGCGCTTGAGGTCGAAAAATATCTCGCCGCGCTGGACGTGGGCGACACACCGGACTGGAAAGCAGCGGCCTGATGAGCAGCGACGGGTCGAACCCGGACGCCATCCGCAAGCGCGCCACGGCCCCGCCGATCGAAGACGGCGCGCTCGATTCCCTCCTGCTTGCGCCAAACCCCAGCGACCCGGACCTCGCACAAACCATCGAGATCACCAACGAGCGCGGTGAGACCGAGCGCGTCCGCGCGGTCAAAGAACGGCCGCTGACCATCTTCTTGAATGGGTCGGAGATCGTCACTGCCATGACTGTCGGTGATTTTCCGGAGATGCTGGCGCTCGGTTACCTGGTCAATCAGGGCATGCTGCCCCGCAACGCGCGGATCGACGGCATCGACTATGACGACGACCTCGGCGTCGCTATTGTGCGGACGCCAGATGAGACCGATTTCGAGCACAAGCTCAAGAAGAAGACACTCACCAGTGGCTGTGCCCAAGGCACAATCTTTGGCGACTTGATGGAGCAGCTGGAAGGCGTACGTCTCCCTGATGACGGGCCAAAGCTGCCAATTTCCACCCTAACCCGCCTGCTGCGCCGACTGGCATCGGTGCCGAGGCTGTACCTCGAAGCAGGGGGCATCCACGGCTGCGCACTGGCCGAGGAAGACCGGCCGCTGATCTATATGGAAGATGTGGGGCGTCACAACGCTGTCGATAAGATTGCTGGTGTGATGGCACAGGAAGGCGTCGATCCGGCAGGGAAGATCTTCTACACCACCGGGCGGCTGACGTCTGAAATGGTCATCAAGACCGTGACCATGGGCCTGCCGATCCTCGTGTCGCGCAGCGGTTTTTCCGCTTGGGGTGTCGAGCTGGCCCGGCAGACCAATCTGACGCTCATTGGCCGCGCGAAAGGGAAGCGACTGACCGTGTTGTCCGGCGCGCAACGGCTGGTTTTTGATACCGTGGAGGATACCGGGGCATGACCGCTGGGAGCATGAATTTCGGGCTGGTTTTGGCGGGTGGGCAATCCCGCCGCATGGGTCGGGACAAAGCTTATCTTGAGTTCGAAGGCGCGACGCTGATCGAACGCACCATCAAGCGCTTTCAGCCGCAAGTGGACGTGCTCGGGTTGAGCACGGGGCCAAATAAAGAGCGGTTGAGCGAAATCGACTTGCCCCGCATTTATGATCTTGAGCCGTCGGAGGCTCCGATTTGCGGTATCCTCGCCGGGTTGGCCTGGGCGCGCGCGTCGGGCGGTATGGGGGCGCGACTGATCACGGTGCCCATAGACTGCCCGCACATCCCCTTTGACCTCGTGCGAAAGCTGACAGTCGAAGGGGACGGTGTCGTTTTCGCCAGCAGCAGCGGTCGCCACCATCCCGTGGTCGGCAGCTGGCCCGCCCAAGCGCTTGAAGTGCTGCTCGATGCCTTCCACCGTGGCGACCGCAAGATCGACCGGCTCGCCGAACAGGTCGGCTGGTCGGCGGTGGAGTGGCCCACGGACCCCAAAGACCCCTTCTACAACGTCAACACGCCCGAAGAGTTCACGGCCCTCGCCCCCTAATCCGGGCTGCGGTGGGTGATTTCGGGCTGCACGGACAAAAAAAGACCCGTCAGGACTGGGTCCTGACGGGTTGAAGGTATTTTGGAGACACTTTCAGAGAAAATGAAAGAGCGACGTCGTGCGGAACGTCAGAGTGAAACCCCCAGGCTGAACAACGTATCCAGCGTCACGGCGGACTCGCCGCGCGTGGCCAGATAGGCGCTCATGGATGCCTTGGATTTCGACCCCCAGACGCCGTCAACGACGTCCGAGTAAAGACCGCGGCTCTTTAACGCAGTCTGGATGGCAATAATCGTGGACTTGCTCAGATTGGCGGGGTCGAGGGTGCCAATCTGGGCAGGTGACGATGAACTCGAGGCGACCAGAGCACTCGACGTCGCGGGTCGTGCGACGGAGGCGGTGGTCAGCGGCGCAACCATTGGCTGACGCACGATCACAGGGGACGGGCTTTGAACCGTCTGCGTGACAGGCGTTGGCGGCGTGTAGGTCGTGCCGTAAATGCTGGGTGTTACGACAGGCGAAGGCGAAACCTGACCGGCCTGCAGGGCTTGCTGATAGGCCAGCGACTGCGCTGCGCTTCCGGCGGTGTTCGCGATGCCCGGCGTGCGAGGGGCATAGGGGTTCGGCTGCGCGCCATAGGTGTAAGTCGCCGTCGACGTGGTCGTCGTCGGCACACCCGGCGCCAGAGCGCCGAACCCAGAAGGAGACGCCCCCATAGACGCGCCAATCAGGGCAGCGTTGGCGGGGCTGGTCTGGATATTCATGCTCGAAACCGGCAAGCGCGCCGGCTGTTGCATCACGGGTTGTTGGACAAACGGCTGCTGGACCTGCCCCAGCGACTGCGCGCCGCTGAGATCGAACGGCGCAGGCGCCTGGCCCGCTGCTGCTGCGCTTGTTTGCGTAGGAGCGGCCGTGGTTTCCTCGGCATCGTTGTTGATCAATCCATCAAGGTTCAGGAAATCAAGCGCTTCACAGCCACTCAACGTGGCCGCGAGGGCACTGGTCGCTAGTAATGTAGCGATACGCTTCGTAACGAGCATGGCTCAAATCCGTTAAACACGCCTGAACCCGACAGGAGCCGCGATCAAGCCAATCAAATCCTTACCGCGCGCCTTGAAAATCGGTCAGCTGCGCGTGTGTTAGGTGGATAATGTCGAGACCCCGCATCAAACGCAAGTGTTAATTTAACAAAATCATATAAACCATTGTTATAAAACATTTCTTTATGTTTCGACTGCATAGAATTTGCCGCAATTGTCGCGATTTTGGACATTATGCGACGTTCACTGGTTGGTAACTTTGAGCCACTATCAGTAAATGGCGAAACGCTGCGCTTGATGTTGTCCAAGGACAGGCGTAAATGCCCAATGCCTTTAGCGATCAGGCGTTTGCCGCTTAACACGTACAAAGGAAAAAGGGGGACCGCGCGTATGGACTTGCCAATTTTGCCACCTGACTACCGGCCATCAGAGAAGGAGCCCTACATGAGCCCTCTGCAGCTGGCTTATTTTCGTCAGAAGCTGGTGCAGTGGAAGTCTGAACTGCTGAACGACAGCGAGGACACCCTCGCCGCGCTGCAGGAACAATCGCTGTCCACTCCTGAGTCCGTCGAGCGTGCATCGATGGAAACTGACCACGCGCTGGAACTCCGTGCGCGTGACCGTGCACGCAAGCTGATCAATAAAATCGACAAAGCCATCGCGCGCATCGAAGCCGACGAGTACGGGTACTGTGAAGAAACCGGCGAGCCGATTGGTCTTCGGCGCCTCGAAGCTCGCCCGATTGCGACCATGTCGGTCGAGGCACAGGAACGGCACGAGCGCGCCGAAAAACTGCATCGAGACGAACGCCGCATGACCTGAGCCTCGCGCCCGAGTCTCTTTAGACGTCACTCAATTAAAGGGAGCGGAAGGCTCCCTTTTTTCGTTTTAAGGTGAGATTTCTTTTTGTTCGCACTTGTTCTTTTCTTGTTCTTGTGTCAAAAGGAAGAACAAATCATGTCCAAACGCATAATTATTGCAATTACCGGACCCTTTCCGCATAGGGAGTACAGCCAATGGCTTCGAACAAACTCCAACTCGTGAGTGACACGTCCTTGAACAACAACGGTGATAAAGACAAAGCCCTCGACGCTGCGATTTCGCAGATCGAACGCTCCTTCGGTAAGGGCTCCATCATGAAACTGGGCTCGCGGGAAAAGGTGGATATCGAAACCATCTCGACCGGCTCGCTCTCTCTGGACATTGCCCTAGGCATCGGCGGCTTTCCGCGCGGCCGGGTGATTGAAATTTACGGCCCGGAATCTTCCGGTAAAACGACGCTGTCGCTGCATTGTATTGCCGAGGCGCAGAAACTGGGGGGCGTCTGTGCCTTTGTTGACGCCGAGCACGCACTTGACCCCGTCTATGCACGCAAGCTGGGAGTCGATATCGACAACTTGCTGATTTCTCAGCCTGATACGGGTGAGCAGTCGCTGGAAATCACAGATACGCTGGTGCGCTCGGGCGCAGTGGACGTGCTGGTTGTGGACTCTGTCGCGGCTCTGGTACCCCGCGCCGAACTCGAAGGCGACATGGGCGATAGCCAGCCGGGCCTACAGGCGCGCCTGATGAGCCAAGCGCTCCGTAAGCTGACCGGCTCGATTGCCAAATCCAACACCATGGTGATCTTCATCAACCAATTGCGGATGAAGATCGGCGTCATGTTCGGCTCGCCGGAAACGACCACGGGCGGTAACGCCCTCAAGTTCTACGCCTCGCAGCGTCTGGACATCCGCCGGATTGGTGCCGTGAAGGATCGCGACGAAATCGTCGGCAACCAGACCCGCATCAAAGTCGTCAAGAACAAGCTCGCCCCACCCTTCCGTCAGATCGAGGTCGATATCATGTACGGTGAAGGCATCTCGAAGTCGGGTGAATTGCTCGATCTGGGTGTCGCCGGGGGCGTGATTGACAAGTCGGGCTCATGGTTCTCTTACGGGGACCAGCGCATCGGCCAAGGCCGGGAGAACGCCAAGACTTTCCTCACGGAAAACCAAGACGTGGCCAACGAGATCAAGACCAAGATCCTTGCCAACCACGGCCTCATCGCTGATGCCATGCTCGAAGGCCCGGGCGACCAGGAAGGCGAAGAAAGCTAAGCCCACTGGCTAAAGCCTTCAAAGGTGCGCTCAGTGCATGAGCGCACCGCCTTTGCCGGCGTGGACTTAGCGGCCCCGTCTGCGTAATGCTCACCTCATGATTTGATATGGCTGGCGCGTCCCGCGATCGGGTCCGTGCTCTCGCCATGCTGCGAAAGACTGAGGGAGCCATTGATGGCATCGGCAAATGAGATCCGCTCGACCTTCCTGAATTACTTCAAGGACAACGGTCACGAGATCGTAGACAGCTCACCGCTGGTTCCACGAAACGATCCAACCCTGATGTTCACCAACGCCGGTATGGTGCAGTTCAAGAACGTGTTCCTCGGGCAGGAACACCGGAGCTACAATCGGGCCGTCACGTCGCAGAAATGCGTCCGCGCAGGTGGCAAGCATAACGACCTCGAAAACGTTGGCTACACCGCTCGGCACCACACCTTTTTCGAGATGCTGGGTAACTTCTCCTTTGGCGACTATTTCAAAGAGAACGCCATCGAATTTGCCTGGAACCTGATTACCAAGGAATACGGCCTTCCACACGAAAAGCTGCTCGTCACGGTCTACCATACCGATGATGAAGCCGTGGACCTCTGGAAGAAGATCGCCGGCCTCGGCGACGACCGGATCATCCGCATCCCGACCTCTGATAACTTCTGGTCCATGGGCGATACCGGCCCTTGCGGTCCCTGCTCCGAAATCTTTTTCGACCACGGCGACCACATCTGGGGTGGCCCTCCCGGCTCGCCAGAAGAAGACGGCGACCGCTTCATCGAAATCTGGAACCTTGTCTTCATGCAGTTCGACAAGCCCGAGAAGGACGCCGAAATGGTGCCACTCCCGAGCCCGTCGATCGATACCGGCATGGGACTGGAGCGGGTTTCCGCGATCTTGCAGGGCAAGCACGACAACTACGACGTAGACCTGCTGCGCAAGCTGATCGAAGCCTCTGCCCATGCCTCCAATGACGACCCGGACGGGGACAACAACGTCTCTCACCGCGTCATCGCCGACCACCTCCGCTCGGCTGCTTTCCTCGTTGCTGACGGCGTGCAGCCCTCGAACGAAGGCCGAGGCTACGTGCTGCGCCGGATCATGCGCCGTGGCATGCGCCACGCCCACAAGATCGGCAACAAAGACCCGCTCATGCACCGCCTGGTGCCAACCTTGGTTGAAGCCATGGGCGAGCACTTTACCGAGCTCAAGCGCGCAGAGGCATCGATCACGGAGATCCTGCGGCTCGAAGAAACCCGCTTCAAGGAGACGCTCGATCGCGGCCTTAAGCTGCTGGGTGACGAGACCGGAAAGCTCGGCGACGGCCAGGCTCTACCGGGCGATGTTGCGTTTCGGCTTTACGACACCTTCGGCTTCCCGCTTGATCTAACGGCTGACATCCTGCGAGGGCAGGGTCGAGAAGTCGATCAGGCCGGCTACGACGCCGCGCTCGAAGTCCAGCGGGCCGCTGCACGCGCGTCGTGGAAAGGCTCTGGCGACGCCTCCACCGACAAACTGTGGTTCACCATCCGTGACGCCGTCCCAGCCTCTGAGTTCCTTGGCTACGACACGCTGACTGCGGAAGGCGTGGTGCTCGCGCTTGCCAATACAGACGCACAGGTCGACACGCTCAAACCGGGCGAAACGGGCTACCTGATCGCCAACCAGACGCCGTTCTACGCAGAGAGCGGCGGCCAGCAAGGCGACCGTGGTACCATCACGACGGAAGGCGGCGCGACCGCGACCGTCCTCGACACGCAGAAGCGCGTCGGCGACATGTGGGTCCACGAAGTGCAGGTCGACACAGGCACGCTGAGCGTCGGTGATGCGGTAGCCTTTGCCGTTGACAGCACCCGCCGCGCAGCCCTCGCCGGTCACCACTCGGCCACCCACCTGCTGCACGAAGCTTTGCGCCAGCGCCTGGGCGAACACGTTGCACAAAAGGGCTCGCTTGTCGCATCCGACCGCCTGCGCTTTGACTTCTCGCACACCGCACAAGTCGGCGCGGCAGAGCTTGCTGACATCGAGGTTGCGGTCAACGAAGAAATCCTCGCCAACACCCCAGTTCAGACCAAGGTCATGTCGCCCAACGAAGCCATTGAGGCCGGTGCAACCGCGCTGTTCGGTGAAAAGTACGGCGACGAAGTCCGCGTTGTTACCATGGGAACCACCAACCCGGACTCCAACGAGATTTACTCCATGGAATTGTGTGGCGGTACGCACGTGGCCAACACCGGCGACATCGGCCTGATGCGGATTGTCCGCGAAGAAGGCCCGTCCTCTGGCGTGCGTCGGATCGAGGCAGTCACGGGTCTCGCAGCACTAGAATACGTCCGCGCCCGCGAAGCCCAACTCGAACAGGCCGCGGCCGTCCTGAAGACCGCGCCAGCGTCGCTTGCTGAACGGGTCGAAGCGCTCAGCGCCGAGCGGCGGCAGTTAGAAAAGGAACTGGCCGAGGTCCGCAAAAAGCTCGCTGCAGCCGGTGCTGGCGGCGGGGGCAGCGTTGGCCCTGAAGACATTGGCGGCACCCCGGTCATCGCGCGCATCGTCGAGGACGTCCCCGCGAAAGACCTCAAAGGGCTGGCAGACGAATTCATGGGGCAGATTGGCTCCGGCATCGTCGCGCTGATCGGTACGGACGGCGGTAAAGCCTCCATCGTGGCGGCCGTCGGCGCAGAGCATCAGGACCGCTTCAACGCAGTTGATCTGGTCCGCGCCGCCTCAGAAGCTGTAGGTGGCAAGGGCGGCGGTGGCCGGCCTGATATGGCCCAAGCCGGTGGCCCGGATACCAGCAAGGCGGAAGACGGCCTCAACGCCATGCGCACCGTCATCGCTGACGCAGGCTAGCCCTCAATGAGCCTGCTCAGCGACACACAACGCGACGCGGTTCAGGCTGCGATCATCCACGCCGCCGAGCAGGCGGTTCTGCCCCGGTTCCAGAACCTTGCTGACGACGAAATCGGCAGCAAGACCAGCCCCAGCGACCTCGTCACCATCGCCGATCGGGAAGCGGAAGCGCTGCTGACCGCTGCGCTGACCAAGATCCTGCCCGGCTCAGTTGTCGTGGGGGAGGAGGCGGTCTCCGCTGACCCCGGTGTGCTGTACGCGATCGACGGAGACGCGCCGGTCTGGATCGTCGATCCAGTCGATGGCACCCGCAACTTTGCCAACGGCCAGACCCCCTTTTGCGTCATGGTCGCGCTCGCACAGGGCGGGCTGACGCTCGGCGCTTGGATCTGGCGCCCCATTGATGGCGAGATGATCGTCGCCTTTCGGGATGAAGGCGCGCAACTGCACGAGACCAGCACGGGCAACAGCCGCCGGCTACAGGTGGCACGACCGCTGTCCGTCACGGAAATGAACGGCTTCATATCCTTCAAGTACTTGAGTGAAGAGCACCGCGTGCTCGCCCGGCAAAACGCCAAGCACATGCGCCGGATCCAGGCGATCGGCTGTGCGGGTGAAGAGTACTTGCGGATCGCAGAAGGCCGCGACCACTTCGCCGTTTTCGGGAGTCTGCACCCTTGGGATCATGCGCCCGGCGCGCTGATTGTCGAGGAAGCTGGGGGGCTGGCCGTGATCGGTGGTGAGGCCTACCGCCCCACTAACCGGGTTGGACCGCTGTGGGTCGCATCCTCGGGCTACGTCTACGAAGCCGCGCGACAGCGATTGTTCGGCGCCTAAACCCCCGTCATCAGAGCGCGAAGCTCAAAACCGTGCCATCCCCTTTTCGCACCGTCACGCGAGCGGGCAGAAGTACCCCGCCGCGCAGGGACCAACGCGCCACAGGCTCCAGCAGCGCATTCGCCTGACCGGCCCAAAACGCAACGTCGTGGGTAATGGAAAAAGGTCGGAACCGGTCCAACCGCGTGTCGAGGTCAGCAATCGCTTGTCGGTTGCTGAGCGGCGCGATCAGCACTTCATCGCGCGCTGGAATGGCGATCAGGGCCGGCTCTTCCAACCGTTCGGCCAGCCAGCCTGTGAACCCGTCGAGTGTCACCAGCGATGACTCATAGAACCCGTCCAGCCGCAGGCTGCAGTACGCCTTGCCCGGCTCAACCCCACAGGCGAAGTCCACAACCCCCGCGTCCTCATCCAGCCAGCCAGCGTTGTCCTGCGCGCGCGCCATGATGGCGCTGAAGCTATCCAGCCCCAAGCGTGGGTCATCCGGGCGCCGAACCAGATGCACCGTGGTCGCCTCGTCGATCACAGCAAAGGCTGTAGCAGCGGGAAAACCGGGAACGGGGAACAGGGCGCTGTCGGGCATCCGCTCCTCCGCACTGGCCTGAGCCACAAATTTTCGCGCACGGACCAGTGGACGCAAGTGGGCGCGCTTGGGGAAGACGCGCTCCGGGTCGCCGTCGATCAACACGCGATTGGCATAGTCGAGGATTTCAGCCCGTGGATCCGCATCGGGCGCTTTGACCCGTTCGAGCAAGTTGTCGAGTGCCAGAAGCACGTCCGCGCCGCCATTGGCAAAGGTACAGGTAAGGGCCAGCCGCGTTTCAGCCACCGGCGCGCAATACGCAATCAACGGCGAGCCGACAAGAACGTCCTGCACCAAAGGGCGCAGCATGCGTCCATCAGCAAAAAGCGGGGCCGCAGCTGTCTGCGCCCCCGCCCCTGTTGCACTGAAAAGCGCGCCGCCGAGCAGCGTGATCGCTCCGATCCGCCAGCCCGATCGCCGCTGCTGTGGCCTAGATTTCATCGGCCAGCATGAACACCCGCTGCATTCGGTCAGGGTTGGTCACGGTGCCAGAGCCAGGCGCGCCGCGCTTGATCTGATCCACCGCATCCATGCCAACCAACACGTCGCCAATGATCGTGTACTGACCATCGAGGAAGGAACCATCGTCAAACATGATGAAGAATTGCGAGTTCGCAGAGTCCGGGTTCTGGGAGCGTGCCATACCAACTGTGCCACGTTTGAAGCTAGCGACACTGGGGTCGGAGAACTCAGCCGGTAGGTCAGGCTTTTCCGAGCCGCCCCGGCCCGTGCCCGTCGGATCGCCGGTCTGGGCCATGAAGCCATCGATCACGCGGTGGAACACCACTCCGTCATAAAAGCCCTCGCGCGTCAGCTCGGTCATCCGCACCGCGTGGAGGGGTGCAAGGTCGTCGCGCAATCCCAGCGCGATGTAGCCATACTTGGTGTCGATGACCATTGTCTTCTCGGGGTCACCTTCTTTGTCGAGAACCTGCTCAGCCACTTGAGAAACCGATGGCTTGGCGATGCTGTCGAAGCCCGAGAGCATGGCAACTGCAAGCGAGCCCGAGGTCGTTTCGGGGTAGAGCACCACAGCCGCTTGCAGCGCGAGCGGCTCACCCAGCTCCAGCGCCCGCGCCAAAACCGCTTCACCACCTTCGGCGTCAAACATAGCGTCACAGGTAATGGCGCCGTAGACCGTGACGTCGAGCGCGGAGAAAGTCGCTGGCGACATATCCAGCGTGATCAGTGCCTGCGCTGCGCCTGCGGCTTTCTTGGCCGCGTTCAGTGCGGCATTGACTTCCAACCCCTGCGGCATCGGTTCAACGCTGGTGAGCGTGGTCTTGAAGCCAACCGCCTCCAACGTATCGGTCACACGTTGCGCGCAGGCATCGTTTACCGTCTCGCCAGAAACTACCAACGCCGTTTGCGCTGCAGCAGCGCCAGAGAGTGCGAGCGTGGCCGCACACGCCACAAGAAACCGCAGGATCATGGAAGTATCTTTCCTTTTGCAACTGAAGATATCGAAAGTCTTATAGATTGTTGCAGAGTCGATTCCGAATAAAAAAGCCGCGAGTTTCGGAAAGAAACCCGCGGCTCTTTGGTCAGACCGTGGTCCAAAGGCGTTCGGCGGCTTAGCCGTCAGCGGCAACTTTGACCGAAATCATGGTGTCCGGCGCACCGGCAAAGGACGTGCCGTTCTGGCCCTGGCCTTTGGTGATGTTGTCCACGAACTCCATGCCGGAGCGAACCTGACCGAAGACCGTGTACTGGCCGTTCAAGAAGGATCCTTCTGCGAACATGATGAAGAACTGCGAGTTTGCAGAGTTCGGGTTCTGGGAGCGCGCCATGCCGACGGTCCCGCGCTCAAACGGCACGGAAGAGAACTCAGCTGGCAGGTCCGGCAGGCTGGAGCCACCCGTACCGTCGCCGCGTGGGTCACCGGTCTGCGCCATGAAGCCGTCGATGACGCGGTGGAATTTGATGCCATCGTAGAAGCCCTGACGGGTCAGTTCCTTGATGCGAGCAACGTGCAGCGGTGCGACGTCGGGGAGCAACTCAATAACGACCGTGCCGTCCTTGAGCTGGATGTTGAGGGTGTTTTCGGGATCCAAAGCGGAAGCCTCCGTGGTTGGTACCGTCCCTGCCCCTGGCAGGAAGGCGTTGTTGTCGTTGGTAAGGAATGACGTATCGCCGCTCGTCGCGCTGTCCGACGCGCTGCTGGTATCAGCAGCCACGTCAGGCGCGTCGTCGCCGAGCCCGGAAATCAGGCCACAGCCCGACACCAGCACGAAGACGGACAGAGCCGCAGCGATGGTTATGGTGATCAGAAAGCGCATGGTGGCGAGCCTTTCGGGCGAGTGGCTTTAGAGGCCCATGACCTGCTTGAGTTCTTCGTCAAGCTTGTCGAGGAACTGGTTGGTGGTAAGCCAGCCCTGATCGGGGGAGACCAGCAGTGCCAGATCCTTGGTCATGAAGCCCTTTTCCACTGTGCTGACACAGACGGATTCGAGCGCTTCCGCGAACTTCACCACGTCCGGCGTCTGGTCGAACATGCCGCGGTAGTACAGACCACGGGTCCAAGCGTAGATCGACGCGATAGGGTTGGTCGAGGTTTCCTTGCCTTGCTGGTGCAGGCGGTAGTGACGGGTCACCGTACCGTGCGCGGCTTCGGCCTCAACGGTCTTGCCGTCCGGGGTCATGAGCACGGAAGTCATCAGGCCCAGCGAGCCAAAGCCCTGCGCCACGGTGTCAGACTGGACGTCACCATCATAGTTCTTACAAGCCCAGACAAAGCCCCCAGACCACTTGAGCGCAGACGCAACCATGTCGTCGATCAGGCGATGCTCGTAGGTCAGGCCCGCTTCTTTGAACTTATCCGCGAATTCGGTTTCGAAGACGTGCTGGAACAGGTCTTTGAACCGCCCATCGTACTTCTTCATGATGGTGTTCTTGGTGGAAAGGTACACCGGCCAACCAAGGTTCAGGCCGTAGTTCATACACGCCCGTGCAAAGCCGATGATCGACTCATCGAGGTTGTACATGCCCATAGCAACGCCGGCTTCTTCGAAGTCGTAAACCGGGTACTCAACCGCTTCCCCGCCGTCGGCAGGCTCGAACACCATTTTCAGGTGGCCCGCACCGGGGACGAGGATGTCAGTTGCGCGGTACTGGTCGCCAAAAGCGTGACGGCCGATAACGATCGGCTGGGTCCAGCCCGGCACCAGACGCGGCACGTTGCTCATGATGATCGGCTGACGGAACACCGTGCCGCCGAGGATGTTACGGATTGTGCCGTTCGGGGAGCGGTACATTTTCTTCAGGTCAAATTCTTCAACCCGCGCTTCGTCCGGCGTGATCGTGGCACATTTAACGCCGACGCCGTGCTCCTTGATCGCATTGGCCGCGTCCACCGTAATCTGGTCGTCGGTCTCGTCACGCTTTTCCATACCCAAGTCGTAGTAATGCAGATCAACGTCGAGGTAGGGCAGGATCAGCCGCTCCTTGATGAATGACCAGATGATCCGGGTCATTTCATCGCCATCGAGTTCAACGACAGGGTTTTTAACGGAAATTTTGGACATGTCTGGCCTCTCCTCAAAGGGTCGGAACGGGGCAGCGCGAGGGCGTCAGGGCACCGACTTCTCGGGGCGGACAAGCGGCTGCCGGGCGTTCAAATTATTCTGGCGCTTGGCTAGCACGCCCCTTGCCCCCGGACCAGACCCGGAAACAGCCACGCAGGGTCGCACGTGACCCATACGCTGTCGCCTTTGAGGTATTGAAATTTAGCCCGCGAGCTGGCTTTCCAGCGCGCCAATCAGGTCGTCAGGGTCTTCGATGGAGACGTACAGGTTTTTCAGCCGGGAGTGCAGGAAACCCTGTTCCTCGACGTGGTCAATCGTCTGCATCAGCGGCTGCCAGTACTTGCGGTCCGTATCGAGGAAAATGATCGGCTTGTTGTGCCGGCCCAGTTGCTTCCACGTGATGACCTCAAAGATCTCTTCGAGCGTCCCGAACCCACCGGGCATGGCGACAATCGCCTGCGCGAGGTCGAACATCATCCGTTTGCGCGTATGCATGTCGGGGACCAGACGCAGGTCCGTGACGTCACGATGACCGACTTCAACCTTGTCCAGAAAGTCAGGGATTACGCCAATGACGTGAGCATCCTGCTCGAGCGCGCCGTCAGCCATGGCGCCCATCATGCCCGTGCGACCGCCGCCGTAGACCACATCCAGCCCCGCCAAGCCGAGCACTTCGCCCAAGCGCCGGGCGGCTGTGGCATAGCCCTCCCAACTGCCTTCAGATGCGCCGCCATAGACGCAGACGCGCTCAACGCGCTCAGCCGCAGGCAAGTCGGCCTGCAGCTTCTTGAAGGCCTCAGTGATGATCATGCTTCAAACCCTTGATTAAGGCGTAACGACACCGCCAACGGTGCCCTTGGCGCGTGCCTTGGCCGCCTGGCGTTCCAGTGACCGACGGCTCGAAGGTCTACCCGCAACCTTGCGGACTTCCAAGCGCGATTGAATCATCAACATCGAAGGCGTGAAGAACAGTGACACAACGGTCGAGAACGCGAGGCCAAAGGCGATGGCCTGGCTCATGCCTTTCCACCACTGCGAGGAAGACGACAGCTGGCTGACAACGCCGGGCTTGGCGTTGAGCTCCGCGATCAAGTCCCCGACCAGCGGCAGGCCGGTCAGCGGCGTCAGGTCCACGCCGGTCACGACAAAGTTCTGGAAGTCCACTCCGATCCCGACGGCCAGCGGCAGCAGGCCGAGAATGGTGGTGATCGTGGTGATCAAGATCGGCCGCAGACGCTGAGCGCCGGTAAGCATGATCAGGCGCTTGTATTCTTCGATGCTGCGCGGCTTGTTCTCGCGCTCGAGGTTGGCGAAGGTATCCACCAGAACGATGTTGTTGTTCACCACCACACCGGCGAGCGAGACCACGCCGATGAAGGTAAACACTCCGAAGCCTGAGTTGGTCAGGATCAGACCAAACATCACACCCGGCAGCGACATGGCCACGGCCGTCAGGATCAGCATGGCGCGGTAGAAGCTGTTGAACTGTGTGATCAGGATGGCAAACATCCCCACCAGTGCCATGGCAAAGGCACCACCGAGGAAGCTAAAGGCCTCCTGCTGGTCCTGATTGTCACCGACAAAGGTCCAGCTGACATCAGGATTGATGTTTGCGCTGATGAGGGCGGCGGTCAGATCCTCGACAACCACGGACGCTGCGGCTTTAGTCTCGCCCGGCTTTGGCTCAGCGATGTTGGCGGACATGGTGTAGGCGCGGCGCTCATCGATGCGGGTGATGAGGCTGGTGCGCTCGTCGATCTTGAAGTCAACGAGGTTCTCAATCGGCACCGTTCCGCCCTGCGTGTTGATGCGGATCTTGCCCAGCTGGTCGATGGAACGGAACTCCGGTGGAAAGCGGAAGACGATGTCGGTCTCGTCATTGGAGCCGTCCAGACGAATGCTGTCCACGATGTAACCGTCGTTGGTCATCTGGATGTACTGCGAAATCTGGAATGCGGTGACGCCCAGGCGCTGCGCGTCGGCTTCCTTGAGGTCGAGCGAAATCTTGGTGCCGGGCAGCGGTAGACCGTCTTCGATATCCACGAGGTCTTCGTTGGCCTCCATGATCCCACGGATCCGGGCCAGCTCCGCGCGCAAGATCTCTGGATTTTCCCCTCTCAAACGCAGCTGTACAGCCTTGCCCGACGGCGGCCCGCCAGCGACGGCAAGGATCTCGACCTGCACGCCGGCAAAGTGGTCAGTGCGGTCGCGGATTTCCTGCAGCACGTCGGCGATGGGACGCTGGCGGTTGAAATAGTCTACGAAGGTCAATTGGATCGAGCCGATGGTATCTTCGGACTCGGGAATGGCAGAGTTGGTTGCACCACCGCTCTGCGAGGTTGCCGAGATTGCGGAAAACTCGCCGTTGGTCCGAGCAAGGTCATAGATCACGTCCTCGACTTCACGGACGAGGAAATCTTTCTCATCAATGGACAGGTTACCGCGGGCCTTGATGTAGATGTTTGCGCTGTCCGGTTCGGTCGCAGGGAAGAACTCGGTTGGAATGTTGCGTGAAGCGTAGAAGACGAACGAGAACACCAGCACCAACAGGCCAAGAACAGCGACCATGATCGGCGCCTTGAGCAGCTGCCCGATCACGGCGACGTAAACCCGCGCAAGGCCCTTAGCCTGTCGTGGGTCAGAGGCCTCTTCGAGCGTTCGGGTCTGACGCGGCGCACCGATCAGCATGAAGATCAGCGGGCGCAACACAAAGTAAACCAGCAACACCGTCAAAAGCGCCAGCGCCATCGCAATCGGCATCACGCCCTCAGCCGGAATGGCCAGACCCATGCCGGTCAGCATCTCCGCCATCGTGCCGTTTGCGCCCATTATCGCGACGTTGATCCCTGTTGCGACACCAAGGAAAACAATGATCGCCGAGAAAAACGGCCGGAAGTTCGCTCCCATGGTCGGCACAAAGAACAGCGCCATCAGCAGGGAGCCTGAAAGCGTCACCAGCAGCGTGATCGGCAGATACTTCATGAACTGCCCGGTGAAGCCGGGGAAGAACAGCAGCGGGGCGAACACAATCAGGGTGGTCGCGGTTGAAGCGATGATTGGCCACGACATGCGCTTGGCCGCATCCCCATAGGCCTGCTTCATACTCGCGCCTTCAGACAGACGCCGGTCGGCATACTCGGTCACAACGACCGCACCGTCCACAAGCATCCCGGAGGCCAGAATGAGCGAGAACAGCACCACAATATTCGCGCTCAACCCCATCATGTTCAGCGCAATAAAGCCGATCATGTAGGAGCCGGGAATGGAGATCGCGACCAGCAACGCCGAGCGCAAGCCCAGGATTGCCACCACGACGATCATCACCAGCAGCACAGCAAAAGCGACGTTGTTGATCAGGTCACCCAGCAACGTCGCCACGAAAATGGAGTCATCGTAGGAGTTGGTCGCAACGATGAGGTCTTGGAGCGCTTCCATCAGCTGGCATCCTCGCTAGGGGCTTCGGCTTGAGCGGTAATTTCAGAACCCGCGGTTGCGGCGTCAATCACGGCCTTGATCCGCGCAGTCACGTCGAGCGTGTTGGTCCCGGTCCGCTTGGACACGGAGATGGACACCGACGGTTGACCATTCACACGGGCATAGTTCTCGGCGTCTTTGAAGGTGTCGCGGATCTCTGCAATATCGGAGAACCGGATGATCGAGTTACCATCAACCACAATCGGCAGGTCCTCGAGCGATCTGACGCCTTGCAACTCTCCGGGCAGTTCAATGTCAAACGCACCGGAAGACGCTTCAGTTGTGCCTGTCACCACCAACTGGTTCGCGTTGGTGATGGCGGAGGCGACCTGGTTGATGTCGAGGTTGTAGTTTTCGAAGGTCGTCGGTTTGATCACCACTTCGATCACCCGCTCCCGATCGCCCGCAAGGTTGACCTCGAGCACGCCGGGCAGGACTTCGATGTCAGCCTTTAGCTCTTCCGCGAAGTCAACCAGCGTCTTCTCCGGCACCGGACCCGTCAGGCCGTAGACGAGAATGGGTTGTTCAGAAAGGTTGATCGGCGTCACCACCGGCTCTTCTGCGTCCTGGGGCAGTTTGGGCTTGGCGCGGTCTACGGCGAGGCGGATGTCTTCCTCGGCCTTCTCATCGTCAAAGCCTGCCTCAAACTCCAACACCACGTTCGCATAACCCTGCGAGGCCGTGGAGGTCATGGTCTTGAGGCCATCAACCCCCGCCAGCTCCCCTTCCAGCGGCTTGAGCAGCTTGTCCTCAGCGTCTTCGGGCGAAATGCCGTTCTGGAACACAGAGACGTAGATCGACGGAAAGGTCACGTTCGGGAACGCTTCCTTGGGCAGGATAAACCAGCTGTAGACCCCCGCTCCGAACAGCGCGAGCAGCAGCGTCAGAACCGTTCGGTTGTAGCGCAGCATGGCGTCGATGATTGAATTCATCATGGCTTCAGTCTCTTCCCTTAGCCGGTTCTCTGTGTCGCTGAGGTCTCAGCGCTCATCGGTTAGTTGGCTGATTCTTCAGCCGTAGTCTGCGTAACCTCGTCAGCGTCTATCGGGTTCACAGTCTGACCGTCACGAACCGACGCCTGACCCACGGTGATCAGGACCACGTCCCCATCCAGGCCTTCAACCCAGCTGCCTTCGGCATCCGCCGATATGATCTTCACTTGAGTGAAGACAACCTTGTTGTCCGCAGACACGGAGAACAGCCCCTGGCGACCATCGGGCGCACGCTGGAGCAAGCCGGTCGGCACGTAGTGCAGGCCGGGGGTCGGCTTGTTCACAAAGACCTGAGCGGTCACGCCTTCGAACAGCTTGTAATCTGCATTGGGTGCTTCGGCTTCGATCTCAAAGGTCCGCGTGGCGGGATCAGCAAAGGGTGAGATGTAGGATACTGTCGCTTCAACAGTCTGGCCGGTGGCCAGCTCAACCCGTGCCGTTTGGCCGATCTCGAACTCTGCAACCTGTCGCTCGCCCGCGTCAGCCTTGACCAGCATTGGGTTGAGGGAGGTAACGGCAATAACCGGATCCCCAGAACCGACAAAGCCGCCGATCTGCGCGATGCGGTTTTCGACGACGCCTTCGAGCGTGGATTTCACTTCAAGATCAGCGATCTGCTCGCGGGCCTGTTCGAGTACCGCGACGGCGCTCTCGTACGCGGCCTGAACGCCCACCAGCGAGTTTTTCGCAGCAAAGCCTTCCTCGACCAGCTTTTGCGTTGCCTCGAGATCAACCTGCGCCGCTTCAAGCGCAATTTCCGCCTGACGCAGGCTGTCGTCACGGGCGGCTGCAGTAATCACGGCAACAACATCACCCACAGCAACCGCATCGCCCTTGTCTACCCGCACTTCAGCGAGCGTTCCACCGGACTGTGCGACCACCGTCTCCCGACGGTTCGCAGCGGTCTGGCCCGCCAGCTCAATCACCCGCATCAGGGTCTGTTCTTTGAACACCCGCGTGCGAACATCGAGTGCGCCGGTATCCGTAACAAGTTCAGCTGGTGGGTTGTTTTCCACAGGGGTGGAGTTGCGCATGATGTTCATCACCATCATCAGGGCAACGGCCATGAAGATGATAAAGGCGATCAGAATGCCACGAATAGCCATGGAGGATTCTCTCGTTTCGCGAATTTTGTAAGCCTGAACAGCCAGTCGCGGCGTCAAACTCCGCCCTATATGGGTGTAAAGGCAGGATTATTGAAGATCCTGTTTTCGCATTTCAGACAACTCTGGCGGGCAATCACATAACGTCCGAGCACTGCTCTTGCACTATATATTAGCTGTGTCTTAATATAGCCTTCGCTAATAAGTAAGTTTGATTGTTTATGTCCTCGCCTTCTGAATCAGATAACCGCTCATCAGCTCGCCCTCTAGCGGACGATGAACGGTATGAAGAAAGCACCGCTCTGGAAGCTTTGCCCAACAGGGCAGCGCTGACCGAAGTCGTTGACGTGGAAGAAGCTGCCCTGTTCCTCCGGGCTTTATCGAACGAAAATCGCCTGGCGCTTTTGACGCTGCTGGAAGACGGCGAGCAAACGGTTTCAATGCTGGCTGAGACCCTGAACATGCGCCAGCCCGCAGTATCGCAGCAGCTGGGCCGCCTTCGGGAAGCCGATCTTGTTGACTTCAGGCGTGACGGAAAAACTGTCTATTACCGGCTCGCGTCGAAGCGTGTTCAAGCCTTCCTACCCCTCATTCGCAGTCATTTCGTCGGTTAATCTGCCTTTCTACCCGAACTTGCATCTCGATACGCGCGCCGGCATTGGCGGCGAGGCTCGCTTTGCCCTAAGGATTCCATTGAAAAGCCATTAACGGACCCGATACACTTGTCCCCAAAAGATCTGACGTCGGACATCGGGGAATTACTGTGGGGTTCGTAACAAAGAAGATGGCGCAAGCGCTGGTGCTGCTGGCAACCGTGGGGGTTCTTGCGGGCTGTTCGGCAATCCGGCCCGAACACTGCCCCTATGCTGACTGGAACGCCACGGGGGAGCTTCACGCCTCCAAGGGCTATCAGAGCCGTTTGCCCTCCCTCTTTGACACTTGCCTTGGCGTTGGTGTGTTGCCCGATGCGGATGCTTATGTGGCGGGGTATCAGCGGGGTTTGCGGGAGTTCTGTACCATCGAGAACGGCTGGGTCTGGGGCCAGACCCGAACCTCCAACCCCAGCACATGCCCGCCGGCACTCGCATCCGGCTTTGACCGGAGCTTCAGTACGAGCGCCCGGCTCTCCGCCCTCGCCGTCGAGGAGTCCAACTTGCGCGCTCGCCGGGATGAGCTGGAAGACCTGTTGCTCTCCGGCGCACCGGTGGACCCCAAGCTGCTCCGTGAACTGCGCGATATCCGGACGCAATTGGACCGCGTGCAGTCCGAGCGGCAGCGCACGCGCAACGGCTTTGCAAACTGGCTGGGCAACATGGGGTTGGAGGCACCGTCGGAGCTGTATAGTTACTAAGGCCCCTCTTTCGATTGCATCAGGTGCAGCATGGACTTTCCAAATTCCTGGGCGACCCCCAAGGTCAGCCATACGGCCAGTGACTGGTGGGTGAGCGCCTTCTATGGCTTTGCGACGGTCGCCGACGCGGCGGCGGTCAAGGCGCATATGACCGAAACGCTGTCTGGAAAGAAAGTCTACGGCAGCATCCTCGTCGCCAGCGAGGGCGCAAATGGCACGATCTGCGCGCCGACCAAAGAGCTGCTTGAAACCACGCTGTCCACCTTAGCAACCCGCATCGGTCTAGACGGTGGCTTTGACCCAACCTGGTCGCGCGTGGACCGGCCGATTTTCCGCAAGCTGAAGGTTCAGTTGAAGAAAGAGATCGTCACGATCAAGAGCCCTAAAGCCACCCCGCTGACAGGCGAAGGCGGCGAGCATCTGGACGCGGAAGCATGGAACGCGCTGATCAGCGACCCGGATACCGTCATCATCGACACGCGCAATTCCTTCGAAACCAAAGTCGGCACCTTCCCCGGCGCGATCGACCCCGGCAACACATCCTTCAGTGAGTTCCCGCAGTTCGTCCGCGACCAGCTCAAGGGCAAGGAAGATAAGAAAATCGCCATGTTCTGCACCGGCGGGATCCGCTGTGAAAAAGCGACGGTGTTCATGAAGAACGAGGGCTTCGACAACGTTTTCCAGCTCAAAGGCGGGATCTTGCGGTATTTCCAGCAGACCGATGCAGAGAGCAATCTGTGGGAAGGCGACTGTTACGTGTTCGACGACCGCGTGGCACTGAACAAGGATATGGAGCCCGGCGGGCACATCTCCTGCCCCGTCTGTCGCATGCCCGTTGCCCCTGAGCAATTCGATCACCCGCAGTTCAAGGCAGGCTGGTCTTGCCCGTCCTGCGCAGACGATCCAAGCTTTGACCGCACGCGGGATTCGTCCATGGAGCGGCTCAAGCAAATCTTACTCGCGGCTAAGAAGGGCAAGCGCCACCTTGGGCCCCAGGACTAAGTCGGCTCTTTACCTGCTCAACCCCTTTGTGTCAGACTTCACTCAAGTTCAGCGGTCTGTTCCGTTGTGAACCTCAGCGGACTTTTCCGCTGTTGACCACAGAAGTTCGGGGGCGCGTGCATGTCCAATGCGCAGTCTGCCCCCTTAGACAAAGCCACTCCGAGCCGACGCAACCGTCGCCGTGGTGGTGCTAAGGGGAATCCCCAGGCGTCTGCTCACGCAGGGACGCGTCCGGGAAAAAGTAATGCTGGTGCGCCCGGTAAGGTGGCGCCCAAGCGCCGCCCAAGGTCCGAGGGCCACGGCGGACCGGTGTTTGCGGCCATTGACCTCGGCACCAACAACTGTCGCCTCCTTATCGCCCGACCTAACGGCAAGGGCCAGGCCCAACCCTTCACTGTCGTCGACGCTTTTTCCCGCATTGTCCGTCTGGGTGAAGGGCTGGGGCAGACCGGCGTCTTGTCTGAAGAAGCCATGGAGCGGACGGTGGCCGCGCTGAACATCTGCGCGGGCAAAATCCGCAAGCAGAAGGCGGCGCGGGTTGATGCCGTAGCAACCGAAGCCTGTCGCCAAGCCGCCAACTACAACGAGTTCGTCGAGCGTGTGGCGCGCGACACCGGGATCAAGCTGCGCCTGATTTCGGGGCAGGAAGAGGCCGCCATTGGTCTGGCTGGCTGCGCTTCTCTGCTCAACAACAGCAGCCCTCGCGCGCTGGTCTTTGACATCGGCGGCGGCTCAACTGAAGTGTCGTGGATCGACACGACGTCTGAACGGCCCCGTGTGCTGGCGAGCCGGTCTGTGCCACTGGGTGTGGTGACACTGGCTGAGAAATACGGTGATGGGCTGGAGCTGTCGGAGGAGAACTTCGAAGCCATCGTCCGCAGCACCCGCCGCGCCTTCAAGCAGTTCTCCAAGCGCCACGGCATCGCTGATGCGGTCGAGCGCGGAGAAGTGCAAATGGTCGGTACGTCAGGAACCATCACGACCGTGGCAGGGCTCCATCTCAACCTATCCAGCTACGACCGCTCCCGCGTGGATGGTATGAGCCTGCGGGTTGCTGAGGCGCAAGCTGTGATCCGCGATCTGCGCGCGCGCGATAACGAGAGCCGGGCCATGCTTGGCTGTATCGGTCGCGGACGCTCGGATCTGGTGCTGCCCGGTTGCGCCGTGCTCGACGGCCTGACGAAACTGTGGTCCGTACCGACGCTGTCCGTGGCAGACCGGGGCTTGCGAGAAGGGATGCTGCTGCGGATGATGCAGGGGAAGATGCCCGGCAAACGTCGCCGACCCCGCCGCCGCCCTCGTCAGCGCAACGGCGAAGCCGCGTCGGCTGCCGCGATAGCCACCAACTCCCCCTCCCCCAAGGCCGAGGCACTCTAATGGTTGAATACAAGCCCAAACGCACAGGCAGTTCTGGGCGCAGCGGTGGTCCGCCGGGTCAGAGCCGCGACCTCGCCGTACGCGTTAAATCGGCGCGGGGCCGCAAGAACTCTTCGACCCGCTGGCTCCAACGCCAACTCAACGACCCCTACGTCTCCGCCGCCAAGCGGGACGGTTACCGCGGACGAGCGGCTTACAAGCTGCTGGAGATGAACGACAAACTCAAGTTCCTCGCCAAGGGTAAGCGCGTGGTCGATCTGGGCTGCGCGCCCGGCGGGTGGCTGCAAGTGGCGGTTAAGTTCTGCGGCGAGGGTAACGTTGTCGGCATCGACCTGCTGCCCACTGAGTCCGTGGCTGGCGCGGAAGTCATTGTAGGCGACGTGCGCGAGGATGAAGATATGGACCGCGTGCGCGCGCTGCTGGGCGGGCAGAAGGCCGACATCGTACTCAGTGATATGGCGGCGTCTTCAACCGGCCATAAAGCCACCGATCACCTGCGCATCATTGCGTTGATCGAAATCTCGCTCGATTTCGCCCACGAAGTGCTGGCCGAAGGCGGCTGGTTCATCGTCAAAATCCTGCAAGGAGGCGCGCAAGGGGAGCTGCAGCGGCAACTTGCGACGTGCTTTGACAAGGTCCGCGTGATCAAGCCACCGGCGAGCCGAAGCGACAGTTCAGAGGCCTACATCGCCGCCAGCGGCTACCGCCCGCCAGCCGAGACGACGCCTGAGTCATAAGATTAGCTCAACCCACCATCGGCGGTGATGTGGGTTTTCGGGGCGCGTGGATTCCCATACTCTAACAAAGAAAAGGGCAAGGACCTTTTCACCATGCGCATCCGCGACGCTTTGACTTTCGACGACGTACTTCTGCAGCCCCAGCGCTCCGATGTCGTCCCGCTTGAGACCAAAACCAACACCCGCATATCCCGGACGCTGTCCGTGGGCATCCCGCTCATGTCTGCAGCCATGGACACCGTGACTGAAGCCCCTATGGCGATCACCATGGCCCAAGCTGGCGGTATCGGTGTGATCCACAAGAACCTGAGCATCGAGGAACAGGCGCTGGCCGTGCTAGCTGTGAAGAAGTACGAGTCTGGCATGGTGGTGAACCCCGTTACCATCCACCCGGCCGCGACCCTCGCCGACGCGCTGTTGCTCATGCAGACCCACAAGATCAGCGGGATTCCTGTGGTTGAGCCGGGTTCAGAAAAGCTGGTTGGCGTGCTGACCAACCGTGACGTGCGCTTTGCCAAGGATCAGCGCCAGACCGTGGCTGAGCTGATGACCCACGAGAACCTGATCACCGTCACCGAAGGCTGTGAGCGCGAGGAGGCCGAACGGCTTCTCCATCAGCACCGGATCGAAAAGCTACTCGTCGTGGATAAGGACTTCCGCTGCGTCGGGTTGATCACGGTTAAGGACATCGAAAAAGCTCAGAACCACCCCAACGCGACCAAGGACGAGCAAGGCCGCCTGCGTGTTGCTGCGGCGACGGGCGTGGGCCCGGACGGGCTCAAGCGCGCGGAAGCCCTGCTTGACGCTGGCGTTGATGCGATCATCGTGGACACGGCCCATGGCCACAGCGAAGGCGTGTTGAACCAGGTCAGCGCGGTCAAGCGCTTGTCCAACGCTGCCGACGTCATCGGCGGTAATGTCGCAACCGCAGACGGGGCCAAGGCGCTCATCGACGCGGGCGCGGACGGGGTCAAGGTTGGCATCGGTCCCGGCACAATCTGCACCACGCGCATTGTTGCAGGCGTCGGTGTACCCCAGCTCACAGCCGTTGCCGACGCCGTTGAAGCGGCTGCGGATCAGAACGTTCCCATCATCGCAGACGGCGGCATCAAGACCAGCGGCGACATCGCCAAGGCCATTGCCGGCGGCGCATCGGCCTGCATGGTCGGCTCTCTGCTCGCCGGCACGGACGAAGCGCCCGGGGAAGTCTTCCTCTATCAGGGCCGCTCCTACAAATCCTACCGCGGTATGGGCTCGATCGGGGCCATGGCGCGCGGCTCGGCAGATCGGTATTTCCAGGCCGAAGTCAGCTCTTCCCTCAAGCTCGTACCAGAAGGCATCGAAGGCCGCGTGCCCTACAAAGGTCCGGCCAACGCGATCCTGCACCAGCTGGTCGGCGGTCTACGGGCAGCCATGGGCTACACCGGCAACGCGGACATCGCGTCGATGCAGTCGAACTGCTCCTTCCTCCGCATCACGTCCGCTGGTCTGCGAGAGTCGCACGTGCATGACGTGTCGATCACCAAGGACGCGCCGAACTACGCCCGCTCCAACTAACCACCCCGTTTGAAAAGGCGCTGTCTGTGTCGAACCGCATTCTGATCGTCGATTTTGGCTCTCAGGTCACTCAACTCATCGCCCGACGGGTCCGTGAAGCTGGGTTCTATTCGGAGATCATTCCCTACAACGCCGACCCCGCGCGCTTTGAGACTTTCGATGCGAGCGCGGTGATCCTAAGCGGCGGACCCGCTTCTGTGCTCGACCCCGATGCCCCGCGCATCCCGGAGTCCGTCGCCGCCAGCACCCTGCCCATGCTCGGCATTTGCTATGGCCAGCAGGCCCTGATGCACGAAAGCGGCGGCACTGTTTCCAAAGGCACCACGCAAGAATTCGGACGCGCGGACGTGACGGTTGCCGAAGACTGCGCCCTGTTCGACGGCTTATGGAGCGCTGGCTCCAGCCATCCGGTCTGGATGTCTCACGGCGATAAGGTTACGGCGCTGGCCGAAGGCTGGCGCGTGGTTGCTGCTTCCGAAGGCGCACCCTTTGCGGTCATCGAGAACCCCGCCGCCAACCGCTATGCGGTGCAGTTCCACCCCGAAGTCCACCACACACCCGACGGCGCGGGCCTGATCCGGAACTTCCTGACCAAAGTGGCGGGTCTGACGCCAGATTGGTCCATGGCCTCTTTCCGCGCAGAAGCGATTGCCAAGATCCGCGCGCAAGTGGGCGACAAGCGGGTGATCTGCGGCCTATCGGGCGGCGTTGACTCTTCGGTCGCGGCAGTGCTGATCCACGAAGCCATCGGCGACCGGCTGACCTGTATCTTTGTCGATCATGGCATGCTGCGGAAGAACGAGGGCGCGGACGTCGTCTCCCTGTTCCGCGACACCTACAACATTCCCCTTGTTCACGTGGACGCCAGTGACACGTTCCTCGGCGCGTTGGCCGGGGTTTCTGATCCGGAGACCAAGCGAAAGACCATCGGCGGCCTTTTCATTGACGTGTTTGAGGCAGAAGCCAAGAAGATCGAGGGCGCGGCCTTCCTCGCGCAAGGCACGCTCTACCCCGACGTGATCGAGAGCGTCTCTGTCACCGGCGGACCGTCCGTGACCATCAAATCGCACCACAACGTCGGTGGCTTGCCGGAGCGGATGAACCTCGAACTGGTCGAACCTTTCCGCCTGCTGTTCAAAGACGAAGTGCGCGCGCTCGGGTACGAGATGGGCATGCCCCACAGCCTCGTGGGCCGTCACCCCTTCCCCGGTCCGGGCCTTGCCATTCGCATTCCCGGTGACATCACGCGGGAGAAAGCAGACATCCTGCGCGAAGCCGACGCAATCTATATCGAGGAAATCCGCAAAGCCGGTCTCTACGACGAAATCTGGCAAGCCTTTGCCGTGCTGCTGCCAGTCAAAACCGTCGGCGTGATGGGCGATGGCCGCACCTATGAAAGCGTGTGTGGCCTTCGCGCGGTGACGTCCGTCGATGGCATGACCGCCGACGTCTACCCCTTCGAGCCCGCCTTCCTCGGCCGCGTCGCAACGCGCATTGTCAATGAAGTGCGCGGGATCAACCGCGTGGTCTACGACATCACCACCAAGCCACCAGGAACAATCGAGTGGGAATAGTCGTACAGCTGCTCGCCTGCCGGTCAGTAGCCCGGCGAGTTGGCGTAGCGGCCGTCGTCCACGTAGTCGGAGAAACGCGTCGTTGAGCCGTCGAAAAACAGCGTGACGTCACCCGTCGGACCGTGGCGGTTTTTGGAGATGATGACCGACGCCTGATTGTGGATCGCGGACATGTGGTCTTGCCAGGCATCCATCCGCGCTTGAAAGCTGCCCTCGTCCTCGTCCCCGCGCTTGATCGGGATCCTGTTCTGTTCGTAGTAGGCCTCGCGGTAGATGAACATCACCACGTCAGCATCCTGCTCAATCGAGCCGGATTCCCGTAGGTCGGCCAGCTGCGGCCGCTTGTCTTCGCGGTTTTCCACCTGACGCGACAACTGCGACAGCGCGATCACAGGCACGTCGAGTTCCTTGGCAATCCCCTTGAGCCCCCGCGTGATCTCGGAGATCTCCTGCACCCGGTTCTCTGACCCGCCAATCTTGCCCTGCATCAGCTGCAAATAGTCCACGACGATCAGGTCAAGCCCGCCGTACTGCCGCTTGAGACGGCGCGCGCGGGTGCGCAGCGAGGAAACTGGCAGCGCCGGCGTGTCGTCGATGAAGAAGTCCAGCGACTCAAGCTCGTGCGCGATGTTGTAGATCTGGTTGAACTGATCGGTGTTGATCTCACCCTTACGGATGTTCTCCGAGCTGATGCCCGACTGCTCCGACAACATACGTGTGGCGAGCTGCTCAGACGCCATCTCAAGCGAGAAGAACGCGACCTTGCCCCCAGCCTTCTTGGCCGCGTTGAACGCCATGTTGGTCACAAGCGCGGTCTTGCCCATTGCCGGACGGGCTGCGAGGATCATCAGGTCAGAGCGGTTCAGGCCGCCCAACTTCTTGTCCAGCTCAGTGAAGCCGCTGGGAATCCCGGTATAATCCCCTTCCCGCCCCACGGCGGCAGAGATGATATCGACCGTCGATTTCAAGATCTTGTTGAACGCCGTCGGCCCGTTCTCGATCTCTCCCTTGTCGGCGAGTGAGTACAGCTGTTCCTCCGCCCGCTCAATCTGCTGCATGGGCGGGTTTTCGAGGTCAATCTGGAAGGCGTCATTAACGACCACTTCGCCCAAATCAATCAGCTGCCGGCGCAAGTGCATGTCGTAGATCGTACGCGCGTAGTCGGTCGCGTTGATGATCGACACAACCGCCGCCTGCAACTCCACCAGATAGCGCCCACCACCAATTTCTTCGAGCGCGCCGTCCTGATCAAACATGGTTTTGAGACGGGCCGCATCCGCAATTTCGCCGCTCTCGATCAGCGATTGGATGGCTGCATAGATCCGGCCGTGGACCGGCTCGGCAAAATGCTCGGGGAGAAGAAAGTCCGAAACCCGCTCAAAGGCCATGTTATTGGTGAGCAAGGCTCCGAGAAGGCCTTGCTCCACCTCGATATTCTTCGGCGGTGTGCGCAGCGCCAAGCCGGTCTCTGCCACGTCAGGCAGGACCATAGGCGGTGTTGCGCCGCCGTTCTCCGGCGGGGAGAACGGATCAATCGGTGGGGTATCGTCGAAGGTATCCATGGAGGCCTTATAGCAGAAACTTACGCATAATCTGCCTCATGAATCTGCTTGTGAGGTCTGAAAGCGCAGCGCCAGCCTGTTCGAATAGCGGGGATAAAGGGGATCAATGGGCCCCCTTTAACCGTTCCCCTGACCCAGCAGTTGCAAGCCAAAGCTTGCCTTATCGCCAGAGCGGACAGAGATCAGCCGCTCGACCGTCCCTGTCGGTGAAACCGCCCGCACCCGGTAGCGGCCTTCGGGCAGCAGCATGCGCTGCAACGCCGTGCCCGTTCGTTCCGCACCGCTGAACCCAGAGGCTGCCGAAGCTGCACCCTGCGGCGTCACCGTCCAATCAACCGCGCCCGCCGTGGACAGTGTTCCAGCTTGCGTGAGCAACTGCAGCGTCACCTGACCCAGCATGAATTCCGGCGCCAGTTGCGTCACCTGTCCCGCCGTGATTGCAAAATCCTGGCTGAGCGGTACCCCGTTCGCGGTCGCTTGCAGGCGGTACTCCCCGGAAGGCAGTTGCACTGTATCGCCGTCCAGCGTCTGCGAGGTCACGATCGCGGCGCCTTCCATTTCAATCCGCCATTGCAGATCCAGCCCGTCCGGTACGGCTTCGCCATTGT
>CBFHUI010000012.1:0-44713 GCA_965658725.1 Alphaproteobacteria bacterium | reverse complement strand
GACGACAGAGCGGGCGCAACGGCTGGTTGACCGAAGACATCGAGAGTCTGGACCCTGACTTTGACGCCCACGGGATCAGCCTCGACGGCGGTATGGGCGTGTTTGCGTCTTCCAGCGGGGTCTGGCTGTCGTTCACGTCCCTGCACCACATGCAGACCCTATCCCAAACGCAAGCTGGACTGGGCGCGCTGAGCACTGACAGCGCGAACCCGGCGCTATCCATGCTGTTGGATCGGGGCAACGCGCTCGACACCGCCATGGGCCGGATCAGCAAGAAGATCAACGACCGCTCGCTGCGGAGCTTCCAAGACATCCGCGGTGGCGATCTAGGCCGACAGGCGGCGCTGGCGGCGACACTGATCAATGCCGGTGTCGATGCCCCAGTTCTCAAGATGAAAATTGGCGGCTTTGATACCCATGAGTACCAGCGCGGCGATCATGGCCGGCTGCTGCGTGATCTGGGCGAGGCACTCGCCGGTCTGCGGCGAGCGTTGAAGCAAGGGGGGCAGTGGGATCAAACCCTGGTGCTGACCTACAGTGAGTTTGGCCGCCGCGCGACAGAGAATGAGACCAGAGGCACCGATCACGGGACGGCTGCGCCGCACTTCCTGCTCGGCGGTAAGGTGCGGGGCGGGCTTTGGGGGGAGCACCCGGACCTCGAAAACCTCGAAGACGGCGATCTCCGCTTCTCGCTCGATTACCGTTCGGTCTATCAGCGGATCCTTGCGGGCTGGTTTGGCCTCGACCGGAACCGGTTCAGCGCCTTTGAAGCATCGAGCCTTGACGGCCTGCTCCGAGCCTAGTCTTGCCGTTGGGCTTGTGGGGATCTCCGCAGCAAAAAAAAGAGGGAAGCGCCCCTTCGACGCTCCCCTCCCTTTAATCGCTAGGCCGCACGCGACTGCGACCCTTGGGGGTCAAGGACCCACTTGGCTAGTCAATCCAGGACTTTACTAGGTCCATGTTCGCTTCAACCCAAGCTTCGGCGACATCAACCGGATCTTCCTCGTCACGGCCGATCTGAAGGATCCACTGGTTTACTGTCGCTGGGTCCAGAGCCAGCTGGCTCAGGAACTTGGCAACGGGTGGGTTCCGCTCTTCGAGGGACTTGGAGTATGCCACATAGATCGTTGCGTTTGCGGACGCACAATCAAACTCGGACACTTCCAGCCAGTCTTCAACCGACAGGTCCATCTTGTCGAGGCAACCTTCGTAGGTCGCTGGCTCAGCAATTGGGGTCAGGTCATAAGCGGCGTGTACCCACTCAGGCGTCCAGTAGTAGAACAGCATCGGCTCGCCCTTGTTGTAGGCGGCTTCCAGCTGCGCCTTGAAGGTCGCATCCGGGATGATGTTTGGCTCCCACAGATCGCTCAGGCCGTAGGACTTGAACTTGACCTGCCACATCTTCGTGGAGGACCAGGTCGCGTCCCCTGCCCAGTACTCGCCCTTGCCATCGCCGTCCGTGTCAAACAGCGCAGCAACTGCCGGGTCACCCAGACCTTCGATGGAGTTCACCGTATCGGCCATGTAGGATGGTACGTAGATTTTCTGCGTGCCTTCGTACGGGATGTTCACACCAACGGTGCCGGAACCATCGACGTACTCGTCCCAGATAGGCTGACGGTTTGGCATCCAAAGGTCAGGGTAGACATCAACAGAACCGTCGCCCTTGTGCATGCCTGCAGCAACCACGTCGCCGTCAGACAGGCCTTCGACGATGACGGCTTCAGAGCCCAGCGGACCGTTAATGACCGCTGCAATAACCTGGCCAATGGCGTCAGAACCCGTCCAGGTGAAGTCACCGATTTTGACGGTTTCCTGCGCTGTAGCCAGCGGAGCGGTGGCCAGAGCGGCCGCCGCGAAGAGTGCATGTTTTGCATACTTCATTTTCAATTTACCTCCTGTAAACAGTTCCGCGGCAGAACCGCGAAACCCCCTTTATTTCAGGCGAGTTGTGTTCGCCCTTTGCACCACTCTGTCGATCATCATGGCCAACAGAGCAATTCCCAAACCGGCCAGTACACCCCGGCCCGTATCCGTATTTCCAAGCGCTTCCGTCACGATGAAGCCCATGCCGCCTGCGCCAATCAGCGCGGCAATCACCACCATCGACAGACTCATCATCACCACCTGATTGATGCCGGTCATGATCGACGGCAGCGCGAGCGGTAGCTCGACTTTGGTCAGCAGTTGTCGCGGGTTTGCGCCGAACGCGAGTGCCGCTTCCTTGGTGCTCTCCGGCACTTGCCGAATGCCCAGCGCGGTCAGGCGCACCATGGGCGGCATGGCAAAGATCACCGTCGCCAGGATCCCCGGCGGCTTACCAATCGAGAGGAAGGCAATCGCTGGCAGCAGATAGACGAAGGACGGAATGGTCTGCATCACGTCGAGGATCGGCGTTGTGATGCTGTTCCCCAGCCTGCTCTTGCCGACCCAGACACCCAGCGGCATCCCGAGCACCACGCAGATGATCGACGCCGCGATGACCAGCGAGAGCGTATCCATGGCCGTGTGCCAAAAGCCCATCAGCGCCAGGTACGCCAAGGTCGCGCCGACAAAAATCGTCGTCCTGCCCCCGGCCAGCGTGAAAGACAGCGCCAGCAGAACACCCATTGTTATGGGCCAGGGAGAGCCGACGAAGACGCTGGTAATCGCCCCCAGCATGGTGTTGAGGAAGATCCGCACGCTGTCGAAAACAAAGCCGTAGAAGAAGGTCGCGGACGCAATGCCGTCATCGATCCATTGGCTGATGTACGTGTTCAGGTTGACCGGTTTCGCGTTCTCCCTTGGGGGGTCGCGATCAGCGGTTTTGCGGCCAGTTTCCTTGTCGGTGTTGAAGCGGAGGCGGCCGGGCCGCTCGATCCACATGAGCGTCGGAAACTCACTGATGATCCAGCAGTCAAACCGCGCCTTTACGCCCAGATCAATCTTGCCGGTTGGCTCTGCACCCTGCCGGATCGACAGCAGCTCCCGCGATTGCTTGATGCAGGTTCGCTCATCGGGTGCGAATTGGGTGCCGCGGTACATCATCAACGGCACGATCAGCACCACCACCATCGCAGCGCTCCATAGCCGCGCTGGCTTAAACCCGCTGGGCGCGTCGGCGCGCGTGCGCCATCGGTCATACTGGCGGGCGTAAAGCCGGTCCGCCAACCAGCCAAAGGCCAGTCGCCCAAGGACAAAGGTCGCAATGGCTGCGTAGAGGTGGTCCATCTGCCAGCCCTGATACCGGGTGACGAGATAGTCTTTCTCCGCGAAGGTAATCACGGCCTGCCCGTACTTGTAGACGTTGGCGAGGTTCACCAGCGTGATAACGTCCACGATGAAGCCAAGCACGAACAGCAGCCAGCTGCCCCGCATCGCCGCCCAAATAAACGTTCCAAGCATGGCGCGGACGTTGACGTGGAGCAGGCCGAGCGTCGATTTTTGGATGCGTAAGAAAACGTCGGAGTAGTAAGTCCCGTTTCGGTCTACGAATTCGGCGATGGGCTGGTTGGCGCTGTCGTCGGTCGTCATGGCTCAAACCTCTCCCTGAATACCGCGCAGCAGCGCGTCTTTTGTCACCACGCCCACCGGCGCGCCGTCGCTCATGATCAGGATGGGGTTCTCCTGATCCACGGAGACGCTCACCAGAACGTCGAGATTGTCTTCGGGTTGCGCGGTCGGACAGCTCTCGGCCGGGGGCAAGGAGTTACCGGCGGCGGTGTAGGCGGCGATCGGCGTCATGACCGTGTGCGCGTAGATGAGCTTGAGCTTGGAAATGCCTGCAACGAAGTCCGCTACGTAGTCATCGGCAGGGTGAGTCACGATCTCTTCCGGCGTGCCGATCTGAACAATCTCGCCGTCCTTCATGATCCCGATCCGGGTGCCCATGCGGATGGCTTCATCGAGGTCGTGGGTGATGAACAGCGTGGTTTTGTTCATCGACTGCGACAGCTCCAGAAACTCGTCCTGCAAGCCTCGTCGGATCAGCGGGTCCAGCGCTGAGAACGGTTCATCCATGAGCAGAATATCCGGGTCCGCAGCCAGCGCACGGGCCAGTCCAACCCGCTGCTGCATGCCACCGGAAAGCTCGTTCGGCATCCGGTCCGCGTAGCCGTCCAGCGAGACGGTTGCGATGGCCCGATCTGCGAGTTGACGGCGGCGGAAGGTATCCATGCCGCGCAGTTCCAGCGCAAAGGCAACGTTGTCGCGCACGGTTCGATGCGGCAGCAGCGCCATGTTCTGAAACACCATGCCGATGGTCTCGGCCCGCAACGCACGCAGGTCTTCGTCATTCAAAGAACCCACATCCACCCCGCCGATCTTGATCGAACCCGAGGTCGGTTCGATCAGCCGGTTCACGTGCCGGACAAGGGTAGACTTGCCCGAACCGGACAGGCCCATGAGGCAGAAAATCTCACCTTCGTTGACGCTGAAAGTTGCATCTTTAACGCCAACAACGGCCTCGAACTCTGACAACACGTCCGACTTGCTCAAGCCGCGCTCCAGCACGGCTTTCATTGCAGCGTCGGCTTTGTCGCCAAAGATCTTCCAGACGTTGGTGAGCTCTACGACAGCCTTGGTCATGCGCGCGCTCTCGTTCTTTGTGGATCGATGAAAGGAATGGGAACGACCCGCGCCGACAGCCGCTTCATGCGTCCGTCGAGCTGACCTACTTCGAGGGCCGTGTCGTCCTCGGCGAATTCAACCGCCAGACGCGCAATCGCGATGGTGGTTTCCAGCGACGGCGAGCGGGTCGCCGACGTGATGACCCCGATCTGACGTTCGCCGCTAAAGACGGGCGCGCCATGGGCGGGGAGGTCGTTACAGTCGAAAACAAGGCCCTTGAGCGCTTTGGCTTGATGCGCCTTGGACCGCTCCAGCGCGGCTTTGCCGACGAAGGCGGACTTGGTCAGATCAACCGCGAAGCTAAGCCCGGCTTCGAAAGCGTTCACGCCGGGTGCAAACTCGGCATCAGCGGCCGGCAGACCGGCTTCGATGCGAATGATGTTCAGCGCTGCCGATCCCATGGGCACCACCCCCAGATCGTCACCTGCCTCCATAATCGCGTCCCACAGCGCGACGGCATCCGCCTTGGCGCAAAAGACCTCGTACCCGAGCTCACCGGTGTAACCCGACCGGGCGATCATGAAGGGCACGCCGTCACGGTTGTGAAGCCGCGCCACCGTTGCCCCGAACCACTTCAGGTGATCGAGCGCTGGGACATGGGGCTGGGTGAAGCAGATGCGCCGCAGCAGGTCGCGCGACTTGGGCCCCTGAATGGCCAGGTTGGGTAAGGCATTGCGCATGCCGTTGATGCGAACCTGCATGCTGTGCTGTGCAGCCAGCTCCTGCAGCGCTCTCCCGCTCTCTTCCGTGCCGCAGCACCAGCGGAACAGGTCGGGGGCCATGCGGAACAGCGTGCCATCGTCAATGACCGAGCCAGTCTCGTCGCACATCAGCGTGTACTGCCCCCGCCAAACGGCGAGTTTGGACACGTTTCGGGTCGTCGCGAGTTGCAGCAGGGCTTCGGCGTCCGGTCCGATGATGTCGAATTTGCGCAAGCCGCTCATATCCTGAACCGTAACCGCCTCCCGGCAGGCCCAGTATTCGCCCAGCGTGCCGTGGGTGGGAAAGCTCACCGGTGCCCATAGGTCCCGCGCCGGTGCGAAATGCTCCGTCAACGAGGACAGACGCGGATGAAAGGCGGACTCCTCTGAAGTCAGCATCGGCGAATCCTCCTTTTCGCGATACCCGATAGCCCTCGAAATGCGCTCCTTCTCTCCATAGATGCGCACGAGGATGTCGGTCGGGTTCCAGCCGTTGATGGGGTCGATGTCGTCGGGGCAAGCGGTGGAGACGCCCACCAGATCCTGCATGGCCTCCATCACGATGTAGTCGCCGGGCCGGGACCAGCTTTCTTCGGTCATGATCTGGTGATTGGCGCCCAGCCACGTGTTCCAGAACAGATTGATGGCTGGCCAGGCCGGCCGCCGCTCGACACCGAATGGATCGAGCGCATGGGAAATGTTGTCGGAACAGCTGACGTGACCGGGAAAGCCGCGCTCCTCATAGCCTCGCGCGGTGCAGGCGAGGCCAAACGTATCGTGCCGGCCACAGGTGTCTCGGACGACCCGCAACAGCGGCTCCATATCCACGTCGTAAAACTTGTCGAGCAGGCCCGGCGCGGGATAGGCGTGGCGGACCATCGAGCGGGTCGCGGTGCTGTCGATGAACCGCTCCTTACCGCCGTGCAGAGCGCGGGCGGAAGCGGCCTGAAAATCCGAGCATTGCTGGCCTTCGAGGTCGATGATCTGGACCTTTTGCCCGGCTCTCAGCTCATAGGCCTTCGCCGTACCGCGGGGCACGAAGATCTCTTCAACAACGTGACCAAGAGGCGTAGGGAAAGCATCACGAGCATTTTGGCGGCTATGGGTGACAGTGAAGGAGCCGAAGCTCTGCCCCTCGATCAGGGCGTTGGTCTCTACCGCGTTGACCAGCCAAAGGGTGCTGTCTGCTTGAGCCTTCAAAACCAACGGTTCGCCCGGCACAGCCGCACGGGTCGCGGGCAACTTGCGGTCAGCGCTCAGGCCATGAGCGCGGAGCCACCCGTGAAGCGCGCCTTCAGGCATCGACGCTACGTCCAGCGTCTCCCCGCCCGGTAACCCCAGCGACGCCGCCGCATCCTCCCCCTCTCGCCCCACAGCGACAATCCAGATCACAGCGGGAGGAGCCGCTGACTCGATCTGGACCAGATCGCCCGAGGACAGGGAGAACATTTCGACGCCGTGGGGTTCAACAATTGCAGCACTATGGTTGGCGTGCCGAGGGAAGCCAGCAAAGGCTCGCCCTCTGGCTGCATAACCAACGTTGTCGAACGTCATCAGAACGTCAGGTGCAATCATTCATCACTTCCCAAGCCAGAGTCATGTAACCGGTTACATACGGTCTTGAAACTAGTTACATTCTCAATGCATCATAGAAGGTGAGTCAATCAGAATTTCAACCAAAGCTGGGGGCTCCTCTATCGAAGACCCGCGAATTGCCGGGTTACGCGAGCGCTGACAAGAGAGTAGCCTGATCGCCGATGAACAACGCTGAGCCATCCAAGCGCGCTAACCTTCGCGACGTTGCCAAAGCCGCAGGGGTCTCTGTAGCCACCGTTTCGCGCGTGATGAACACGCCAAAGCAAGTCGCCGAGACCACGCGGGAACGCGTACAGCAAGTGATCGAAGACCTGCGCTTTCGTCCCAGCGCTGCCGCGCGAGCTATCAACTCCGGCCGCACGCGGATCGTAGGGGCGCTGACACCGACCATGGACAACGCCATTTTCGCGCGCTTTCTCGATGGCCTCGAAGGTAAGCTGGCCGCCGCGGATTTATCCTTGGTGGTCTCAGCGACCGATGACGACCCGATCGTCGAATTGCGCAAGGCCAAGGAGTTGCTGAACATTGGCGCTGAGGGGCTGGTGGTCTCGGGCGTGACCCATTCGCCGGAGTTCCTATCCCTGATTGAGCGGGAGCGGCTGCCTATTGTGGCGATTTCTTACGCTCAACCGGGTTTCACCTTTCCCACGGTGGGTTACGACAACGCTGAAGCGGTCACCATGGCGCTCTCTCACCTGTTTGATCTGGGACACCGGGACATTGCGATCATCCACGGACTCACACTCAACAACGACCGCACACGCGCCCGGTTGGAGGCGATTGCCGAAACTGCCTTACCGGTGCGTTTGAGCTATTTCGAGGAACCCATCGACGTGGAGGGCGGCTGCCGTGCCGTGCAGCGGGTGCGTCAGAGCCATCCCGAGTGCACCGGCTATCTGTGCTTCTCCGACGTGCTCGCCATGGGCGCCTTGTTCGAGGCGCAGCGCCAGGGGTTGAGCATCCCACGCGAAGTGTCGATCATGGGGATGGAGGGCCTACCCCTGACCGAGCACCTGTCGCCTTCCCTGACCACCATCGACCTGTCTGTTTACGAAATGGGCGTGGGAACGGCGGAAGCTCTGGCCCGGTGGGTCAACGAGGGCGTCCGCCCGGCTGATCACCGCCTGCCCGCCCGGTTGATCAAGCGGGGCTCGACCGATCGGGCGCGGGTTCAACCCTGAGCCGACCAGCCGCAAGCGCTGACAGACCAACCATGACCGCCGCTGTCGCCAGCATCAACCCGAGGCCGCCCACTTGATACGTCAGCCCGGACAACGCCGTCCCCAACAGACGCCCCCCCGCGTTCGCCATATAATAGAAGCCAACATCCATGGTGACGTCTTCGGATCGGGAAAAGCGCAGGACGAGGAAAGAGTGCAGCGACGAATTCACAGCGAAGACCCCGCCAAACACGAGCAGCCCGGCAACCAATGCCGCCGTCAACACCGGGTGCGCCACCGGTAGCGCAAAGGCCGCCAGCGCCAGCACCGCCGGCACGACGCAGAGCGCCCAGGCCCAAGTGCGCGCGCTTCCCACCAGCGCCGCTTCTGCGCTTGTCTCAGCCCGCAGGAGCCGTGGCGCCGACGCCTGAACCAAGCCGTAGAGGATGATCCATGCCGCCATGAAGCCGCCGATCAGAAAGAACGCCGTGCGGTTCGCCGCTTCGGTACCATCAGAGAGAACAGCGTAGAAATAGATCGGGATCCCCACCACAAACCACACGTCCCGCGCACCAAAAAGAAACACGCGCGCGCCACTGAGCCAGTTGATGTTGCGTGATCGGGAGAAGACGTCAGAGAACTTTGCCTGTGGACGCCCCGCCGAGAGTACCCCTGCCCGCCACGGCGGCAACGCCACCAGCAGCGCAAGCAGGATCACCATCAGCACCAACGCCATGCCCAGCACGGCCCCGACAAATCCAAAGCTTCCCAAGAGAACGGCACCCAGCAAAAAGCCTGCGCCCTTGACCGCGTTCTTTGAGCCCGTCAGCACCGCCACCCAGCGGAACAGCCCGCCGTTGTTGTCAGGCGCTAGCCGCTTCACGGCGGACTTGGACGACATCTTGGCGAGGTCTTTGGCGACGCCACTGGCCCCCTGAACCAGCATGACGAACACAACTGACACGCCAATAGCCCAGCCCGGATCCAGCCGTGATAGCGCCAGCAACGCCGCCACCTGAAGCGCCAGTCCGGCAAAAAGTGTCAGGATCAACCCAAACCGCGCCGCGATCCAACCGGCGCACAGGTTCGTCACCACGCCCGCAAGTTCATAGAGAAGGAAAAGATAGGCCAACTGCACCGGCGAAAAGCCCAGCGTGTGAAAATGCAGCAAGACCAGCATCCGCAGCGCGCCATCGGTCAGCATGAAGGCCCAATAGGCCGCCGTGACAGCGATATACCCCCCTAGAGCCGTCATCTTGTGCGGCCCCTGACTCACAGCGACGCCCCGACCATCCGCGCCACGTCGACCAACCGATGCGCGTAGCCCATTTCGTTGTCGTACCACGCGTAGACCTTAACCTGCGTCCCGTTGACCACCAGCGTGGACAGCGCGTCGATGATCGAGGACCGCGTATCGTTGGTGTAGTCAGCAGAAACCAGCGGCCGTTCCTCATAGCCCAGAATGCCAGCAAGCGCGCCGTCGGCAGCGGCCTTGAACAAGGCGTTGACTTCTTCTGCCGTCGTCGCGCGCTCGACTTCAAAAACGCAGTCGGTGATCGACGCATTCAGCAGCGGCACGCGGACCGCGTGACCGTTCAGCTTGCCGGTTAACTCAGGATAGATCAGCGTTATTGCTGTTGCACTGCCAGTCGTGGTCGGGATCAGCGAATTCAGCGCAGACCGCGCGCGGCGCAGGTCTTTGGCCGGGCGATCGACAATCGTTTGAGTGTTGGTGACGTCGTGGATCGTGGTGATAGACCCATGGCGAATGCCAAGCCCTTCGTGGATCACCTTGACCACAGGCGCGAGACAGTTGGTGGTGCAGGATGCGGCTGTCACAATCTGGTGCTTGGGCGCATCGTAAGTGTCATCGTTCACCCCGTAGACGATATTCGCCGTTGGACCGTCTTTGACTGGTGCGCTTACCACGACCTTTTTCACACCCGCCGCGAAGTAAGGCGCGAGCGCCGCCTCCGTCTTGAACACACCCGTGCAGTCAATCACCACATCGACCCCTTCCAGCGGCAGAGCGCTCAGGTCTCGCGTGCCAATGAATGGCAGGCGATCGTCATTGATGCTCAGACTGTCGCTGTCGTGGGTGAAGGTCGCGTCCCAGCGTCCATGGACCGTATCGAACTCCAGCAAGTGCGCATGCATCGCCGCGTCACCCACGGCATCGTTGATCCACGCGATTTCAGCACCTGACTCAATCAGCGGTTTGAGTGCAAGCTTGCCAATCCGGCCGAGCCCGTTGATGGCGTAAACTGTCATGACTCGTGTCCTCTCGCGCCTGATGATGGCTCGTTATGTTGACGATTGATGATGTAAGCCCCTGACAAGGAGATTGTCTGCGCCTGCGAGTTCTAGTCGAGAAGCTCACAGATGAAAGACTGCACGGTGATCTGAGCCTTGGTGTCAAAAGCGATGCTCTCGGGCCGTCGAACGTGCTCCTCCATCTGGGGAAGGTCGGCTTCGTCAATTTCGAACGTAATGATCGCTTGCTGGTCATTCAACGCCGCAAACTGTTCGCCCTTCGTGAAGGCTGCTGTAAACTTTTGCATGCCACGATGATGTTCGATCCAGTCATTGGCGGTCATGTCGCTGTTGTTCACAGTAATGATACCCATCATTCGCATTTCGTGCGTCTCCCTTCTCGCCATAAACGGCCGGTCCCCACCGCAAACCGGGGCTGAAAGACCAACAATCTCTCTTTCAGGCTCGACCTGAGCAAGTCGTTGATCAGTCACTGTCACTCAGGCTTAACAAAACTGACACGTTTAGACGTAACTTTTGTTCATTACAGAAATTTGAATGAAGTAGCGGTGCGTCTTTTTTCTTTTGAGAGGCTTTGCTTGCGGTCTTCATCTTCAATGTACACACGGATGCGCTTAGGCTGACCCTTCGCCAGTTTGATTAGACAACGAGGATTGAAATCATGGTTGAACGCATGATCCTCGCCTGCCGCCTGTCGATATTCGTTTGCCTCTTGAGTTATGGATGCTGGCTTTCTTATATCCCGTGGAAGGTCGAGCTTCTTGATATTCGGTACAGCGCCTTTGGCTTCGCGCTGATGGTTTTTGGCGTTGGAAGTCTGATTTCCATGCTCGTAACCAGTCACCTACTACTCCCCCGGTTCGGACCCCGAGTGATGGGCTTGGGGGTTGCTGCTTTTGCCTTTGCGCTGCTCGCGTGGGTGCTCTCGCCGTCGTACTTTTGGTTCATCGCACTGGCTGCACCGTTCAGCCTGTGCTTTGGCGTGATCCAACCCGCAACGTTGGCTGCCGTCACGCAAGCGGAGGCCATGTCATCACGCCGCCTGATGCCGCAGCACTGGGCCTCGTTCTCCGTTGGCTCACTGGCCGGGCTTCTGGCTGGGTTGGTGTCTCAGGCGCTGAACCTTCCGCCAACACTGGTGTTCCTTACCCTGTTCGCAGTAACGCTTGCGGCGGGCGTGCTCGTTTTCATCACGGTCCTCGCGCCTGTAACCTTTGACCTCATCAAAAGCCCGGGCATCGGCGTACCGAGCCAAAACGTCCTCTTCCTCGGAGGGCTTGCGGCGCTTTCCATGGCGACAATCAGTATTGTGCTCGACTGGTCCGCGCTTTGGCTGACCCGAGACCTCGGCCTTGCCATCGCCTACGGGGGGACCGGGATCATGGCCTTTAACCTCACAGAGATCGTCGCGCGGCTGATCGGCGAACGGCTGTTTGACCGGCTGGGTGAAGTGTGGGTGGCGGGCTGGGGCATGCTGCTGGGCTGCGTGGTCTTTATCGCCGTGACCTTGACCGGCAACCCCTTCCTGATCGTCGCAGGCTTTGGCGTCTTTGGCTTCTTCAGCGCCAACTTTGTGCCGGTCCTGTTCGGGATTGCCTCACGAGAAGAAACAGAAAACCCGGTAGCAGCAGTCGGTGACGTCAACCTCATCGCCTTCGCCGGCTTCCTATTTGGTCCACCGCTGGTCGGCTTCATCGCTGATGCCATATCGATTACCATGTGCATGCTAATCCTTGGCGTGACGTGGGCGGTCATCGCTTGCATCCTCATGCTTTCCGGCAAACTGCAAGGCCGAGATGCCCTCGCCGCCTCCGCCCAAGCAAAGACGCCCTAACGCGCGCCTTTCACCCGCAGATCTTCATCGAAGTGCTGGCCCATGGGAGTGGCGGAGAGGATGGGATTCGAACCCACGATACGGTCTCCCGTATACTCCCTTAGCAGGGGAGCGCCTTCAGCCGCTCGGCCACCTCTCCGCGCTCGATGCCTGCGCCGTTCTCGCCGCGTGGCATTCAGAATGCCGCTTATAGGTCGGTTCAGCATGGGCTGCAATCATGCATTTCCTTGCTTTTCAGCGTGTCGGCTATGAACACAAAGCCTCGCTTTGCCCGTCAATTCCTCCTATCTACACGCCATGCAAACCGATACCGCCATCCTCACCGTTAATCAGGCCATCATTTTCGCGATTTTTGGGCTGACCATGATCTCTTTTGTCTGGGGTCGGGTTCGTTACGATGTTGTGGCGTTGACGGCCCTTGTTGCGGCCGTGCTGGTCGGAGTGGTGAAATCTGACGACGCATTCATGGGCTTTTCCCAGAGTGCCGTCATCACCGTCGCCCTGGTCCTCGTCATCTCCCGCACCATTCAGGAGAGCGGCGTCATCGATCGGCTGGCAGGGCCGCTGGAAAGCGTTTCAGACCGGCCTCTGCTGTTCATGGCCATGCTGACGGGCATCGCGGCTTTGCTGTCGGGCTTCATGAACAACGTCGGCGCGCTGGCGCTGCTGATGCCAGTGGCGATTTCGCTGTCGAAGCGACCCAGTCAGATCCTCATGCCGCTATCGTTCGGGACCATTCTGGGCGGTCTGACGACGCTGATCGGGACACCGCCGAACATCATTGTTTCCAACTACCGCGAGCAGATCACAGGCGAGCCCTTTGGCCTGTTTGCCTTTTCGCCTGTGGGCGGCGTACTTGCTTTCGTAGGGCTGGTGTTCCTGCTGCTGATTGGCTGGCGTCTGATCCCATCCAAGCGCACCCCGCCGCAGGGTGAAACGCCACACTTTGAGATCAAAGACTACGTGACCGAGATCCTGGTCCCGGAAGATCACCCACTGATCAACGAACAGATTTTCCGCCTCGAAGCCCTATCGGATGGCGGCATTCAGGTGGTGGGAATCATCCGGGGGGCGACCAAGCTGTTCGGTAACCTGCGTCTGCGCCACATCCGCAAGGGCGATATCCTCATGGTCCAAGCGGGGCCAAACATCCTGCAAGACTTCCTCGCTGCGCAAAAGCTGGAGTTGGAGGGCGCGAACGAGTTTGTTGAAGAGCACATGAGCTCTGAGCATGTTGCGCTGATGGAAGCGGTGGTGCTGCCCGGCTCCCGCGTCGAAGGACGCTCGCCGCGGAGCCTCTATCTGCGCCGGAAGTATGGCGCCAACCTGCTCGCCATCGCGCGCGAAGGTACGCCGATTCAAGAGCGCATTGGCCGCGTCCGGCTGCGCGCGGGTGACGTCCTGCTGCTGCAGGGGGAACGCTCCACCCTGCCGGATACAATCAACGATCTGGGCGCCGTGCCACTGGCGCAGCGGGCGCTGATGCTGGGGCAGAACCAGCGGGAAGACTGGATGCCACTGGGGCTGTTCGCGCTGGCGATTGGTGCGACGGCACTTCTCGGCGTGCCGGTCGCGATTGCCTTTGCCGCCGCTGTTGTCGGCATGCTGCTCAGTGGGCGGATCGACCCACAGAAGCTGTACCAGTCTATCGACTGGCCGATCATCATTCTGCTCGGCGCTATGATCCCCTTGGGTGACGCGCTGGAGAAAACAGGGGCAACAGCGTTAATCGCTGAAAGCGTGGTTTCGACCGCCGGATCGTTTGGGCCGCTGATCCTGCTTGCTATCATCATGGTCGTAACCATGACGCTCTCGGACATCATGAACAATGCGGCGACGGCGGTGGTCATGGCCCCGATTGCGGCGACAGTCGCGAATGAAATCGGCTCCTCCCAGGATGCCTTTCTGATGGCCGTCGCACTGGGTGCTTCCTGTGCCTTCCTGACCCCGATAGGGCATCAAAATAATCTGCTGGTTATGGGTCCGGGAGGCTATCGCTTTGGCGATTATTGGCGCATGGGCTTACCGCTGGAGATCGTTATTGTCGCCATTGGAACCCCCTTGATTGCCTTTATCTGGGGCATCTAAAGCCGCTCTCAGCCCCCAAAATGAGAAATTCCCCTTGCAATCGGCGGTTTCAATGCTGATTTAAAAAGCTGCTTACGGGATCAATCTCATCCAAGGAGGAGGCTTGGCCTTGAACGCGCCAACACTCAGAAATCTTGGCCTTGCGCTCTACGTGATTCTGGCCGTCGTCACGGCCTTTGCAGCGCTGTTCGGGACGGTGGTCTAGGCCATGTCCCAGGGCAAACGCGTCTCATCCAAATCCATGAAAGCCGGCGCCTACGCCGAACCCTCTTACGCACCCGTGCGCGCATCGGTCGGGCTGCGGCCCGGAGTGACCCGCTGGCTGGTGGCCTTGCCGCTGCCGGTGATGATCTTCGCGCTGATCGTCAAAACAGTGCTGATAGACATCGACGCTGCCCTGGTGCTGCTGGGTGCTGTCGCTTTGCAGCTTGCAGGAATCGGATTGATTCGGCGGGGGCTGTCCGTGCGGCGGTCGGGCGGGGTCGAAGCGGCGCTGAACGCGCCGGGCCCGGTCCTGGGTGCCGGTTGGATTGCGCTGGCGCTGGCGCTGTTTCTGGCCAGTCTGGCCGGTCCGGCGGGGCTGCTTCAAGCGCTGGGTGTTGCGGCCTTTGGCGGTTTGGGTCTGGGGCTGGCGCTCTTCACCGCAACCGGCGTAGCAGACGCCAAAGGCCCGGCCAAAGTCGCTGGGATCGATATGGCGCAGCTGCGTAAACAGCTCGCCGAGGCCCACGACTACGTCAAGCGCATGCGCGCTGGCGGAGCGCGGCTCTCATCCACAGCGGATCAGAAACAAGTGACCCGCATCGCCGACCATGCGGAAGGCGTCTTGGAAGGTATTCTTGCCGACCCGGGCGACATCCGTCGCGCGCGCCGGTTTATGGCCACCTACCTCGAACGGGCTGCAACCTCTGTGGAGCAGTTTGCCGAGGCGGAGGCTAGGGGAAAGGCCGACGCGCACCGTACCGACTTCAATGCCACCCTCGATGTGATCGAGACGGCATTCCACGATCAAAAGCAGCGCTTGGACGCGGAAGATTCCATCGACCTCGAAGTCCAACTCGACGTGCTGCGCAAACAAATGGAGCGCGAGGGCCTCTAGATCACGCCTGCCCTCCTACTGCTCATCAAAAGGAAACATTCCCATGGCCACCAAAACTGAAACCGCCATCGCAGAAGTCATTTTCCCTGACGTCGCAGAGGACGGGTCCGTCACCAACACGGAACTCGTGCCCATCGACCACGATGACCCAACCAACCAGGCCATGGTGGACAAGTACATGTCCGAGCTGGATATGAGCGACACCAACTCAATCATCTTCTTTGGCTCGAAAGCCCAGCAGGAACTGACGACGGTTTCCTCAAGCATGCTGGACGGTGTCCGCAACAAAGATGTGGGTCCGGCAGGAGATGCGCTGACCAACATGATTTCTGCGCTCAAGGGCTTTGACGCCCGCTCGCTCGACCCCAACCGCAAGCCGAACTTCTTCGCGCGGCTGTTCGACGCGGGACAGGACAACTTCGTGCGCTTCAAGTCGAAGTTCGACACGGTGCAAAGTCAGGTGGACCAGATCGAGATCGATCTCGAAAAGCAAAAGACGGTCATGCTCACCGACATCGAGAAACTCGATAAGCTCTATGACGCCAACCTCGAGTACTTCCACGACCTCGAACTATGGATCGACGCGGGCGAGAAAAAGCTGGCCCTGCTCGACAGCGAAGAAATCCCGGCTCTGGAAGCCAAAGCGGAGGCCAGCGGCGAAATGTTGGATGCGCAGGCGGTGCGCGATCTACGCTCGGCCCGTGACGACCTCGAACGCCGAGTCCATGACCTGCAGCTGACCCGTCAGGTAACCATGCAGTCCCTGCCGTCGATCCGGCTGGTGCAGGAAAACGACAAGGCGCTGGTGAACAAGATCAACTCCATCGTCGTCAACACCAAGCCGCTGTGGCAGCAACAACTTGCGCAGGCGATCGCGATCCACAATATGGCCAAGACCGGGAAAGCGGTAGAGGCCGCGCAGGATCTGACCAACGACCTGCTCAAGGCCAACGCCGACAACCTCCGCACCGGCAACGCCCAAGTGCGGGAGCAGATCGAGCGTGGGGTCTTTGATATCGAGACCGTGCAAGAAGCCAACGACAGCCTGATCGGCGCGATCAACGATTCCCTCGCAATCGCTGACGAAGCGAAGAAAAAGCGGGCAGAAGCGGTTGTCGCCATGCAATCCATGGAGAATGATCTGAAAGCGGTGCTCAAGTCCGCCTCTGCGGCCGCCATTGAGGCTGGCCAAACCGCCGTTGACGCCAACTAACCCCACAAGGCGTAACGACGAAGAGAAACAAAGGAGACGACCAGTTATGGCATTCGGAATTTTCGGCGGTCAGTTCGTCGATGTCATCGAATGGACCGACGACAGCAACGACACCATGGTCTATCGCTTCCAGCGGCAGGGTAACGAGATCAAGTACGGGGCCATGCTCACCGTGCGCGAAGGTCAAGTTGCGGTCATGGTTAACGAGGGCGAAGTCGCCGACGTCTTTGACCCCGGATTGTGGCAGCTCGAGACGGCAAACCTGCCGATCCTGAGCACGTTGCAATCATGGAAATACGGCTTCAAGAGCCCGTTTAAGTGCGAAGTGTACTTCATCAACACAAAGCGGTTTTCTGACCTCAAATGGGGAACGAAGAACCCGATCATGCTGCGCGATGCGGAGTTTGGTCCGGTGCGCCTGCGGGCCTTTGGGACGTATGAAATCCGGGTTGCGGACCCGGTGGAGTTCCTGCGCGAAGTCGTTGGCACCGATGGCCGCTTTTCGGTTGAGGACGTCAGCAACCAATTACGCAACCTCATCGTCAGCCGGGTGGCTGTCGGCCTGGGCAAGTCGCGGATCCCGGCGCTGGATCTGGCTGCGAATTACATGGAACTGGGGGACTTCCTCACCAGCCTCGTCGCGCCGGACTTTGCCGCCTATGGCCTCGACCTGCAAAAGCTGCTGATCGAAAACATTTCCCTGCCGCCAAACGTGGAAGAAGCGCTGGACAAGCGCTCCTCGATGGGTGTGATCGGGGATTTGAACAAGTACATGCAGTTTCAGGCTGCTGAGTCTCTGACAGCAGGCGGTGAAGGTGGCTCAGCCGCTGCCACTGGCGCGGGCATGGGGATGGGCATGGCGATGGCACAGCAGATGGCCGCCGCTTTCTCCCCCACGGGCAGCGCGTCACCCGCTGCGGCCGCAGCCCCGCCACCCCTACCCTCTGAGCCGTCCTACTACGTCGCGGTTAACGGCGCGCAGACCGGGCCGTTTCAGGGTCACGCCCTGCACGACGAAGTGCAAGCCGGGCGCTTGAACCCGGACTCGCTGGTTTGGGCCGCGGGGATGGCAGCATGGACGCGGGCGCAGGACGTTCCTGCGCTGTCGCGGTTGTTTGCTGCGACACCACCGCCGGTGCCAGAGGCACCACCGCCGCTCTGACTTCATGCTACAAAGGGGGCCACGCGCTCCCTTTTTTGACCACGGCGCGCCCACACGCACTCCATCAGAATCAACGGGGATATTCTTATGGCCACCGACATGAACACTGAACAGCAGCCTTTGGATCGGCAGGACTATCCCTGCGAGAACTGCGGCGCCCTGCTGGCGTTCAAGCCGGGCGCAGAAGCGCTGGTTTGTGACTACTGTGGCCACGAAAACCCGATCGAGGATACCGGGATTGAAGTCGTCGAGAACGACCTCGACGCTGCTCTTGCGGACCTTGAAGGCCAGCACGCGGTTGAGCACGTGGCGGCGGTGAAGTGCGACAGTTGCGCGGCAGAATTTACGCTGGCCAAGAACGAAACTGCCGGCCGCTGCCCGTTTTGCGCGGTGCCGGTGGTCGTTGATCCGATGCAGGTCCGACGCCTGACCCCCGATGCGCTGCTGCCCTTCAAGCTGACGGCGCGGGATGCGCGGCTGGCGACGGTACGATGGCTGCGCCGCTCCTGGCTGGCGCCCGAGGCCATGCGCCGCCACACGACAGCAGATGACACGTTCAAAGGCGTGTTCCTGCCTTACTGGACCTACGACGCGGACACGGCGTCTCGCTACAATGGAATGCGCGGGGTCAACTACACGGTCACGGTCGGCAGTGGCGAAAATCGGCGGACGGAAACGCGCATTCGGTGGACGCCGGTGAGTGGGCGGGTGGCGCGGGTGTTTGACGACGTGCTGGTGCCATCCTCACACTCTCTGCCGTCGGTCTACCTCTCGCGGCTGTCGCCTTGGGATCTGGAAAACCAGCGCCCCTACGCGGACGAATATCTCGCCGGTTACATCTCCGAAGCCTATCAGGTCCCGCTCGCTGAGGGCTTTACCGAGGCCAAGCAGATCATGCGCCGGGTCATTGAGCGCGACGTGCGCCGGTCTATCGGCGGCGATCATCAGAAGATTACGCGGCTCGAAACCCAGTACGACGACACCACCTTCAAGCACGTCCTGCTCCCCACGTACCTCTCCGCCTTCCGATGGAAGGACCGGGTTTACCGCTTCGTGGTCAATGCGCGGACAGGTGAAGTTCAGGGTGAGCGGCCCACGTCTGTGTGGAAGGTCATGGTGCTCATCTTCCTCGGCGTTATCCTCGCTGGACTGATCGCCTGGGGGCTTGGGGCTATGGGGGTCTTTGACGGCTGAGCGGCCACGCTACTCGATCGACAAGCGCCAGCCATCAAAGGCGGCTTGCGCGCTAATCCCTTCGGGCGAGGTCCAGAAGGCTGCATCGAACAACAGCGCGTGCGGGATCGCAGCGGGAGCCGTCGGAAGCCAAGCACGCAAATCCTCCCGTGCAGCTTGTGCTGCAGAGAGCCGCGCGGGGCCGTATCCCGTCACCGTCGCCATGGCAGACTGATACGCAGCACGGGAGACATTGGCGATAAACTCCATGGCCAGTGTCGGATTGCCAGCGCCAGATGGGACGGCGAACACGTCCATATCCACCACGTGATTGTCCCAAATGAAGCCGATGAAGGGCTGACCCGCACGCGCTGCACGCAGTGCCTCAAAGTGATGAATCATTGCCATAGCCGCTCGACCGGTTTGCAGCTCATTAAAGGCATCAGCAGGCGTATCGACAAAGTGCGTGTCATTCCGGATTAAGTTCAGCACCGCGACCGCTTGCGTCACCCCCGCGGGCGTTCCCAGCACCTCATAGACCTGCTCAGGCGACACGCCGTCTGAGAGCAGCGCCAGTTCCATCAATCCCTGAGCCGAATGCGTCAGGACACGGCGACCGGGAAACAGCAGCGTGTCAAAAGCATCTGCCAGCGCAAAGGGCTCAGCACCGCTGTAAAGCCGTCGATCAAAGGCAAAGCTCTGCGACCACACAACGTTCCCGACCCAACAAAGACCAATCCCGCCGTGCACAAAGTCGTTCTCTGCATCTCCCAACCCCATGCGGACTAAATCGAGCGGTCGCAGAACGCCTTCGAAGCACAGCTGCTCAGCATCCGAGCGCTCCAAATCCAGCACGTCCCAGCCCAGAGGCTGCCCACTGGAACGATAGGCATCAACCCGCTGCCGCACTTCGTCGGGTTGGCCCGTGAAAGTGACGACAGCGACGCTTTTTCCTGACTGGAAGCCAAAGCGTTCAGCCAGCACTTGGGTCTGCGCACGCTGATAGAAGCCCCCCCAAGTCGCAATGGTAAGGTCAGCCCCTGCGCCCTGCCCCTTTGGCGTCTGCGCAAGAACCGGCGCCGCCAGTCCGCCGCCGATCAACAGCGCCAAACCCGCACCTAAGCCCTGCCAAAGGCGCAAAAGCTGAACCATGGTCTTCCTTCCTCATCGACGCCTCCCGCATCGCCGCTTTTTTAGGCGCGCGGCGGCGGGGCAATCCGTGTAAGATTAGATAAAGATCAATCTAGTTTCGTGCAATCGTTCGGGTGGGAGCAGGCACAAAGTGAAGTCACGTCGATCGTCAGCAGGCATTCTGTCTCCTTTTGTGGCCGTTTGGCGGTGGTTCCTTGCGCCTCAGCGTAACCCACACGCAGCGGAGGACCGCGCCAACCAACGCCGGCGCGACAAGCGCAAGCGGGGGGCTCCGGTTTCGGGGGGCGGAACGGCGGGCGGTGGCGGAAACAAAGCCCGCGATGCTGCGGCAAAGACCGCCGCGCCGGGCGCGGATATCGCCTTTGTCGATAAAGCCGGAAACGTTCGACTGACTGACGGTGGCCGGATCGTTGCGCGCGCGGCAAAGGGCTCCAAGTCTGCCGCGCTTGCCGCTGCCAGCGAGCTCTATACCCAACGCGAAGCGGCGCTGGATGCGCTGCAAAACCACCTCGCTAGGCCCGCGCCGGACCTTGCAGCGCTGGAGCAGGAGATCGCTGCGCTGCGGTCGGATCTGCGGGATGCGCCGGGGCTGGGCGATGTTGCGGGGTTGGAACAACGCTTTGCCGCGCTTGAAGCCAACTTGGAAGGTCAGACTCAAGCTCAATGGGACCGCAAGCGCTCCATCATTGCACGGCTCGAAGCTCTCAGCGCAGCGACGCCATCGAGCCTGCCGGAGACTATGGCCGCTGTATCAGCGGAATGGGCCAATGCGGGGTCTGCCGGGGCCGTGCACGATACCGTTCTCGAACGCCGCTACGCTGCCGCGCTGGAAACGGCACAGCGGCGCCTGATTATGGCGGCTGAACAGCCTGAACTGCTTGCTGCGGAGCGTCAGGACGTGCTCGACGATGTGATCGAGCTTATGGCAAGCCAGGACCGAGCGCAGATGCGCCCTCGCCTTCAAACCTTGCAGGAGGCGTGGCAGAAAGCCGGTGGCCCCGACGATCCGATACTGGACAAGCAATTCCAGCAAATGACCACGGCGATAGACGCCGACATCGGGGCGCTGGCCAGCGAAGCTGAAACCGCGCGCGCTGCGCTGGAGCAAGACGCCGCAGCGCTCGACGCGCGCTTCGATGCACTGGGTCAGGATGGCGCCGCGCTGACCGACGGCCCTGCCCTACGGGCGCTGTCAAAAGCCGTCGCAGAGACCGAACGACGAGGCGGCGGGGCTCACCGTGATATCACTGACAGGTTGCGTCGGCGGGTGGATGAGTTGCAATGGCTGGCCGACCGCGAACTTGACCGCCGCCGGACGCAGATCAGCGCTTTGGCGCAGGACGCGCAGACCCACCTCGACACCGCTAAGGCACTTCCCTCTCAGGCCGTCGCCACGCTCAAGGACTGGCGCGGACTGGAAGACGCTGCCAAAGCCGCACTTGACGGGGCAGAAGCAGCACAGGACAAGCTGCGGGCCCTTGGCCGGGTCGCATCGGCTGAGACCAACCGGATCGACGGCGATGTTCGCGACGCGCGCAAGGCCCTGAACGAAGCGCGCAAGAGCTTTTTTGAAAGCCTCGACGAAAGCCGGGAAACCAACGGCTTCCGCAAACGCGCCCTGCTCGATCGCCTGCGCCATCCGCCTGTGGGCGCGTCGGTGAAGTCGCTCGATGAACACGTCGAACAGGTCATGACTGACTGGAAGCAAACCGGCAGCGCCGGGCGGGACAGCGATCAGGCGTTGTGGGAAGAGTTTCAGGAAATTCGGGCCAGTATTCGCGGCCTGCGCGACGAAGCCTCCACCGCCGAACGCGACGACTATAGCGCGCGCCTCGCCGAAGCCTTCGCCCGAAAGCGCGCGCTCAGCTACGCCATGGAAGACGAAATCCGCATGGGCCGACTGGTGCTGGAAAACCAGAAAGACGCCAAGTTCGAGAAAGAACTGCGCCGGAAAGAACGCCGGTTGGAAGACGTCCGCAAAGACCTTTCCGACATCCAGCGCAAGCTTTCGAAACTCTCCAAACCCCGTGCTGGAGCAGCCCCAGCGACAGCGGATCAGGCCGCTGAAGGGGGCTCAAAGGTAGAGAGAGTATAACCCCAACTTCGCGACAATTTTAGCGATTGGAGTTGTTTTCGCCACGAATTCGTGGTTCTGCATTCATTGGTATTAACGCTTAGGTTCTTAATGCGCCCGATTCTCACGCTCTTAGCCCCTGTTGCAGCGCTGTTTTTGTCAGCCTGTGCCTCGTCTGTGGGCGGCGTGTCCGGGGAGTCGAACGGGTTGGACGCCGGAGTCCTCGACCAGGCTGTTCCCGCCGAGCAGTTCAATGACAGCGGCGAGCGGGTTCTGATGCAGGGGGTCTCCCCCATCCTCGACCAAAGCGCGCTCAATACGGGTGCCGCGCCCGAAGCGCAAAAGTTTGCGATCAGCACGGAGCAAGGCGTCTTCATGATGACCCAGGCCCAGCTGAACCAGTATATCGCGATTCAGCGGTCGCAGTCGGAAGCCAACATCTATGGCGGCAGTCCCTATGGTACCGTGGTGTCCCGCACAGTGGTTGCGACCAAACCGATCAGTACCTCCGTTGTTGCCAAGGAGCCAGAGGCCCCGCTCGACCCAACCAGCATCGCATCGACACGCACGGTGCCAGGGGCTTTTGACCGCTATGTCGCGCCGGGTATCACGATCACGCAGGGGCCAGATGGTTTCAAGAACGCCGACGGAACGCATGATTGCGTGCTTACCTTCGACGATGGCCCGCACCACCAGCGCGACGCCTTGATCTATGACATTCTGGATCAGAAGGGGGTAAAGGCCGTGTTCTTCTTCCTCGGCGAGAAGGTGCAGGCCAATCCAAACACCACGAAGACCGCTTTGGCGCGTGGGCATGAGCTTGGCTACCACTCTTGGGACCACAAGAACTTGCGCGCGGAGAGCCTTGCAACCGTCAAGGCAGACTTCAAAAAGGGGATGGACGTCTTCGCCAGCCTTGGCATCGCGCCCAAGTTCTACCGCCCGCCCTTTGGCAACTACAACTCCGGCATCATCGCGACGGCGCGGGAGTACGGGATGGAAGTGGTCAACTGGACTAACGACAGTCTGGATTGGAAGATCAAAACTTCCGATGGCATCGTTCAGCACGTGCTGAAGCAGAGCGCCCCGGGGGATATTGTGCTGCTGCACTCGATCCACGAACGCTCGGTTCAGGCCTTGCCGAGCGTCATTGACGGGCTGCGGGCCCAGGGATGCCGGTTTACGACGCTCGATGCATGGTTCCAGCGCGCTGGATCTTGAGACCCATCCGCTTATTAGCTGGTGTTAAAGGCAGGATCGTTCGACAGGATCGCACCAAAGCCGCACCCCCCCACCGCGAATGACACGCCAGACACGGGTTTCCACGCCCCGAGTGCACCGGCTTTCTGTAGCCGCGCCACAAAGTCGGGGGCCTGACTTTCCACAATCCAAGCGTTGGAGAACAGCGTCGCGCGAATGACGCGCGCGTCGGTCTGGTCGATGGCAGCGAAGACGATGTCTGCCGGGGTCCGCGGAGGGAACACCGCGAGTACGGTGCCGCTGGTGCTCTGCGGCAGACGCGTCACCAGCGCCAGTATCAGCGCCAGTGCCAGCATTGCCACTGCCCCGACCAGCAGCGCCCAAAAGGCGACAACGCTTTGCGCCAGCCTACGGCCCGTATCGGGCTGAGGAGAGGATGGCGAGGCCGCAGGTTCGGTCATGGCGGGACGGGCTTAGGCCGTTGCCGGCTGCTGCAAAGGGCGCTCGATCGGGTCTTCAGTGATCGGCCAGTGAATGACTGCCGCGAGGAAACCAATGCTAATCGCAGCAATCCACATCCACGTCAGCTCGCCGGTCGTGTTCTCAATCCACCGCGCCATAAAGGTCGCTGTAAACCCGCCGACCTGATGCGAGATAAAGACGATGGCATAAAGCGTGGTCATGTAGCGCACGCCGACGATCTGCGCGACCATGCCCTGAGTGAGTGGCACGGTAGACAGCCACAGCATACCCATGGTGGCTGCAAAAATCATCGTGCTGATCGGCGTGATCGGAAGCACGATAAATATCGCCATCGCCACCCCGCGCGCCGCGTAAATGAAGGCAAGGCCATACTTGCGGGGCCCGGATTTGCCGAACAGGCCGGAGATATAGGCCCCAACGATGTTGAACAGCCCCACCAGCGCCAGCGCCACAGCACCAATGCCGCCAAACCCGTTGAGCCACTGCGGCTGCACGCCCTGATCAATCAGGAACTTGGGTAGGTAGATGTAGACAAAGGAAATGTGGAAGCCACAGACAAAGAAACCGATGAACAGCAGGACGTAGCCTCGATGCTGGAAGGCCAACCGGACTTCGGACCAGACTTCCGCCGCGCTGCCTGCTTGTGTGTTGCCCTCGGTGGTGCGCTCCATCGCCGTCCCCTTGATGCCAGCAAAGGCGAAGGAGAGCGGGATGATGAGGAAAGTCAGACCGGCAAGCACATAGAGCGCATTATCCCAGCCGAGCTGCTGGATCATAATGCCGGCGGGCAGACCCACTGCGAACTGACCAAAGGACGCCGCCGCTGTCCCCAGCCCGAGCGCCCAGGAACGCTGCTCTGGCGCAACCAGTTTGCTGAAGCTCATGGCGACAATAGTAAAGCCTGTAGCAGCCACCCCACCACCGACCATCAGGCCCATGAAAAAGTAGGTCCAAGTCGTCCCCGGCACGGTCAGCATGCCGATGATCCCAAGGCCGTACAGCAGCGAACCCGCCATCAGCACCCACATGGGTCCAAACCGATCCACAAGGCTCGCCGCATAAGCGCCCATCAGTCCCCAAAGCAGGTTCTGCCACCCCAACGCCAACCCAAAATCGCCCGAAGACACCCCAATTGCGCTCGGTGCACCCGGTACGAAGAGGCCAAAGGAAGAGCGCACACCCATGGAAATCAGCGCCATGAGGCAGCCTGCTACGATGATCAGGGCAACGCTCGCGCTGATGCTGGACTTTTGTGATGACATCGGGGTCTCATTCGAAAAAGGCCTGTTAAAAATGAGGTAAGATTAAAGTGGCCTTAAACGAGTCCTATACCTGCTGCGCCCCTCTGCATACGGAAAAAGCGACACACCCAATCTCAGGATGGCACTGGGGTGCGACAGCGGGGAACTGCTTGAGGGGTGGCAGCTTGCGGCAAGGGAGATGAGCGATTTCCTGCGTTGGCACAGAGGCCCTTCTCGCGCTAAGCCCCTGTTACGTATTTCTTTCAACACGGTCCCTCCTGCGTCATGGTCGAACCCCAGTCCTTCAACCCGCTCCCGCCTGTATTCGTGGCGCTCGACATGAGTCCGGCTCAGGTCGCGCCCACGCTTGGCGCGCTAGAAGGGCTGAACGTGGGTTACAAGATCGGGATGGAACTGTTCTACCAGTCCGGCGCGCCGTTGGTGCGGGATTTGGCTGCGGCGCACCCGGTGTTTCTGGACCTGAAACTCCACGACATCCCAAATACGGTCAGCTCAGCCGCTGCGCGGATCGCGGATCTGGGCGTGCGGGTGACGACGGTGCACGCGGCGGGCGGCGCGACCATGCTTGACCCTCTTCCAGCGCTGGAACGCCCGGACTTCCAATTCCTCGCCGTTACCGTTCTCACCAGCATGAACGACGCCGATCTCGCCGGGCTGGGCGTGCTGGACGCTACGCCAAAGGCGCGGGTTCAACGGCTGTTCAAGCTCGCCTGTGACAGTGGGATCAGTGGCTTCATCTGCTCGCCGCTCGAAGTCGCATCGCTGCATGCGGAGCTGCCGACAGGCACTTTCATCACTCCCGGCGTGCGCCCAGCTGGCGCTGGTCTGGATGATCAGAACCGCGTCGCGACCCCGGCACAGGCAAAGGCCAACGGCGCAAGCGCGCTTGTGATCGGCCGCCCAATCACCCGCGCGCCGGACCCCCGCGCCGCTGCGGAAGCCATCCTTGCGGAGTTGGGGCATGGTTAAGCCGGTCCGCTTGATGGGACAGTTTCCTCCGCTCCCCCCGGGGCGGGCAGTGCGACAGATCATTGTGGACGGGCTGCTGGGGCAGTGGCGTCTCTTGCTGAGCGCTGCAACGGCCCCCTTTATCATCGCCCTAGTCGTTGATCTCGTTACCACCATCGCGCTGGAACTGCGCGGTCAGGGCAGCGTGCTCATCAGCGCCGAGGCCATCGGAATCGCTGCGGCCAATCTGGTTATAATGGAGTTGCTGCTGGGGGCGTTTTTCACCACTAGCGTCGCGCGGCTGCTTGGCATCGGCTGGCGGCGTGGCCGGGTTCGGTTTAACGAGGAGTGGCGTGAAGCTTTTGGCGCAGTCGTCCTGCGCCTCACCATGTTTTATCTGGTCGGTCTGGTGCTGGTCGGGGGCGGCTTTGCGGCCTATCTGACGTTCCGCGAAGACCTGCCCACCCCGCAACTCGCACCCTTTATCATTGCCGTTCCCGCACTGATCCAACTCGTCCTTTACACGCGATTTAGCTTTGTCATCGCCGGCGCGGCGGTGGGCGCACCCTACACTTTTGGTGACAGCATCCGCGCGACCGGCGGGATCACGCTGCTGATGCTCGGCCTCTATCTGGTGTTCTGCCTTCCACTGGTGGTGGCGCAGCTGGCGCTGCAGGTTAGTGCGTCAACGTTCCCCCTGTTCGGCTTGGGGTATTTTGGCGCACTGATCTTAACCCAAGTCTTGTTCTTGCTGCGCGTGGCCATGTTCACGATCATCAACCTCGTCTGCTTCGTCAATCGGACCGGTTGGTCCCCCGGCGCGCGGCGCATCTAGCACAAGGATGCCTCGATGTCGGTTCAAAGAACCCTCTGGCAGATCATCATTTTCGGCGCAGCAGCAGCCGGCCCGGCCTTCGTTTACCTCGGCGCGCAATCGGGCCTGCTGGACCTGAAGAACGCCATCTACGGCCTGTGCGTTGTCGCCCTGCTCTACCACGCAGCAGCTTGGGAGTTCACCGGGATGATGGCGCAGCGCCGGGGGATGCTGGGCGGCGGGCGCACTGTCCCTGCGCCTTTCTGGTCCGGCGCGGCCCTGCGCTCTTCCGTGCTGGGGTTCAGCATCATCTTCGCCGCCGTCTTCGGCTGGATCGGGCTAACCATGGTTGGCTCTCTGGCCACCTATGGGGACAGCGCGACGCTCTGGGGAAGTTTGGGTACAGCGGTCGGTGACTTCATCGAGTACGGCTCCAACGACCCACGCGAATTGGCAACCATCGGCGTCGAGACCCAAGCCGCTCCGGCGCTTGATCAGCAGGCCGTCAACCTCGGCGCGCTATACGCGGTCATCGCAATCAGCGGCGTAATCGTCTCCTACCTCTTTGTCCGGGCTTGGGCCGTCATTGCGCTGCGCCACCGTCGTCCCAAGAAAGCCTTTACCTTCCACGCTTGGAGCGCGCTGAGCGGTTGGAGTGCTTTGCGCGCTGCGGGTGCGCTGGTTCTGGGCTCCGGTGTGGCCGTTGCCTTGCTGAACCTGCCGTTTCTTGCCGTTCTTGGCCCCATCCTGTCGCTGATTGCTTCCGGCATTGCGCTGGTGGTGCTGCTCGGCGTTACGTGGCTCATCGCTGACCGCATCCTGAGCCCTGACGCCCGCCTGCCCGTGCGGTGTTACGCCAAGATCTGCGGCATCACCACGCCCGAGCGACTGGAAGACGTCATCCAGCACGGCGCGACGCACGTGGGCTTTGTCTTCTTCGAAAAATCCCCGCGCAACGTCAGTTTTGAAACCGCCGCTGCCCTGTGTGAGCAAGCAGAGGGCCGGATCAGCCGCGTGGGCTTGGTGGTCGAGCCGACCGACGCTTTCCTCGATGAACTCCTCGCCGCCGTCGATCTCGACATGCTGCAAGTCCATGCCCACAAAGGTGCAGAGCGCTTTGCCGCCATTCGCGCGCGCACCGGCCTGCCCGTGATCGCCGTGGTCTCGGTCGCTGAGGCCGATGACCTGCGCGACCTGCCCGCGATCCGCAAGGTCGCAGACGGCCTGCTGTTCGATGCCAAGCCACCCAAGGACGCTGACCTGCCCGGCGGCAATGCCCTGCGCTTTGACCATCGAGTGCTGGCGGGTGCAAAGATCGGCAACACGCCGTGGATGCTTGCTGGAGGTCTGGACCCAGAGAACGTAGCCGACGCCATCGCTGCGACCCAGCCGACCTACGTCGATGTTTCGTCAGGCGTCGAAAAAGACGATGAGCGCGGTACAAAAGACCCTGCGAAGATCAAAGCCTTCTTGGCCGCAGTTGCCCATGCCTGAAACACTGCTAGTGTTGCCCCGATTCTGAATGCGAGACAGGAAAACGATGTCCACGCCCAATTCCTTTATGACCGGACCCGACGAGCGCGGCTTGTTTGGTATTTTTGGTGGCCGCTTCGTGGCGGAGACCCTCATGCCTCTGATCCTCGACCTCGAGCGCGAGTGGGGGGCAGCCAAGCCTGATCCAGCGTTCTGGGAAGAGTTCAACATGCTCGCCAAGGACTACGTGGGCCGCCCCAGCCCGCTGTACTTTGCAGAGCGGCTGACGGAGGAACTCGGCGGCGCGAAGATCTACTACAAACGTGACGAGCTGAACCATACCGGCGCGCACAAGATCAACAACTGCCTAGGCCAGATTTTGCTCGCCCGCCGCATGGGCAAGACCCGGATCATCGCCGAAACCGGCGCGGGTCAGCACGGCGTGGCGACGGCGACGGTTTGCGCGTTGTTCGGCCTGCCCTGTACGGTCTACATGGGCGCAACAGACGTTGAGCGTCAGGCCCCGAACGTGTTCCGCATGCGCCTTCTGGGCGCAGAGATCGTACCGGTGACTTCAGGCTCCGGCACGCTCAAGGACGCGATGAACGAAGCCCTGCGCGACTGGGTCACGAACGTTGAAGACACCTTCTACATCATCGGGACAGCAGCTGGCCCGCACCCTTACCCCGCCATGGTTCGCGACTTCCAGTCCGTCATCGGCACCGAAGCCAAGCAGCAAATGCTTGAGCGCGAAGGTCGCCTGCCAGACTCGCTGATCGCCTGCATCGGCGGCGGTTCGAACGCGCTGGGTCTGTTCCACCCCTTCCTCGATGACAAGGACGTGCGCATCATCGGCGTGGAAGCCGGCGGCTTTGGTCTGGACGGCGACGAGCATGCCGCTTCCCTGACCGGCGGCAAGCCCGGTGTACTGCACGGCAACCGCACTTATCTGCTGCAGGATGAAGATGGCCAGATCATCGAAGGCCATTCGATTTCAGCGGGCTTGGACTATCCAGGCATTGGGCCGGAGCACTCCTGGCTGCGCGACATCGGGCGGGTTGAATACGTCTACGCCACGGATGACGAAGCGCTGGAAGCCTTCCAGCTCTGCTGCCGGACGGAGGGCATCATCCCCGCACTCGAACCCTCCCACGCACTCGCGCACGTCGCCAAGATCGCACCCGATCTGCCCAAGGACCACATCATGATCATGAACATGTGCGGTCGCGGTGACAAAGACATCTTCACCGTTGCCAAGCACCTTGGCTTCGACATGGCCGACGTAATGGGGGAAACCACCCAATGACCACAACCACGCGGATCGACACCAAATTCGCTGAACTGAAGGCCGAAGGTCGGCCAGGCTTTGTCTCCTACATCATGTCTGGTGACCCCGACCTCGACACCAGCCTGCAGATCCTCAAGGGACTGCCCGACGCGGGTGCTGACGTGATCGAGTTGGGCATGTGCTTCACCGATCCGATGGCGGACGGCGTGGCGATCCAGCTGGCAGCACAGCGCGCGCTCAAGGGCGGGCAAACGCTGCCCAAGACGCTGGAAATGGTGCAGGAGTTCCGCAAGGACGATCAGGACACGCCGCTGATTCTGATGGGGTACTACAACCCGATCTACATCTACGGCGTTGAGCGCTTTCTGGCCGCTGCCAAGGCGGCGGGCGTTGATGGTCTGATCGTTGTGGATCTGCCGCCTGAGGAAGACGACGAGTTGTGCATCCCGGCGAACAAGGTGGGCATGAACTTCATCCGCCTGGCCACGCCTACGACGGATGAGGCACGCTTGCCTGCGGTCCTGAACAACACCTCGGGCTTTGTCTACTACGTCTCCATCACCGGCATCACAGGCGCCGCGTCTGCCAATCAGGCCGCTGTCGAAGCAGCCGTGGCGCGGCTGAAGAAGTTCAGCGACCTGCCCATCGCCGTTGGCTTTGGCATCAACACGCCTGAGCAAGTGCGTGAAATCGGCTCTGTGGCAGACGCAGCAGTTGTCGGGTCCGCCATCGTTCGGCAGATCGAAGCCAACCTCGACGACGACGGTCGCCCAAAGCCCGGTTTGGTCAAAGCTGTGCTAGACTTCACCAAGACCCTTTCACAAGGCGTGCGCTAGCACCATCTGAGGACTTATGAACTGGCTCTCCCGTCACGTCCGGCCCCGCATCCAGCGGCTCGTGGGCGAAAAGAAAGAAACGCCTGATAACCTGTGGACCAAGTGTCAGTCCTGCGACCAGATGCTGTTCCACAAGGCTTTGGCGGAGAATCTGCAGGTCTGCACCAGCTGCGGCCACCATCACCGCATGTCCGTGACCGAGCGGTTGGAAAGCCTGTTCGACGACGGCGATTACCAGCGCTTTGACCTGCCCGAAATGCCCGCTGACCCGCTGCGGTTCAAGGACAAGAAGCCCTACCCCGCCCGCATGCGCGAGTATCAGTCCAAGACCGGTGAGAAAGACGCCATCGTTGTCGCGCGCGGCAAGATGGGCGACCAGACCGTGATCGTTGCCGCCTTCAACTTTGCCTTCATGGGCGGCTCCATGGGCCGCGCCGTGGGCGAGGGCCTCGTGCTAGCCGCTGAAGAGGCCGTAAAGAACAACGCTTCCCTTCTGGTGATCCCAGCAAGCGGTGGCGCGCGCATGCAGGAAGGCATCCTCAGCCTGATGCAGATGCCGCGTTCAATCATCGCGGTGGAGCGGATGCGCGAAGCCCGCCTGCCCTACGTCGTCCTGCTGACCAACCCGACCACGGGCGGTGTGACGGCGAGTTTTGCCATGCTGGGCGACGTGACCTTGTCCGAGCCAAACGCCGTTATCGGCTTCGCCGGGCGCCGTGTGATCGAAGAGACCATCCGAGAGCAACTCCCCGACGATTTCCAAACCGCCGAGTACCTGCAGGAACACGGTATGGTCGATCAGGTCGTGGACCGGTTGGAGTTGCGTGCGCGCCTAATTGCGTTGTTCGGGCTGCTGCGGGGCGTACCGGGTCCAGTTGTCCCGTCTGAGGGCAAGGCCGACCCGGCTGCCGACGTACCGCCTATGACCGAAGACGAACCCATCGAGAGCTTCGATCAGGCATGATGCATGAAGAGGCGAGCGTAAAAGCTGCGCTTGATCGCTTTCTTGCCCTACACCCCAAACTGATTGACCTCTCGCTCGACCGTCTGGACGCACTGCTGGAGGACCTTGGCCGGCCAGAGCGCCGAATGCCGCCGGCCATCCACGTCGCTGGGACCAACGGCAAAGGTTCGACCCTCGCTTTCCTTAAAGCCATGCTTGAAGCCGCCGGTAAGACCGTGCACGTCTACACAAGCCCGCATCTTGTCCGCTTTGCCGAACGCATTCAGCTGGCCGGGGAAACCATCAGCGATGCCGCCCTGCTCGACGTACTGACTCAGGTGGAGACCGCCAACGGTGACGTGCCGGGAACGTTCTTTGAGCTGACGACAGCCGCGGCCTTCCTTGCTTTTTCCCAGACACCAGCAGACTACGTGCTGCTGGAAACTGGTCTGGGCGGTCGGCTGGACGCGACCAACATTTTACCGCCCGAAGCCGTCGCCTTGTCGCTGATTGCGCGCATCGACATGGATCATCAACACTTCCTCGGCGACAGCATCGAGGCCATCGCGCGGGAAAAAGCCGGGATCTTCAAGCCTGGCGTCCACGCCTACTATGTCCCGCAGCCAGAGTCCGTGACCGCCGTTCTTCACGAAGAAGCGCGTGCACGCGGGACTGAGGCGTTGCCGGTCAACCCGGTGTCAAAGAACGCCAAGCTGAGCCTGCTCGGGGATTTCCAGCGTACCAACGCCGCGCTAGCCTCCGCCGCCGCGCGCTTCCTCGGTATTGACCCACTGAGCATTGGTCGGGGGATGCGACAGGCGCAGTGGCCAGCTCGGATGCAGGTAATTGAGGCGGGTGCGCTTTGGGATGCAGCGGGTGGCGGGCATCACCGCATGATCATCGACGGCGCACACAACGCCAACGCGGGCGAAGCCATCGCCGAAAGCCTGCCAGCACCTGAGGACGAGCCGGTCTATCTGGTCTACGGCCTGCTGGAAACCAAGGACGCACAAGGCTTTCTCGCGCCGCTGCTGCCGCGGGTGCAGAGCGCCACCGCCGTGGCCATTCCCGGCGCCGCAGCAAGCCTCACTGCCGAAGCTGCTGCAGACGCAGGCCGCGCTCTGGGCGCGCCAGCGCTGAGCGATGCCCCCTCCATCCGCGCGGCGCTGGAGGCACTGGCCGAGCAGCCGCCGGGCTTGGTGCTGGTGTGCGGTTCACTCTATCTTGCCGGGGCCTTCCTCGCCGAGAACGACGGCCAGACCGTGGCCAGCGGCCGGCAGGCAGTCTGAGCCATGATGGACGACCTGCTGCAGAGCCAAAGGGTCTACCTAGACGCCAACGCGATCATCTATCTGGTCGAAAAGCACGCCGAGTATCACAGCCTCGTCCACCGCATTCTGCGTGAAGCCCGTGCGGAGGGGATCGATCTCATCAGCAGCGAACTGGTGGTCAGCGAGTGCATGATGGGTGCGGTGCGGCGGGATAATCAGGCGGTGCTGCTGGCCTACGAGCGCTTTTTCGACGGTGATCGATTTGGCATTGAGTTGCATCCGGTGAGCGCGCGTGTGCTGTGGACGGCGCCCCAAGTCTCTCTGGACTTCAAGCTCGACCTGCCCGACGCCATTCACTTTGCCACGGCTTTGGATCAGGGCTGCGACGGCTTTCTCACCAACGATCGCGCCTTCAGCGACGGTGAGCCCTTTCCCGTCGTCTATCATCTCTCTGATTTCTGAGGTCTAAGCCGCCTCGGCGCTTCCCATGTCCCGCAGCACGTCGAGCAGGCGCGCGACCTCCTGCTCGGTGTTGTAGTGGCACAAGGAAATGCGGATGCAGTCGCTCAGCCCCAGAGGGTCGAGCACGTTGCCGCTGTAGTGATCGGCCTTGCGCGTGTGTGTGCGGATGCCCTGCTGGTTCAGTGCGGTCACCACGTCCGGCGACGCCATGCCTGCGACGACGATGGACACCAGCCCTTCCCGCGCCGGATTGTCTGCCCCGCCCAGAATGGTCACGTGCGCCATGTCGCGCAGACCGGGCAGGTTGCCCGTTCCGTTGATCATGGCGTCGGTCAGGTGGGTCTCGTAGGTGTGGATGGCGCGACCCGCCGCCTCAATCCTGCGGCGTGGGTCGGTTTCGTCTGACACCTCCCCGCCCAACCAGTCGAAGTAAGCGACCACGTCGGACATGGTGGCATAAGCCCCGGTATCCCGCGTCCCGAACTCCCACCCCGTCGCCGGTGCGTCGATCAGCATATCGTGGGGCAGTGCGGTGAGACGGTCGGAGATCCAGGCAATCCCAAAGCCGTGGCGGGAAAACACCTTGTAGGGCGAAATCGCATAGCCATCGATGCCGTAAGCGTCCAGATCAAGCTGGCCGTGCGCGGCGTGCTGAATGCCGTCCACAATGATGAAGCAGTCTGGCGAGACGGTGCGGATCGCGGCTGCAATCGCGCCGACATCCATGCCCATCCCGGTCACGGGGGAAGCGTGTACGATGGTCGCGACGGCCACATCGGGCGTCATCAGCGCAGCATAGTGCTCAGCCCGAACCAGCCCGGTCGCATCGTCGTGCTGAACATTGACGTAATCCAGCCCGGCCACTTCTGCCCAGCGGCGTGCGGCACTGCGGCTGGCGGGGTGCTCGATTGAGGAGCCGATAACTTTGCTGCCCTTGGGCGCGTTAACACAGGCGGTGCGGATCAGCCGGAACAGCAGCTCCGTCCCGCTCTCACCAGCAAAGAACTGCCCACTGGATGCATTCATGAACACACCGAGGTCCACTTTGGCGCGGTTGATGATGTCCACCAAAGCATGCGCCGCCGGGTTGTCGCGGCCCTGATTGTCAGGGATGGCGGCAAAGGTGGTCGAGGTCTCCACGGCCGACTTGAGCGTCAGCGCGCCGCCTGCATTTTCGAAGAAGATGCGCGGTCCTTGAAACGGGCAGCTGTCCACATGCGCAAAGCGGTCTCGGATCGCAGCGATGAGGGCGGGGTTGTCTTGGATCATAAAGGGGGTCCGGTCAGCGGGTCAGCGCCGGCTGACCGGCCTGGCTTTAGATGTTGCGCTCGATCCACGACTTGATCGAGGACTTGGGCTGAGCCCCGGCCAGCATGGCAACCGGCGCACCGCCTTTGAAGATCATCAGCGTCGGCAGGTTGCGGACGTTCAGGCCCTGAGCCGTCGCCTGATTTTGATCCACGTTCAGCTTGGTGATGGTGATCTGATCCGCCATTTCGTCGGAAAGCTGATCCAGCGATGGCGCGATGGCCTTGCAGGGCATGCACCAATCAGCCCAGCAGTCCACGAGAACCGGCTTGTCGGATGCAACGACTTCAGACTGGAAGGTGGCATCCGTAACTTCAACAACGGCCATGGTCAGGCTCCTTTCTGCAGGCACCCCGCCGCCAGCGGCAAAGGCGTATAAAACTAAGAATCGAACACCGACCCTAAAGTCAGAAAACAGGCAACGTCAATCGCTCGCATGCGCATTTGCTGATAGGGGCAGGTTTTCGCGGTTCACAGGTACTTCCATCAGCCGCGGTGCTTCGGTCCACAGCAGGAAGGTGCGGATTGTCTTACCCGGATACAACCCTTCGAGCACGGCCTTATAGGCCGCAAGCTGTGCACGATAGCTCTCAGCGACGTGAGCGGGGTCAGTGGGCGGGGGACGGTTGGATTTGTAGTCCACGACCCAGACTTCGTCCTCGTGCTCGACCAAGCGGTCGATCTGGCCGGAGACCACCATCTCCCCCACAAGCCCCGTCACTGCGACTTCCGCCCGGCTGGACCCCCCGAACAGCGCCGCGAACTGGTCATCGTTGGTGATGGCCAAGACCTCAGCGCCCCAAGCGTCGATCTGCGCGGGCATCAGGTCAAGCGACGGCCGGCTGAGATAGCGCCGTGCGGCGTCTGCACGCTCTGCGACAGGCAGCTCGGGCAGTCGCTGGAGCAGCCCGTGCAACACGGTTCCCCGGAAGAACGGCGAGGACCCACGCGACCCGCGCGCCGTCCGCCCCTTCCCGCGCAGAGCCTGCAGCGCGGCCATTGGCGAGGGCGCAGCAGGGTCGTCGGGAAGCTGACTGGGCGTAAAGGGGCGCGGCGGCGAAGGTTCCGCAGGGATTGCCCCGCGCAAAGCCGCCAGTTGAGAGGGGCTCGGCACCACGGGCACAGCCTCGGTCTGCTCGCTCGGATCGCTGTGGTCGCGGTCCTCTTCGTTCTGGTTGTCCTTGTCCTGCTTGGTCGCCAGCGAGCTGGCCAGGGACAAGCGGTAGATCGGGGCAGCCACACTTTCCGGCGCAGGGCTTAGCCGCTCAACCGAAGCCGCCTCGGCCTTGAACGCTGCTTCGATCGTGTCAAACCATGTCACGGACTTAGCCGCGTCTTTGCTGTCTTTGTTGGCCTTGTTCTTTGGCTTCCATCCACAGATGTAGAGCCGGTCTTCCGCACGGGTCATGGCAACATAGAGCAAGCGCCGCTCTTCCTCCGCCGCTCGTTCCTTGTCCGCCGCTTCCAATTCCAGCGTCCGTTCCGGGGAATCCTCGGCAGAGGGCTTCCAGTACGGCAGAGGCAAACCGCCGTCCGCCTCCCCCTCCGGGCTAAACCAACGCAAGCGATCGCGGGAGACGTCGTCCATTCGCTTGTGGGTGTGCGGCAAGATCACTACGGGGGCTTCGAGACCCTTGGAGCCGTGCACTGTCATGATCCGAACGCCGCCGTTGTCTCCCTCCTGCTCACGCTTGACCTCGATTTCAGCCTTGCTCAGCCAGCCCAGAAAACCGGGCAGCGTGGGCGTATTGTTACGCTCAAACGTCAGCGTGGCGCGCATGAACTCCTTGACTGCATCAGCGGCCTGAGGCCCGAGGCGCTCAGAAAACCGCAGGCCCGCTTCCATCCGGGTCAGCAGCGCGCTGTAAAAGCTGTGCGGGGTAGAGGCGAGCCGATTGCGCAAGGTTTGGAACAGCGTGTACGCGGCACTGGCTTCGGCGGTCGCCCCGCCTTCATGCGCTGCCCGGCTGAGCGCTTTTTCCAGAGTCTCATCCTTGCCGCGTCGGTGGGCAAGACGGAACAGCTGATCCTCGCTGAACCCGCAAATTGGACTGCGCAGTACGGTTGCCAGCGCAAGGTCGTCGGCGGGCTGTAACAGGAATTCTGTCAGCCGCAGCAGATCCTTGATCGCCTGCTGCTCCTGCAGCTTCATGCGGTCCGCACCTGCAACCTGAACGCCAGCCTTCTTGAGCGTATAAGTCAGCGTGTTGATGAAGGGGCCAGACCGGGACCGGACCAGCACCAACACATCATCCGCGACCATGGGACGGCCCCGATTGGCAAGCCAGCCGGGATCGCCCTCAGCGCGGGCGGTGCCGTCGGTCCACTGGCTGATGCGCTCGCCCAGAATTTTGGCCAGTTCGATTTCCGGCCGGTCGTCCTCGTCCAGATCATCATCCGGGCGCACAACCGTGACCGGCGCGTCCTTGTCCTTGGGCGCAGCTTCAACCGGCTGCCAGACCTCGACCAGCCCACCCGCACCGGGTCGCCCGGTCAGGTGGACGGGCCAGCCTTCGTCGTCAAAGGTTAGCCCGCGCGCGTTGTCGCCGTGGCTGAATACAGTGTTCACGGCGTCCAGTATGGGTTGGGACGAGCGGAAGGTCACGTTCAGCGACTTCGGTATCCAATGCTGCTCCGCGCGTTCAACGTCGGCCTGAAACCGCGTCTTCATGTCCTGAAAAACTTGCGGGTCTGCGCGCTGGAAGCCATAGATCGACTGCTTGAGATCGCCCACGACAAAGGCCGTGCGCGGCGCATCGGCATCACCGTTTGTGCCGTCGTAAAAGGCCTGCGTGAGCCCACGAATGATGGCCCACTGGTCAGGGTTGGTGTCTTGCGCTTCGTCCACCAGCACGTGGCGCAGGCCCTGATCGAGCTTGTAACTCACCCACAGCCCCGCACCGGACTCAGCGGTCAGCAGGTCGATGGTCTTCAGGATCAGGTCGTCAAAGTCCACCCGGCTCGCCGCGCGCTTGGCGACTGCGTAGTCATCAACCACAGCCCCAGCGGTATCGAGTAGCGCCTCAGAGACCGCCATCTGGCGACAGGCGCGGATGGCGTTGATCAGCGGCCAGACCCGCTCCTGTTCCGCGCACAGCGCTTCAAACGCCGCTTCCTCGTCTTCCTTGAACGTCTTGAGCAGCATGCCGCCGACCACGCGCTTGGTCCCGGACCCCGTTGTGAACAGGTTGGTAAAGCGCTCGATTTCCGCCAATCGGTCCTCAGGCCGTGCCAGCTCAAACCACTTCAGCGCCTCAAACATCGGCCGGTTTTTAGAGTGGGGTTTGATATTTTCCGCCTGCGCAAAGTCGGCAAAGGCGCGCATGGCGGCGCTCAGGTCCGCAGGGATGCCGTCGGGGTGAATGATGGCCCACTCAAGGTCTTTGATCTGCGTCTCGGCCTGCAGACCAAGGAACTCCCGCAGGGGCGAGAGAATATCCGGCGCGGGGCGCTTGTTGGGTCCGCGCAGGCGGCTGAGCCGGCCCCGCTCCCGCACCAGCGCAGCGATGACGTCGCGGAAAGCTTCATCGCCCATGACTTCGAACACTTGCGAAACCTTGGGGTCATCCCGGCTGAACAGCCCGGCGAGAAAGCGATCTATCGCGCGTTCGAGAAGGGCCGATGACTCGCTGTCTTCCAGCACCTTAAACCCCGGCTGCACGCCCGCCTCGACCGGGAACCGGCCCAAGAGGCTTTGCGCAAAGGCGTGGATGGTCTGGATGTTCAGCCCGCCGGGCGCTTCGAGGACTTTGGCGAACAGCCGCCGGGCGAGCGCCATTTGCTCCTCACTCGGAAAAGCCCCCGCGAGCTTGAACAAAGCAGCACGCAAGCTGTCGTCGCTCAGCGTCACCCACTCTTCGAGCGCTTCACTGACCCGGTTGGCCATCTCGGCCGCTGCGGCCTTGGTGAAGGTCAGGGCAAGGATGTGCTGGGGTGCAGCACCTTCGAGCAGCAGCGCCAGCAAACGGTTGGTCAGAACCCGGGTCTTACCGGTCCCCGCAGAGGCCGCGACCCAAGCGGTCGCTTCGGGGTTCGCTGCTTCTCGCTGGTCCTCCGTCGCCTGTCGCAGCGCGGGCGGAGTGGCGGGGTTATCGATCTGCTCGTTCCAGAGCACGGCACCGGCGCGGCGCGGATCAGTCGCTGTCATGATCGCTGCCCTCCCACTCGTCCTGTCGAGCCAGCTCAATGTAGTCGCCCTTGCGGATCACGCGCGCCATAAAGCCCCTGCGCTCGTCCTGATACGATGCGATCAACGTGCGCAGGGTGTCCCACGTGTCGTCGATCAGTGCTGTGACTACATCTAGCGCAGGGTCGCGATCCGGGCGGTACTCGACCGAGCCGCCGTCCCCGCGACCGTTGATCGACCAATATTCCATCGCCACCACATCGGCGTTTTGCGCGATGTCCTCGAAAGCTCCCTTGCGGATCAGCGCGCCTTCTAGCGCGAGTTGCGGTTTACGGCCTTCATTGACGTCTCGCTTGTTCGGCACCACGCCGCTCTTGTAATCCACGATCACCGCAGCACCGTCGCTGGTCAGGTCGATACGGTCGGCGCGACACCGCAACGTGTATCGCGTGTCGCCAACGTCGAACTCATAGGCTGCCGTCTTCTCGATGGCTTTAGGGTGCCGACCGTGCCCCCGCTGACGTGCTTCTTCGGCAGCAAACCAATCCGCGGCCTTGCGCAAGCGCGGTTTCCATAGGGCTAGCTGCGAAGCAGGCAAGCCGCTGGCGCGGAAGCGATCGTACAGCGCGTCATAGACCTGCTCAGGAAAGTCAGCGCCAAGTGGTCCGGGGTTGGCTTTGGTCACAGCCTCAAGCGCGTCGTGGATGATCGTACCGCGCACCGCGCTATCGACTTGCCCACCCAGCGGCTTGAGCGCGCGCAGGCGAAGGACGTGCTTGGCGTAGAACTCGTAGGGGTTGGCAAGCCAGCGCTCGACGTCGGTGACAGCAAAAATCGTGGGTCGCGCCGACAGCGAGGGTGCCGGGCGCGGACGACGGGCGGGGCGATAGCGCTCGGCCGCGTCAAACACCCGCGCTGCCTGCTCAAAGTCGATTCCCGAGGGCGCAAGCACGTGCTCCGCCTTGACGATTTTGAGAAAGGCTTTCAGCCGCTTGATGAAGCGTGACGCCACGGTCGCGCCACCATCGACCAGCGCCGCACGGGTCATGATGACTTCCGGACGGCCAAAAGCTTGGCAAAAGTCATGCGCGGCCAAACCGATCCGGCGCTCGACCGCTGGCAGGCCAAAGGCCCGCCGCATCGGGCGCGACATCCAAGGACCGGGCTGGGTTTCGGCCGGCCAGGTTCCCTCGTTCAAGCCGCCGAGGATGATCCGGTCTACGCTGGTCAAACGCGCCTCGATCCCGCCGAGGATCAGCACGCGCGGATGTCCGACGAAGGGCGAGCGCACGCTCTGCCCCGTGGATGCGCGCTCGAGCAAGGCGCAGAACTCAGGGAGCGCGACGGTGGTCGTCGCAGCTACACGCTCTGCAAGGGTTTCGGCCCATTCCATCAGGAAGCCAATGACACTCTCCGCCCCCGTCTGCGACCAGACCATCGACGCCTCATCGTCTTCGGGTTCAGCACTCAACGAAAGCGTTTCCATGGCCTCGACCAGTGCCAATAGCCAGTCAAAGGCGGTGAAGTCGTCCGGTCGCTCTGCTGCTTCGCGCAGGGTTTGCGTCGCGACAGCCACCCGGTTGATGACAGCCAGCGCAGGTTCCACGTCGCGGATCTTGTCGGCATTGTCCTCAAGCCAAACGACGAAGGGCGTCAGACCACTGCCCGAGGGCGCATTACGCAAGGCGTGCAGGTCCAGCGCGCTGCGTCCTCGCACCCGCTCGGCCTGCGGCAGCCCGAGCGTGCAAAGCGGATGATGCAGCAGCGACAGCAGCGTAAAGTGATCGCCGCGACCCCGAACAAAATCCAAGACGATCCGCGCAAATTTGAACGCCGGCGCGTCTTCGAGGCGCATCCCGGCGGAATCGTCGGCGTCGATGGACCAACGTTGCAAGTGGCCTTTCACCCGTTCAGCCAGCGCACGGTCCGGTGTCACCAGCGCAGAGACGAAGCCAGGCCGGTCCAATCCATCGCGCAAGGCCAGCGCTATCGTCTGGGCCTCCAGATCATCGTCTTCCGCTTCATAGAGCGTGACATCAGCAAAGGCCGTCTCGATTTCTGTAAGCCCCAGCCCCTCAGCTCCTGCGCGCCAGCCTTCGCGGTCGCTTGCCGTGATTTCAGCGGGGAGAAGAGCTTTAGATAGTAACTGCGTCCGCGGCCTCTGCCCGCCCGCAGGAAGCCATGGCCAGAGCGGAACATCGTCTGGGGCCGTGTCGCAAGCCTTGAGCAGCTCGTGGAAGCCATGTTGCGGGTGGGTGACTTCACGCTCGATCTCGGTCCAGGCCTGTGCACTCAAATCTGGGTCCAATCCGGGCAACACGACCGCGCCCTGCGGCAGTTTCAGCACGGCAGCGAGCAAAGCGCGGGTGGACGGGATCGAGCCAGTCGTCCCCGCTGCGATCACGGGGCCTTCTACCGGCGACAGTGCCCAGCGCTTGATTTGGTTTTCGACCGACAAGCGCCCCCGTCGCGCTGGTGAAATCAGCCCGGCCTCAGCCTCCACTCCCGGCCAGACGTCGTAGAGAATCCTCAAGAACAGCAGCGATTTTTCCCAGTGATCGGCCAACTCGCTCCGTTCAACGAGCGCTTCAAAAGACCGCGGGTCCAGCCCTTCGGTCTCGATCTGATCCATGAGCCGGGCCAGTTCCTGCGCCAGCGCCATCACGTGATCCGGTCCGAGGGTTTCGTCCTTCCGCGCCACCAGTTCGGCCAGCGCTGCTTCGCGCTGCAGCTTGGGCCAAGGGTCCGGCAGGTCGAGGTCAGCGTCAGGCAAGGCGTCCTGACTGATCCCGCCCGCAATCGACTCGCCCACCGCATCTTCGTTGGACAAGTCGCCCATGGGCACCATCCGCGGCAGCAACATGGCTTCCCCTTCGCGCAGGCGCAGGAAAGTTGTCTGTAAGCTCCGGCAAGCGCGGCGGTTGGGTAGAAGGATCAGGGCGTCGGCCAGGTCGAGGTCAGCGTCGAGCAACCCTTGCGCAAAGGCAGTGCTGAAATCGGCAAACGACGGAATGTTATACAAGCCTCTGATTTTCATAGCGAAAACCCCACCCACCGTGCGGCCCAAGCTGCATCACCAGACAGGGTGAAACGCCGTGCGGTCTCCCCGATTGGGTCCAGCTCGATCGACATCGTGAGCGCGGTGCTCGGGGCCAGCGGGCCCAGCCGTTCCGGCCACTCAACTAGCGTTGCCCCATCAGCAAGCGCATCGTCCCAGCCCAAATCGAAGACCTCCTCCGACTCCCCCATTCGATAGAGATCAAAGTGGGTCAGGAGCAGGTCAGGCGTGGTGTAGATTTGGCTAAAGGTGAAAGTCGGGCTTGCCACGATCAACGTCGGATCCCCCGACACCGCCCGGATCAATGCCCTGGAAAATGCTGTCTTCCCTGCCCCAAGCGTCCCGCTCAGCAGCACCACGTCGCCCACAGCCAACCGCGTACCAAGCGCCTGCGCAAGGCGCTCGGTGCCGGCTTCATCGCTCACCGTGCATTCGAGAAAGGCATCTGTGTTCTCACCCATGGCGGGCAAGCTGGCACGAGAACATAATGAGTACAATAGGCTTTTATCGGAAGAAGCCGATAAAAATTAGCGGAACTCTTCGCCCTGTCGGACGCCATAGAGTTGTGACTGAGGGATCCAGCCGCTGATCTCATTGACCCGCATCATGCACCAGTCATCTTCGCAGCGGTCGAGCTTGCCGATCAGGTCTTCGCCCATCAGCGCGACAACGGGGGAGTCCGGCGAGGGCGAGCGGTAGAGCTTGGCGCCGTCAACGACCACCATTCCGGTGCGCTGGTTGCCGAGGACCACAAGGTTCATCCAGCCGATTGTCCCGTCATAATCGCGGACTTTGCGCCAGCTATCATGCTCGGCGACGACCTCAACCGGCAAGTCTTTGCGGCGATAGACCCATTCAATGGCGTGCTGCTTGGTCGGCCCACGGCGCATGAAGGCTTGCTCTTGAGACAGAGAGACAAAGCGCGGCAGAGGCTTGCCCGTCACCGGGCCAGTGCCGACGTATTGCGCTTCCGCCGTCGTGGCGAGCGCCATCAGTGATCCGACGATCACCAAGGTCAGCGACAGGAGCCATGTGAGGCGCCGCAGGGTCAACGATGCCCGTTGAACCCCACGACTTGAACCACTGAATTGCACGGTAAATAAACCCGCTTTAACAAATCAAAAATAAAGGGATTGCCCCGTAAAATTCCGCGCAGTGAAATTTCGCGGAAGGACAACTCGATTCGTATCGCTCATAAAAACGAGTGTTTCAAGCGTTTTAGAAAGTTTTTCTGAAGCATTGCCTTATAAGAGGGCGTGTTGTGGTCACAATCACACACCCAGTCTCATAATCCTCAAAGGCCAAGTCGAGACGAGCTGTGAATCTGGCCGCTCGCCCGTGGTGAGCCACTGAACCGCTGCTTGAGCCGCGATTTGGCCCATGAGCATGGAGGCGGTCGCCAGCACGCCGACTTCGGCACAGTTCTGCTGAGGCGGTGGACCTTCGGGGAAAAGGTCGCTGTAACGCTGAGTGCTCTGATCGAGACAAAGAAGCTGGCCTTCGGTCCCCGTCACCGCCGCGGACACCAGCGGCACGCCCGCGCTTTGGGCCCAATCGGCAACAACGCAGCGCGTAGTGAAACTGTCCGTGCCATCAATGATCAGACTGTGCCCGGCCAGCAGCGCGTCGGCGTTTTGTGCGCGCAGGGGCTGGATTGCGACGCTCGCTAATAGCTCGGGGCTGACGTCTTCGAGGACTTCGGCGGCAACCATAGCCTTGGGCCGACCTACGTCCGACGCGCGAAACAGCGTCTGTCGCGGAAGGTTGGACAGGTCCACTGTATCCGGGTCTATGAGCGTCAGCGACCCGACACCCACGTGCGCAAGAGCTTGAGCAGCCGGACAGCCAATGCCGCCGACGCCAACCAGCGCAACCCGCGCCTTGCGCAGCGCCAGTTGCCGACGCGCGCCCATTTCAGGCAGGACCAGATGACGGGCGTAGCGCTCTAAAGCCGCATCGTCGAATGCAGCCAGCGCATCGTCGTCGGTGCTATAGTCAGACACCCGTCGATCCAAAGCCGCCCGCCCCGCGCGCGGTTTCGTCCAGATCGCTGACTTCAGCGAAACTCCCTTGCACCACCGGAGCAATCACCATTTGCGCTATCCGCATTCCGCGTTCGATGACAAAGGGGTCTGTCCCGAGGTTGATCAGCGGAACTTTGACTTCCCCGCGATAGTCACTGTCGATGGTGCCGGGCGCGTTCAGGACGGTTAAGCCGTTTTTGACAGCCAGGCCGGAGCGTGGGCGCACCTGCGCTTCAAAGCCGTCGGGCAATGCCATCGCAAAACCAGTGGGAACCAGCGCGCGTGCATCTGGTTCAAGTGTCATTGGCGCATCAACCGCGGCCCGAATGTCTGCGCCGGCAGAGCCAGCGGTCTCGTACGCTGGCAAATCGAGACCAGCGCCGTTCTCCAGCCGCTTGAGCGCCACGCGCGGCGTCATGCCAGATGCTCCGCGATCCGCCGCACCAGCTGTTCTGCCACGGCGTCCTTTGACAAGCGCGGCCAAGGCTCGGCCCCGCTGGCGGTCACCAGCGTGACCGTATTCACGTCTTCACCGAACACAGCCCCGCCGGAGACGTCGTTGGCGAGGATCCAGTCGGCGTTCTTGCGGGTTCGCTTGCTCTGCGCGTGTTCGACGAGGTTCTCAGTCTCAGCCGCAAAGCCGATCACCAGAGCCGGTCGCGGCGAGCCTTGAGCAATGGTGGCGAGGATGTCGGGGTTCTTCACGAAACTCAGCGTCAGACTGTCGTCGTCACCTGTCTTCTTGAGCTTTTCCGGCGCAGCGTCTTTAGGCTTCCAGTCCGCAACGGCGGCAGCAAAAACGGCGATATCAGCGGGCAGTGCCTGTTGCGTTGCAGCCAGCATCTCGTCTGCGGTTTGTACGGCGACCGTGGTCACGCCGACAGGTTCAGGCAGGCTCACCGGGCCAGAAACCATCGTCACCCGGGCACCCGCAGCAGCCAGAGCGCGCGCGATGGCCTGCCCCTGCTGCCCGGAAGAACGATTGGCCATGACGCGGACAGGGTCGATGGGCTCGTGCGTGGGGCCAGAGGTAACAACGGCGGTCTTTCCGGCAAGCGGCTTAGGTGCGAAGAACGCTTCGGC
>CBFHUI010000011.1:0-46059 GCA_965658725.1 Alphaproteobacteria bacterium | reverse complement strand
GCTGGGCGAGACCATTACGCTCGAAGAAGGCCAATACCCCGGCGAATACATGATCGACATCGCCAAGGCGATGGTTGCGCAGGACGGCGACAAGTGGCTTTCCGCGCCCGAAGCCGAATGGCTACCCGCCTTCCGCGCCTTTTCCATCGACTACAATATGGGCGAGGTCCGTCGCACGCTGGGCGAAATGAATATTGATCAGCTGTTCGTCAGCGAGCGAGGTATCGTCGAAACGGGCGGGGTCGAGCGCGCGATTGGCAAGCTGACCGATCTGGGCCTGATGTACCGGGGCGTGCTGGAACCGCCCAAGGGCAAGAAGCCGGATGACTGGGAAGAGCGGGAGCAGCTGCTGTTCCGGTCCACTGACTTTGGCGACGATGTGGACCGTCCGCTGCAAAAGTCCGACGGCTCTTACACGTACTTCGCCAACGATATCGCCTACCACTACGACAAGCACCAGCGCGGCTTTGCTGAGCAGATCGACGTCTGGGGCGAGGATCACAAGGGCTACATCAAGCGCATGCAAGCCGCTGTTGCCGGTGTGACGGATAAGCAGGCCGCGCTTGAGGTCATCATCTGTAACATCGTGAAGGTGTTCAAAAACGGCGAGCCGGTAAAGCTTTCCAAGCGCGCCGGTAACATCGTTACGCTCGAATCCATGGTCAACGAAATCGGTGCTTCGGCGTTGCGGTTCATCATGCTGACCCGCCGGAACAACGAGGTTCTGGAGTTCGATATCGCGGAAGTGACCGCGGCGACCAAGGATAACCCCGTTTTCTACGTCCAATATGCACATGCACGTATTTCCAGTGCGTTACGGAAAGCAGTTGAGGTCTTTACGGATTCGCGAATCGATGATAGTTCATTATGCGATGCTGAGTTTGCTCACCTGCAGACACGCGAAGAACAGCGGCTTATTTCTGCCGTTGCTCAATTCCCGCGCATCATCGAGAGCGCTGCTCTCGCGCGGGAGCCTCATCGCGTGGCGTTCTATTTGAGTGACCTTGCCGGAGCCATTCATGGGCTTTGGGCTGCGGGAAATGTGAATCCAGCGCAAAGAATTGTTGTCGATGACGATCTGCCGCTCACGCAAGCACGTCTTGCTCTTATTAGAGCGGCTCAGATTACATTAGCGACCGGCTTGCGCTTGTTGGGCGTGGTTCCGGTCGAGGAGCTGCGCCGTAATGAGCAAGAGCTATTTTGAACGCCGGATTTTTGGTCAGACCGACCCAGACCATCAGGCCGACCAGACTGACGCTGCACAGGATCAGACCCCGTCGCTGGGGTCGTTGAAGGCCTCCAAGCCGTCTCAGCCCTACCGCTTCCGCGCGGCACGGTCTGGCGATCATCCGCCGATTGCCGCTGCACACATCACCGACCCGGACACCGCGCCGGCGCCGCAAGAGTGGGAAGCCTCTCCAGAATTGCGCAACCGCTTGGGCATGAGCGCAGAAGAAGAAATCGCGCACGGCCCCGAGCAGGTGCATCCGAACTTGCAGCCCGAGGACTACGACACGTACGTCGCGGAGCAAGAACGCCTGATGGACGACATCACCGGGCACGCGCCGATGCAGCAGGCTCAGGCTCAGCCGCCGCACGCCCGGGCAAAAGATGAACCCTACCCGCTGGGTGCGCCGCAACCACCGATGCCCGCTGAAGAGCCATCCTTTGGCTTTCACGGAGGAGACGCACCGGATGCCGCATTTCAAGCAGCGCCCGTTGCCACCACTGCCACCCATGCTGTCGGCCAAACGGCTGCGCCTGAGAGTGCAGTAACGGAGCCTCGCATGGCCTCGGCCTCAGCGGTGCGTGTGGGCGAGCGGGTGAACCTGAGCGACCAGCGCGCCGGGTCTTCCGTCCAGCCCAATCTCTATGTTTCTGCAGACGATCGCATTGGCGGTCCCGCCGCTCCAGCGCCTGCCGCTGCACCTGCCACTGCGCCGCGTGGTCCGAAGCCACCGCTGCGTAATCCTCTCTCCGGCGCTGCTGCCGTGCGCACGAGTCAGCAGCAAAGACGCTCCGCCAACCCACCGGCCGTGGCCCGCAAGCCCATGCAAGCCGGGACCGGTGCCATGCCACCCCGTCGCCCGCGTCGGCGTGACGAGGGTGGGCCGATCGCTTTCCTGCGGAAGGGTGCGGTTGCAGTCGCCATGCTGTTCGGTGTGGGCTTACTGATGTCGGTAAGCTACGCGGCCCTGCAGGGCCTGCGCACAACCCCGGAACCGGGAGACATCCCCGTGCTGCTGGCCCCGCAAACGCCGGTCAAGTTCACCCCTGAAGAGGCAGGAATTGACCCGGATACGGCGGAAGGTCGCGTCTTTGAACCTGACTTGCTGGTCCTGAACAGCCCGCAAGGTGTGCTGGAGCCATCGGACAATCGCTACGCCGCCAGCGCAGACTCGACTCCGACCATGACCATGGATTTCGGCGGTACTGCTGTGTTGTTGCCTCAGATCGATACCGCACAGCCTGCGGTTCTGGTGGACCCCATGCGCGAGTTGGCTGTTGCCCCGGATCCGGTGGAGCCTCCTGTTGCTCCGGGCTTGGCTGATCCCGCTGTCATCGAGCCAATCCCTGCCATCGAAGAAGAACCCCTTGCAGACCTTCGCCCCCTGGCCAACGGCCTAAGCGATGTCGCCATTCCGAAGACTCGGGGCAGTGTGCCTTTGAGCTATGAAGGGCTTGTCGTGAAAGTGCAGGCACAGCAAACAACGCCGCTTCTCACACCGTCGGCGACCGCTGGCGCGGAAGTTGCGCTGGTGCAGAGCGCGACGGCCGGGCAGGCGACCGCCTCGATCGACCCGGCGGCAGGGCTGGCCACCACGCCGCAAGCCCCCGGTCTCACCGGTACTGCTGTTGTCACGCCCTTCGGTATCCAACTCGCTTCCCTTCGGACCGAGCAACAGGCTGCCGTTCTGTGGAAGCGTCTGCAAGACAAATACCCGAGCCTGTTGGGCGGTTTGTCGTTCCGGGTTGTCCAGTATGACTCGGGTGCGCGCGGCATCTTCTACCGCCTGCAAGCCGGTCCTATGCCCAACAAAACCACCGCTGTTGACTACTGCGTCAAGCTCAAGCGGGCGGGTCAGGAGTGCTTTTTCGTTCGCGGCTAAGGCCGCACGCGCGAAAATCCGAAGTGACCTGAACTTTCCGGTGCGGCTGGACGGATAAAGACGACTTATCCCCAGCCGCCCGAATTCCCATTTCCCGGCCTTTCGCCTATAGCGAAGGCATGGATAAATCGTCGCATAACGTTGATGATCAGCCTGACTTCGAGGACGACGGCGGTGCGCCGCGTGGGTCGGGAGGGCTGTTTCTGCGGCTCGAAGGGTATGAAGGTCCGATAGACCTTTTGCTCGACCTGGCGCGGGATCAGAAAGTCGATCTTTCGCAGATCTCCATCCTCGCGCTGGTGGATCAATACCTGCGCTTCATGCACATGGCGAAAAAGAAGCGCTTGGAGCTGGCGGCCGAGTACCTCGTGATGGCGGCTTGGCTGGTTTATCTCAAGTCCAAGATCCTGCTTCCTTCGACGGCAGAAGAAGCGATTGCAGCGGCTGAGTCGGCGGAGGCGATTGCCTTTCGGTTGCAGCGTCTCGCGGCGATGCAGAAGGCGGCTGGGGAAGTCTTTGACTTGCCGCAACTGGGTGAACGACGGCTGGTACGTGGCCCAGTTTTCAAGGTTAAGAACCGGGTTGAGACGCGGCTTGATGTCGAACTCTACCACCTGCTGCGAGCCTACGCGCTGGTGCAGAACCGGCATACGGCGGTTGATCGTGCGGTACGCAAGATCCCTGTCTATTCGCTCGAAGAGGCTGTGAAGAATCTCTCCCGCCTGGTTGGTCGGCCGATCCCCAGCTGGCGCACCTTGTCCTCATTTATGCCGATCAATCTCAGCTCTCCAGCGAAACGGCGTTCGGCCAAGGCATCGTTTTTTGCCGCCAGTCTGGAGCTGGCGCGGCGCGGTGAAATTACGCTCATGCAGGACAGCGCTTTTGACGACATTTACCTCAAGACCCCTGAAGACCGGACCTTTGACGACAGCGCTTATGACGGGGCAGACGAGTCCGAGCGTGGGAGTGATGAATGAGTGATTTCAATACCTTACGCCTGATCGAGGCGCTGTTGTTTGCCTCCAAGGATCCCGTGCCAACCAGCGTTCTGGCAGCACAGATCCCCGAGGATGAGGACATCGGCACCATCCTGGAAACACTGCAGTCCCACTATTCGAACCGCGGGATCGTGCTGGAGAACGCGGGCAATGCCTGGGCCTTTCGCACTGCGTCAGACCTTGCCGGCGATTTGGCCATCCAGCGCGTCGCAAGCCGGCGGCTGAGCCGGGCGGCGATGGAGACCATGGCGATCATTGCCTATCACCAGCCGGTCACGCGGGCAGAGATCGAAGACATTCGCGGCGTCGCGGTTGCTAAAGGAACGGTTGATACGCTGCTGGAGGCAGGGTGGATCAAGCCACGCGGCCGCAAGCAGACGCCAGGTCGCCCCCTGATGTGGGGCACCACGGACGCATTTCTGGATCATTTCGGCCTGTCCACGGTCAAGGAGCTTCCCGGCATGGAAGAACTCAAGGCCGCGGGCTTGCTGGACAAGCGGGAGGGGCTCGCGTCCCTGCCAACTTCGGAAGATGAGGGCGACGATGAAATCGAAAACGACCTTGAAATGGAAGACGGCGAAGAAACGGCCGATGCAGGCGCGACTGCAGGCACGTCGGCGGACGTCATCCAACTTGACCAAGCACGCTGATCTCCGCACCAAGCGTTAGGCGCAGCGCGAATAGCGGTTGTCCCAAGGCGACAACGTTGGTAGGTCAATTTTAGTAACGCCTGAATCGGGTTTGTTGCGCGCGTCGCGCTGAACCCTTTGCGAAAACAACTCAAGTTGCCGTTGCGCACTGCGGTTTGACCCCCATATCACTGGGCAGGTCGCTGCCCGCGCAGGCGGAGCAACGCAAACGCATTTCTGGAGGTAATCTCATGGGACTTGGTGGACTCGGTAACCCGATCGTACTCCTTATTCTGTTGGCTATCGTGCTGCTGATCTTCGGCGGTCGTGGCCGTATTCCGAACCTCATGGGCGATATGGCCAAAGGTATCAACGCTTTCCGTTCTGGTCTGAAGGACGACAAGAAGGACGATGCCGAGGGCGAGACGGCCAAGACCATCGACCACGATGAGTCCGCTGAGACGGTCAAGACCGAAACGGAGAGCAAAGAGAACGCCTAAACCGGCGTTCGCTTGTCTCGCTTCTTGCCTCTCACACGCTGAAGGATCGCCATGTTTGGCCTTGGCATGACCGAAATGATCGTGATCGGCGGCATTGCTTTGCTGGTCGTGGGTCCGAAAGACCTGCCCAAGGTCTTCAAGGGCATTGCTTCGGTGATGAAGCAGGTGCGTAAACTGACGCGTGAGTTTCAGGGTGTGGTCAACGACATGATCCGCGAGAGCGATCTTGATGACTTGCGCAAAGAAGCCAATGACCTGCGCAACAGCATCGATCCGACCAAGGAAATCCGCGAAGCCATGAAGGACGTCGAAGACGACGTGCGTGAGACCACCAAGGCAGTGGACCCCAAAGACCTCTGGACGCCGGATCAAGCGGCCCAACCCATGCAGAAGCCTGACGCGCCAAAGTCCGCAACGACGGAGGCCCCCAAGGCGGCGAGTACCAAGACCACTGAGGCTTCGTCCTAACCCATGAGCGACGACAAAAAGCCCGGCGGGATCTCCCGCGCCGCTTCGCAGATGCAGGCCTTGTTCCGCCGTAAGTCGGAGGAGACCAAGCTCCAGTCCGAGACGGGGAAGAGCCCGAAATATCTCTATTCCGACGCCCAGGACGATAAGGTCATCGGCACAGAGGAAGACCCCAGCCAAGCGCCCTTGATGGAGCACCTCAAGGAGTTGCGGCAGCGGCTGTTCGTCTTTGTCGGTGTGTTCTTTGCGCTGACCATTGGCGCGTTTTTCCTGGCTAAGCCGATTTATCTCTTCCTCGCTCGCCCCATCATCGCGGTGTTCGAACGTAACGGCCTGCCGACGGTGTTTATTGTCACCAGCCCGTTCGAGAAGTTCTTTGCTGACTTCACGTTGGCTTTGTTTGTCGGTTTTACGCTGACTTTGCCGGTGCTTCTCTATCAGGTGTGGCGCTTCATAGCGCCGGGGCTTTACACCAACGAAAAGGGCGCGATGCGGCCGTTTCTGGTGTCCTCGCCCATTCTTTACGGCGTTGGTATCGCCTTCGTTTACTTCGTGGTCATGCCCATGGCCTTCAACTTCCTGATCGGCTACGCGCTGGACGGCGGCGAGTTCAACCTCTCCCGCAATGCAAGCGAGTTCAACACGGTGCTGGAAACCTTCCGCGCTGCCTCAGAAACTTTCTTCGCCATGAACCCTGCGGAAGTGGCCAAGGAAGAGTTCATCAAGGCGGGTGAAGTCTACCGCTCGGCCCTGCGCGACATGGCGCAGCTGAGGCCGCTCGATAAGGTCAGCATCGACCCGCAGACCAAAATTGCCGACTACCTGCGCGATTCCATGCGCATGCTGATCGGCGGCGGACTGGGCTTCCAACTGCCCGTGGCGCTGACGCTGATGGTGCGTTCAGGGCTGGTTTCGACCGACTTCCTCAAGCGAAACCGTAAGTTCGCGATCCTGATCCTGTTCATCCTTTCCGGCGTACTGACCCCGCCAGACATCATTTCGCAGGCCATGCTGGGCGGGCCGATGTACCTGCTCTACGAGGTTGCGATCATCATTGGCGGCCGGATTGAAGCCTACCAGCGGGCAAACAACCCGTATTGGGACGGCAACGACCCGAATGCGGAAGAGGCTGAGTCGGATGCAGACGCTGAAGCGGAAGCGGAAGCTGGTGAGGGCGTTGATGAGCCGGGGCCGGATCTGGACGATGAGGAACTCTTCGCTCCGGTAGACGATGAAGAGCCGCGCATCCTGAAATCAACACCCGCGCCATCGGGTGATGAGGGCTTCGTCAAACCCGACCCGGACGACGACTGATCCATCCTCTGACAATTGGACACACCAGATCATCCCCACAAAAGGGTGGATGACGGTTGAAAGCTGGGCGGCAGGCTTCTATTTTCCCGCAATAGGACCAAGTCGGTCCAATTCCGTTCCTGTCTTGAGCACTGTACCTCGATGAAGCTGTCACGACTGACTGACTACGCCGTGATCTTGCTCACCAAACTGTCGTTCGCAGAGGGTGAGCCGGCTTCGGCTGCGCGGCTCTCGGAAGACCTTATGCTGCCGCAGCCAACAGTGTCCAAGCTGTTGAAAATGCTCTCAAAGGCGGCGCTCGTGTCGTCGCAGCGTGGGGCGTCAGGGGGCTACGTGCTGACCCGTGAGGCTGACGCCATCAGCATCGGTGATGTCATCGTTGCCATCGAAGGCCCGGTCGCCCTGACCGCTTGTATCGATGAGAGCGAAGAAGACGTGTGCGGGGTGCAGTCGTTCTGCGGCATGCGCGGGAATTGGGTCGTGGTCAACGCTGCAGTAAGCGAAGCGTTGAACGGGGTCACACTGTCGGACATGGCGCCGGCTTGGATGAACATGTTCGGGCCGCTTGAGCCCGTCGCTGAAAAGGCGTGAAGAACCATGGCTGCTGAAGCTGAAACCATCGAAAAAGTCTCTGCGCTGGCGGAGAAGTACAAGTATGGCTTCGTCACAGACATTGAAACGGAATCCGCGCCCAAGGGCTTGAGCGAAGACATCGTTCGGTTCATCTCGGCGAAGAAGAATGAGCCGGAATGGCTGCTTGAGTGGCGGTTGAAGGCGTACCGCTTCTGGCTGGAAATGGAAGCGCCCGACTGGGCCAAGTTGAACATCCCGCCCATCGACTACCAGGATGCCTACTACTACTCCGCGCCGAAGTCCGCCGAGAACCGGCCCGAGACCATCGATGATGTCGATCCAGCGCTGATCGAGACCTACAACAAGCTGGGCATTCCGTTGCACGAGCAGGAAATGCTTGCGGGCGTACAGACGCGTTCTGTGGCTGTGGACGTGGTTTTTGACTCCGTGTCTGTCGCGACCACGTTCCGGGACAAGCTCGCCGAGGCTGGCGTGATTTTCATGCCGATCTCCGAAGCTGTGGAGAAACACCCTGAGCTGGTGCAGAAGTACCTTGGCTCGGTTGTGCCGCACACCGACAACTATTTCGCCGCGCTCAATTCTGCTGTTTTCACTGATGGGTCGTTTGTCTATGTCCCTGAGGGCGTGACATGCCCGATGGAGCTGTCCACCTACTTCCGCATCAATGCCGAGAATACAGGCCAGTTCGAGCGCACGCTGATTGTCGTCGAAGACCGCGCCTATGTTTCCTACCTCGAAGGCTGCACGGCACCACAGCGCGACGAAAACCAGCTACACGCGGCGGTGGTCGAACTGGTGGCGATGGAAGATGCGGAGATCAAATACTCCACCGTTCAGAACTGGTACCCCGGTGATGAAGACGGCAAGGGTGGCATCTATAACTTCGTGACCAAGCGCGCCAAGTGTCAGGGCGCGCGGTCGAAGGTGTCGTGGACGCAGGTGGAAACCGGCTCGGCGATTACGTGGAAGTATCCTTCCTGCATGCTCATCGGTGAGGAAAGCCAGGGCGAGTTCTACTCCGTAGCCATCACCAACAACCGCCAGCAGGCGGATACGGGAACCAAAATGATCCACGTGGGCAAGAACTCCCGCTCCCGGATCATTGCCAAGGGCATTTCTGCGGGTCGGTCGGATCAGACCTATCGCGGTTTGGTTAAGTCTACCCGGACGGCCAAGGGCGCGCGGAACTTTACCCAGTGTGACAGCCTGCTCATAGGCGACCGCTGCGGCGCGCACACGGTGCCTTACATCGAAGCGGGCAACGCATCGAGCATGTTCGAGCACGAAGCGACGACCTCCAAGGTCTCGGACGATCAGCTGTTTTACTGCCGGCAGCGCGGCATGGACGAGGAAGAGGCGCTGGCTCTGATCGTCAATGGCTTCGTCAAGGACGTGCTGCAGGAACTTCCCATGGAGTTTGCCGTTGAAGCGCAGAAGCTCGTGGCGATTTCGCTGGAAGGCTCGGTCGGATGACGCTGCTCTCCGTCAACATCAACAAGATCGCCCTGCTGCGCAACTCGCGCGGCACCGGGACGCCTGATCTGGTTGAGGGCGCAAAGCTGGCCATCGCAGGGGGCGCGCAGGGGATTACTGTCCACCCCCGTGAGGATCAGCGACACATCACGCTGGATGACGTCATCGCGGTTGCGGCGCTGCCTGAAATTAAGAGCGGTGCGGTCGAGTACAACATCGAAGGCGACATGCGCGACTACCTGTTCAACTTGGTGCGCGTGGTAGGGCCGACGCAGTTTACTGTGGTGCCCGTCATCGCCGGGGAAGTGACCTCCTCGCGCGGTTGGCGTGCCTATGACGACCACGACTTCCTCGAATACTGGGCGAGCGAAATGCGCGAAGCAGGGATCCGCACGGCGGTGTTTGTGGACCCGGACCCGGTTTCAGTTGAACTGGCCGCGGCCTGCACCATCGACGCCATCGAGATCTATACCGGCAGTTACGCCACAGCCTTTGCACAAGGCGATCACACGGCTGCGCTGGACGCGGTTGCAGCAGCGGCTGAAACGGCGCGCGGGCTGGGGTTGCGGGTTAACGCCGGACACGACTTAACCGTCGAAAACCTCGGCCCGCTGTGCGCGCGCGTGGTCTTCGACGAATTTTCCATCGGCCATCACATTGCCTCCGACGCGCTGTTTCGCGGTTTTTCGGGTGCTGTGGCTGACTTCAAATCTGCAGTTCCTGAAGGGGTCTGAACAAAGACATGCTGGACATCAAAGGCCTTCATGCCGCTCTCGAAGACGGTACAGAAATTCTCAAAGGCATCACGCTTTCCATGGGCGCGGGCGAAGTGCACGCGATCATGGGGCCCAATGGTTCGGGCAAGTCCACGACGGCGAACATTCTCTCCGGTAAGCCCGGCTATGAGGTGACGGCGGGCAGCGCGATGCTCAACGGCGAAGACCTGTTCGAGATGGAACCTGAGGAGCGGGCGCACGCGGGCCTGTTCATGGCGTTTCAGTACCCGGTAGAAATCCCCGGCGTGCAAGCCTCGACCTTCCTGCAAACGGCTGTGAATGCGAAGCGCAAGGCCGAAGGGCAGGACGAACTCGACGCGCTGGCATTTGTCCGCGAACTGCGCGCCAAGGCCAAGCAACTGGGCATCGGCAACGAAATGCTTAAGCGCGCGGTAAACGTGGGCTTCTCCGGTGGTGAGAAGAAGCGGTTTGAAACCCTGCAAATGGCGCTGCTTGAGCCTAAGCTTGCGGTGCTGGATGAAACCGACTCCGGTCTGGACGTGGATGCCCTGCGCGTTGTCGCTGACGGCGTGAACGCTCTGCGCGCGCCCGATCGCTCGTTTCTGGTCATCACCCACTATCAGCGCCTGCTCGACTACATCGTGCCGGATTACGTTCACATCCTCAGCGACGGCAAGATCGTCAAATCCGGCGATGCTTCGCTGGCGCTTGAGGTCGAGAAATCCGGCTATGCGGAGTTTGAAGCGGCATGACAGACGTCTTTGGCGCAGAATTCCTCGACCGACTGCACGCAAGCGGCGCGGTCAAGAACCAGTTGTCCTTTGAGGCACTGCGCAAGCAGGGCTTTCCCAACCGGCGCGTTGAAGCCTGGCGCTACACCGATTTGGCGGGCCAGCTGGGGCAGACGCTGACCCCGGCCGGGCTTCGGATCAATCAGGAACAAAGCGGACTGTTCGGCCCCAACCCATCGGTTGACGCTGTCGAAGGTGACGCTTTGAGCCTGCTGAATGCTGCTGTTGGCGGCGAAGGTTTCCTGTTCGACGTGCCTGCAGGCGCGCAACTCAAGCCGGTCTTTGCCCGCTTTGGCCCCATGGCCGATGCTGCGCTGGTCAACGCCACCAACCGCATTACCGTGGGTGCAGGAGCGTGGGCGGTGTTGGTTGAGCGTTGGGGACAGACCGACGACAGCTGGATGAACAGCGATACCAGCATCGACGTCGCTGACGGCGCGCACCTGACCCGGATCATCCTGGTTGAGGACGGTGGCACGGGCACGCAGACGCACCGCAGCTTCACCCAACTGGGCGAGAACGCTCGCTATGATGCGCTGGTGGTGACGCTGGGCGGGGGACTGCACCGCATCGAACAGCACGTGGACATCAATCGCCCCGGCGCGCACGCTGGCTTGGCGGCGCTGGTGCTCAAGCGCGATCGACAGCACAGTGATTTTGTCACCAACGTCCGCCATCTGGCTGAGGACACGACCTCTGACCAGCAAGTGCGGACGGTTGTCGATGATGAAGCGACCGCCGTGTTCCAAGGCGGGATCAAAGTGGCGCAGGACAGCCAGCGGATCGAAGGCGACCAGCTTTCGCGCGCGCTCATGCTCTCCGACCGCGCGCAGGCCTTCACCAAGCCAGAGCTTGAGATTTTTGCTGACGACGTAAAGTGCTCGCACGGTGCGACGGTGGGTGATCTGGATGAAGAGGCGCTGTTTTACATGCGCGCCCGTGGTGTCGATGAGCGAACGGCGCGTGCGCTGCTGATCCTTGCTTTTGCCCGTGAACCGTTTGATGCGCTGGAGATGCCTGAGGCGGTCCAGACGATGTTGGACGGTAAAGTGCAGGACTGGTTGGGCGTGGCCGGTGACTTTGGAGCGCTGGACCTCTGATGAGTTACGACGTTGCCGGGATCCGAGCGCAGTTTCCGACCTTGGAGCGGAAGGTCTACGGCACCAAGCCGCTGATTTTCCTCGATTCTGCTGCGTCAGCGCAAAAGCCGCTGGCTGTGACCGATGCCATGACCGATTTTATGGCAACGTCTTACTCGAACGTGCACCGCGGGGTACATGCGCTATCGCAGGAAGCGACAGACGCGTTTGAAGCCGCGCGGACGAAAGTCGCGGGCTTCATGAACGCTGAAGACCGTGAAGTGATCTTCACCAAGAACACCACCGAAGGTATCAATCTGGTCGCGCAGGCTTGGGGGCGGAAAAACCTCAAGCCTGGCGACGAAATCCTGCTGACCGAGTTGGAGCACCACGCCAACATCATCCCGTGGCAGCTCATCGCCGAAGAGGTCGGCGCAAGGGTGCAGGTGATTGCGATCCAAGACGACGGCGCGCTGGATATGGACGACTTCCATGCCAAGCTGAACGCGCGGACCCGCATGGTCGCCGTGGCCTATGTCTCCAACGTACTCGGCACGGTTTTGCCGGTCGACGAGATCATCGCGGCGGCGCACGCGCAGGGCGCACTGGTGCTGCTCGACGCCTCGCAAGCGGTGACCCACAAGCGGGTGGACGTGAAAGCATTGGACGTCGATTTCCTCGCATGGACGGGTCACAAGCTCTACGGGCCCACGGGCATCGGCGTGCTTTACGGAAAATACGACCTGCTCGACGCCATGCCGCCTTTCATGGGTGGGGGCGACATGATCGAGACGGTGAGCTTTACTGGCTCAACCTACCGCGAGCCGCCCTTCCGCTTTGAAGCAGGTACGCCTGCGATCGTGGAGGCCGTTGGCCTTGCAGCTGCGATTGACTGGGTGGAGAGCGTCGGCATCGATGCCATCGCTGCGCACGAAGCGGACTTGCTCAGCTATGCCATGGAGCGTTTGGGCGCGAGCAATGACGTTCAGATTTTTGGGACTGCGCCGGGCAAGGTTTCCGTGCTCGCCTTCCTGCTTGGCGAGCACCACGCCCACGACGTTGGCACCATTCTCGACCGCACTGGTGTGGCGCTGCGGGTGGGGCAGCACTGTGCCGAGCCCCTGCATCAGCGATTGGGTGTCCATTCCACCGCACGCGCTTCCTTTGCCGCCTACAACTCCCGCGCCGATGTTGACGGTCTGATCGATGGACTGGCGGTCTGTCGGGAGCTGCTGGGGTAATGGACGCGGAGACCCGCGATCTGTTTGAAAGCAGCCTGCTAGATCTGGCCAAGGCCCGCACGCACGAAGGTCCATTGACCGACCCGAGCGGACAGGCACACGCCAAGAACCCTTTTTGCGGTGATGAAGTCACGGTTGATGTACGGCTCGATGCGGCGACCCGCGCGATTACGGCGCTGGGGTATGAGGCCAAAGCCTGCAGCCTGTGTGTTGCCTCAGCCGAGTTGCTAAGCGGCTGGGTTGCAGACGGAGCAGGGACGGTTGAGGAGCTCGACGGCCTGCTGGCTCAGATCAAAGCGACCCTTGGTGCCGATGCCGCAGCACCGGAAGGCTTTGAGGCACTGGCGTCAGTCGCCCCCTTTCGCGCCCGGCATCGCTGTGTCACCTTGCCGCTCGAAGCGGCGTGCGAGGCTTGGGCAAGTGCAAGCAAGGATGAGTGAGAGAGCAGAATGAACGACGGTAAAACCCTCGCAGACTTCATGCCGGATCCAACGGTAACCATGGACCCCGCCAAAGGCGTGCGCGTTCGGCGTGAAGGCACGACGTTTATCGCCGAGGCAGGCCACGCGCTGACGGAAGGTGCAACGCTGGCGGCAGAAGATGCGATGGTCGAAGCCTTGCAGACCGTCCACGACCCGGAAATCCCGATCAACATCTACGACCTCGGTCTGATCTACAAACTCGACCAGAATCCAGCGACCGGTGACGTTGATGTTGACATGACCCTGACCGCGCCGGGCTGCCCGGTGGCCGGTGAAATGCCCGGTCACGTGGCGGCTGCGCTGGCTGAATTGGAGGGTGTTGGTGTCGCGACGGTTCGGCTGGTTTGGGAGCCGGCCTGGACCCCCGCCAAGGCCAGTGAAGATGCCCAATTGGTGCTCGGCCTCTAACCCTTGTCGCATCGCGGGCTTTGCGAAGCGCCGGTTTCGTGCCTATATTTATTTCATGACCCACCACGAAGGTAAGTTCACGCCATGATGCAGAACGTGCTGAACCTGACTGATAAAGCCGCCGACCGCGTCAAATCTCTGATTGCCAAATCAGGAGAGCAGGACGTGCAAGGCCTGCGTGTGGGTGTGAAGAAGGGCGGGTGTTCCGGGATGGAGTACTTCGTCGAATACGCTGCGGAAAAGGCTGCGATGGAAGAGGAAGTGCAGGACAAGGGCGTCCGTATCTTCATCGAGCCGGCAGCGTTCATGTTCCTGCTCGGCTCAACCATGGATTACCATGAAGACCGGCTCTCCTCGGGGTTCACGTTCGAGAACCCCAACGAGAAAGCCCGGTGTGGCTGTGGTCAGTCGGTCGCCTTCTGACTTTCGGCGAGCTGAAGCGCGGCGAGCAACTTATCCAAATCAACTTCGAGGGACTCGAGCTGCTTGGTGATTGACGGCAGCTGCTGCACCAGACGTGCGCGCTGGGCGATGTCGCTTGTGCTCGACGAGTTGGAGCTGTAGCTGATGAATTTCTTCACCGAGCTCTGACGGCTGCGCACTGATTCGATCTTCTTCGCTGTCAGTTCCAACCGCTTGGTCAGCATGTTGATCGTCGCTGTGTTGACCTCGATTGCTTCGGCCAAGCGGGCTTCGATGGCGATGATCTCCTGCTGCAACAAATCGGCCTGTACCTTTTGGCTGGCGACTTGCAGGTGGTAGCTGTCCAACTGCTCTTTGAACTTGGCGCAGCTGACGGAGGTGAAGTTCTGCGACGGACAAAGGCGCTGATACTTCTGCGTTTGTGCAGCGAGAACAGCGACGTTCCGTGCGATCTGGTCCGTGTAGGCTGTGCTGGTTTGGCTCAGCCGGAGGTGTTCTTCCTGCAGAACCTTAGGGTTCGCGGCAGCGAGACTTGAGCCGAGGGCCAAAACGGAGACCGCGGAAACTGCCAGAATGCCGATCAGTTTTTTCATGTTTCTCGTCCAAAAAGAATCAATGATTTAAATGTCTCGCTTTGAAAGGCATGAATTGGGCCGTTTTTGGCGGAGGGCGCGATTTGTAGGCAGTTTTCTGCGATTTTCCCAAATCGAGACCACCTACAGCCGTATGAAAAGGCGTCTCTTGGCAATCTGCATGCGATGCTTGCGCCGCTGAAATCGGACGTGAGCAGGAGACCGCGGGCCCCTGTTCGTGGCATGCAGAATGAGAACGGCGTTGCCAAAGCGCATCCCTGTCGCAGGGGCAAGCCGCTCATAGACAAGTTCAATGCCGCTTTAGGCTCGTGCGCCAATGAGAGTTCCGATTAAAAGGCTTCCATGACAGAAAACATGCCTTCTGAAGCGGCCCAGACCGCTCGCCTCGTCTTTACGCCTTCGGGCAAGCGCGGAGAATTCCCGGTTGGGACTCCTGTCCTGCAGGCCGCCCGTAAGCTCGGTGTCGATATCGACAGCCTGTGCGGGGGTAATGGCATGTGCGGGCGGTGTCAGATCACGCTTGGCGAAGGGGAGTTTGCCAAGCATGGGCTGACCAGCTCGGCGGGCCATGCCTCTGAGCCGAATGCCGTCGAAACTCGCTATGCTACCAAGCGCAACATGAAGGCTGACCGGCGACTGTCCTGTCAGACGCTGTTGACCGGTGATCTCGTTGTTGACGTGCCGCCTGATGCACAAGTGCACAAGCAAGTGGTGCGCAAGAGCGCGGATGACCGCGTCATCGCCATTGATCCGACCATCCGCCTGCACTTCATCACAGTGCGTGAGCCGGACATGCATGAACCCAGCTCCGACCTTGGCCGGATCCACGAAGCGCTGGAACAGCAGTGGGATCTGCGCGGGTTGAGCACGGATTTCAGCATCATGCGAACCATGCAGCCGGTGCTGCGAAAGGGAAAGTGGCAGGTAACGGCGGCCGTGCGCGATGGGCAGGAGTTGATCGCGCTGTGGCCAGGCCTGAAGGAACAGGTCTTTGGCCTCGCCGTCGATCTGGGATCCACCACCATCGCGGCGCACCTGTGCGACTTGGCGACCGGCGAAGTGATGGCGTCGAGCGGGCTGATGAACCCGCAAATCCGCTTCGGTGAAGACGTCATGTCGCGCGTTTCGTATTCGATGATGAACCCCGGCGGGGATGTCGAGATGACGGCAGCCGTGCGGGAAGCGCTGAACGATCTTGCTAAGGCGACGACGGAAGAAGCCGGCGTCGAAGTCGCAGACATCCTCGACATCACGCTGGTTTCTAACCCGATCATGCATCACTTGCTGCTCGGCATGGACCCAGTGGAGCTGGGCGGTGCGCCGTTCGCGTTGGCGACCGATTTCGGCACGCGGCTCAAGGCGCGGGACCTCGAACTCGATTTCCACCCAGGCGCGCTGGCTTACGTGCTTCCGTGTATCGCGGGTCACGTCGGCGCCGACACCGCCGGTGTTGCGCTGGCTGAGCGGCCTGACCTCAGCGACAAGCTCACCTTCATTGTGGACGTGGGCACGAATGCGGAAATGCTGCTGGGCGACAAGGACCGCGTTCTCGCGGCGTCTTCGCCAACCGGACCAGCCTTTGAAGGCGCGCAGATTTCCAGCGGCCAGCGGGCGGCGCCCGGCGCAATCGAGCGCGTGAAGATCGACCGCGACACCCTCGAACCAGCCTTCAAGATCATCGGTTCAGACCTTTGGTCCGACGAAGAAGGCTTTGATGAAGCGGCGGAGAAAACCGGCATCACCGGTATTTGTGGATCGGGCATCATCGAAGCGCTTTCGGAGATGTTCCTTGCTGGGCTGATGAACGAAGACGGCATGATCAACGGCAACAAGCAGGGCCAGACCTCGCGCATCGTCGCCGACGGCCGCACCTTTGCCTACACGCTGTTTGACGCCAGCGCCGACGATGGTCCGACGATCACGGTGACGCAGAACGATGTCCGCGCGATCCAAATGGCCAAGGCGGCGCTCTATGCCGGGTATCGTCTGCTCAAGGACAAGCTCGAAGCCGATGGCGACACGCGTCCGGTTGAGAAAGTCTACCTCGCCGGGGCCTTTGGTTCTCACATCGATGTCAAGCACGCCATGGTGCTGGGGATGATCCCGGATTGTGACTTGGCGCACGTGGCGTCGGTTGGAAACGCTGCGGGAACAGGCGCGCGTATTGCGCTGCTCAACGCGCAGTCGCGGCAGGACATCGAACAGGTCGTGCGCGACGTCGAAAAGATTGAAACCGCAGTGGAGCCGATGTTCCAGCAGCACTTCGTTGAAGCCATGGCGATCCCGCACAAGACCGCGGACTTCCTGAACCTCGCGACCGTTGTCCAACTGCCAGCCAAAATGGCGGCCGTGCAGGCAGGCGAGGAAGGCGGCGGACGTCGGCGAGGCGGTCGTCGTCGGCGCGGCGAGTAAGGCCGCTCGGCTCTAGCTCTGGGCTGTTTCTGTTGAGGGTTTGAAGCGCGGGAACAGCCGGCACAGCGTCAGCTCTATGGCGAAATACAGCGCCAGTTCGATCACCATGAACCCCGCCAACCACATAGGCAGGTTCCAAGCTGCTATCAGCGGCAGCGAGAGGGCGGCTAACCGCCCAACCCCCAGCGATCCAAGCAGCCAGCTCGCGACAGTCAACAGGCGGAGAAAGTGCCCCGGTGAGGGGTGAAGCGGCACCCGCAAGCGGCGCAGCAATCGGCGCGTCGCCTCCATCGCGCCCCACATCAGCCCGCCGAGTACGGCTAGCGAAATCAGCTGCACGGGAAACCAGATCAGCGGAGTGGCCGTGACGATGTTGTTGGGCATGCCAAAGCTTGAGGTCCAGAAAAAGCCCAGAACCACTACGATTAACGCGACCACGGGGCTGAAGATGATGTTCAGCACCACCCGCATTCCCAAGAACCGCGCAAACCGTCCGATGTTGCGCAGGCCTTCCATGGCGTGCTGACCGGCTGACTTGGCCGTGCTCTCGCTTGGCGCGTCAGTGGGCTTGTCCGAGGGTTCTGGGGGTGGTGCATCGTCGCTCATGGGTCTGTTTTGTCAGATAAAACGCGCACGCAGAAGCATAAACCGGGTTGGACCTCGTGCAGTGGGGTGACAAGCGGTGCTGGTTTCGCCATCAAGGGCTGTGAACATGACCGCTGCTTGTGCAAAGGGCTTCCTCTATGGCGCTTGGTTTCCAGTCTCTCTACGACCGCGCAGAACGCGCTGCCGGCTCACGCTCGGCGCTGTGGTTGCTAGGGGCTGTCAGCTTCTCGGAGAGCGCCTTTCTGCCTGTGCCTGTCGATGCTGTGTCTGTGCCTATCATGCTGTCTGCCAAGCGGCGGATCCCGCTGGTGATCTTAATCGGGACGGTCACGAGCGTGCTGGGAGGACTGCTGGGCTACCTGCTGGGCTGGGGCGCCTATGAAGCCCTGGCCTTGCCGCTGCTGGGTCTTCTCGGTGTCGCGGATGAAGTGCAGGGCTTTGCCGAGCGGATGCAAGCGAACCAAGCCGCCGGGGCGTGGCTGATTTTCCTCGGCGCTGTTACGCCCGTTCCGTTCAAGGTGGTTTGCATCGGGGCGGGGCTGATCCAGTTCAACCTCGGCCTGTTCATCGCAGCCGCAATGGTGGGGCGCGTGCTGCGCTTCCTCGCCTTTGGCGTGCTGTTCTGGTTCTTCGGGGAGCCGATGAAGCGTTTCATCCAGCAAAACAGCGGCTGGGTCTCTATCGGCCTGCTGGTCGTGCTGGTCGGCGGGTTTGTGGCGGCGGGTTACCTGCTCTAAGCCGCTTCTTCTTCGTAGTTGGTCTCTTCCTCGTCGTCATAGCCCAGATCGCCCGCGTCCACGGTGCCCGAGCGTTCCTGCCGAGGGGTCTTGCCAAAGAAGTCGCGGTAACACTTGGAAAAGTGCGAAGCGGAGACAAAGCCACACGCCAGCGCCACGTCGATCACCGGCATCGGCGTTTGCAGCAGCAACAGGCGCGATTTGTTCAGGCGCAGTTCAAGGTAATAGCGCGCCGGCGAACGGTTCATGTACTTGCGGAACAGACGCTCGAGCTGGCGCGTGGAGAGGCAGGCCATCTCAGCCAGTTCACCCCGCGTGAGCGGCTCTTCAAGGTTCTCTTCCATCGCCTTGATTGCAGCGAGCAGCTTGGGATGCCGAACGCCCAAGCGCGCGGGCAGGGCGACGCGCTGCTGATCGCGGTGGTCCCGAATGCGCTCGTGCAGCAGCTGATCCGCTACCGCTGCGGCGAGTTCATGGCCGTGTTGGATCGCCACCAGATTGAGCATGAGGTCGAGCGCTGCTGTCCCGCCGGAACAGGAATAGCGCTTGCGGTCGATCTCAAAGACTTCCGTTGTGACTTCGATGTCGGGGAACAGCTCAGTGAAGGCTGCGAGGTTTTCCCAGTGGATCGTGCACGTATGGCCGTCGAGCAGGCCGGACTTGGCGAGGATAAAGGCCCCAGTACAGATCGCACCGATCTCCAACCCCTTCGATGCGGCTTTGCGCAGGAAGGGGATGACCAGCGCGGTATCAACCCGGTGCACATCCAGCCCGGAGCAGATCGTTACCGATACGCAGTCGAGGGAGGCTTCAAGCGGGCCATCGACCGGGATGGTGATGCCGTTGGAGCACGTCACGCCTTGTCCGTTGTCGGAAACCAGTACCCATTCATAGAGGGTTTTCTCGCTCAAGCGGTTAGCCATCCTGAGCGTCTCGATCGCACTGGCAAAAGCCATCATCGAGAACTGATCGGTCAGAATAAAACCGAGTTTCTGCGGGTAGTCTGAGGGCCGTGATCCAAACATGGGCGGGCAACTCTCCACAAAGGCGTAAGCAATCCGAATCATGACGCTTTAAAGCGATACAGGGGGAGCTTTGCTTCGAATTGATTTGTCGCGCAAGCGCAAAATTATGGTGTTGGTGGAATATTGCCAAAGCGCTTTCTACGTGCGGTCTGCGCACTGGCAAAAATGCTCCTCTGGTGCCTCCGATAGCGCGTATGGCACAGGCCATGCGGTGTGGGTGAGACACCTTTGCGACACTGGGGCGCGGGCAGGCAGGTTTGCGACGCCTTCCAACGGTTGTAAGTTCCCCAATCGGCGCAAGCCAACTTCTGAAAAATCCAACCTTCGTCGTGGAGCCTGCAATGGCTGTTCAACCCGCAAAGAAGCAGCGTTTCAATGCCTTGGCCCTGTTCCGCAATGCGCTGTCCTATCACCAGAACTGGGAGCAGCAGTGGCGCAGCCCCGAACCGCTGGACGCCTATGACGTTATTATCGTTGGCGGTGGCGGCCATGGTCTGGCGACGGCCTACTACTTGGCCAAGGAGCACGGCATTACCAACATCGCGGTGTTGGAGAAGGGCTGGATCGGCGGCGGTAACACGGGTCGGAATACCACCATCGTGCGGTCGAACTACCTGTGGGACGAGTCCGCGGCCATTTACGAGCACGCCATGAAGCTGTGGGAAGGCCTGACCGAAGAGCTGAACTACAACGTGATGTTCAGCCAGCGCGGTGTTCTCAACCTCGCCCACAACCTCACCGACGTGCGCGACACACAGCGCCGGGTGAACGCCAACCGGCTCAACGGCATTGATTCGATCTACCTCGACGCTGCGGGCGTGAAAAAGGTAGTGCCCGGCATCGATCTGCGCGGCGGTGGGCGATACCCCGTGATGGGCGCGTCGTTCCAGCCGCGCGGCGGCACGGCGCGGCACGATGCGGTTGCGTGGGGCTACGCGCGCAAGTGCGATGAAATGGGCGTGCACATCATTCAGAACTGCAAAGTTACCGGCTTTGATATCGAGGGCGGCGTGGTCAAGGGCGTGCAGACGACCAAGGGCCGGATTGGCGCAAAGAAAGTCGGGTTGGTGCCTGCGGGACATTCGTCTGTCCTGGCGTCCATGGCCGGTTTCCGCTTGCCTGTCGAAAGCCACCCGCTGCAGGCGCTGGTCTCCGAACCCATCAAGCCGACCATCGACACTGTGGTCATGTCCAACGCCGTTCATGCCTATATCTCCCAGTCGGACAAGGGCGAGTTGGTGATTGGGGCCGGGGTGGATCAGTACATCTCCTACGGCCAGCGCGGCTCTCAGCACCTCGCAGAAGAAACGCTGGTCGCGATCTGCGAGCTGTTCCCGCAGTACAAGCGGATGAAGATGCTGCGCCAGTGGGGCGGGATCGTGGATGTCTGCCCGGACGCAAGCCCCATTCTGACCTCGACGCCTGTGGGCAACATGTACCTGAACTGTGGTTGGGGTACGGGCGGGTTCAAGGCGACGCCGGGTTCCGGCCACGCCTTTGCCGCGCACATCGCCAAGGGCGAACCGACCGAACTGACCGCACCGTTTGCGCTTTCGCGCTTCGAGACCGGCTTCCTGATTGATGAGCACGGCGCTGCCGCTGTTGCGCACTAAGACGAGACACGACCCATGCTATTGATCCGTTGCCCTTACTGCGAGCAGGACCGCCCCGAGGTGGAATTTTCCTACGCCCATCAGGCACACAAGCCGCGCCCCGAAGCATCGGGCGAGAGCCTGGATGACCACAATTGGGCGCGCTGGGTGTACTTCCAGAAAAACATCAAAGGCGTGGCGCACGAGCGCTGGAACCACGCTGCCGGCTGCCGCAAGTTCTTCAACGCTGCGCGCGATACCGTCTCTTCGGAGATCATCGGCACGTACAAAGTCGGCGAACCTGCGCCGGTTGAGGAAAGCCGGGCAGAGGGCGAGTTTGTCTCCTTTGACTACGAAGGCGGGGAGGGCTGAACATGGCACAGGATTTTCGTCTTCCCACTGGCGGGCGCATCGACCGCGCTGAGCCGCTGACCTTTACCTTCGACGGCCAAACCTTCACCGGCTACCGCGGCGATACAGTCGCCTCGGCTTTGCTGGCCAACGGGGTGCATCTGGTTGGGCGTTCCTTCAAATATCACCGGCCGCGCGGCATCGTGTCTGCCGGGGTGGAAGAGCCGAACGCGCTGATCGACTGCAACGTCCGTCCGTCGGAAAAGGGCACGCGCGAAGCCAACAACCGCGCCACCTTTACCGAATTGCGCGACGGGTTGAGCACGGCGTCTGTGAACGCCTTCCCGAACCTGAACGTGGACATTGGTGCGATCAACGCGGTGATGGCGCGCTTTATCCCGGCGGGCTTCTACTACAAGGCCTTTTTGGTCAACACGAAGCTTTGGCACGGCCTGATCGAGCCGGTGATCCGGCGCGCAGCGGGCCTGGGCCGGTCCGACGAGAGCCCTGATATCGCCCGCTACGACGGCCACTATCAGCACGCGGATATCGTGATCGTTGGCGCGGGCCCGACGGGCCTGCAAGCGGCGCGCTCTGCGGCGCGGTCGGGCGCACGGGTGATGCTGGTTGAGCAAGACACCGAGTGCGGCGGTTCGCTGCTGCGCGATCCGGTAGAGATTGACGGCATGGCCGCTGATGCGTGGATCGAGATGGTTCAGGCCGAACTGGCCGCTGCGCCGAACGTGCGGGTTTTGACCCGGACCACGCTGTCGGGGATCTTTGACCACAACATGCTGACGGCGCTGGAGCGGGTGAGCGACCACCTCGACGGTCCGCAGGTTGCCGAGCATGCCCCGCGCATGCGCTGGCACCGGATCCGCGCCAAACAGGTTGTGCTGGCCACTGGCGCTTTCGAGCGCCCGCTTGTGTTCCGCAACAACGATTTGCCCGGCGTCATGTTTGCCGGTGCGGTGGAAACCTACCTCCAGCGCTACGGCGTCAAGACGGGCTATCAGGGTGTCTTCGTCGTCAACAACGACATGGCGCTGTCTGCGGCGATCAAGGCCAAGGACGCGGGCATTGACGTCACAGTCGTTGACGTCCGTACCGAAAGCACGGGCCCAAACAGTGCGGCGCTGAAGGCCATGGGTGTCCCGTTCTTCACCAACCACACGCTTGTCGCCGCTAAGGGCATCAAGCGGGTGCGTGGTGCGGTCATTGCGCCCATGAACGCCGACGGCACCGCCATTGATGGCGAGATGCAAACGCTGCCGTGTGACTTCATTGGTTCGTCCAGCGGCTATAACCCCATTGTGCACCTGCACTGCCAATCAGGCGCAAAGCTCGACTTTGACCCCGCAACCGCTTGCTTTGTCCCGGGCGCGCCGATCAGCGCGACGCCGACACTGTCGGCCGGGTCAGCCAAGGGTCTGTTCGGTTTGAACGCCGCGCTGGAAAGCGGGGCAGAAGCGGCACAGGCGGCATTGACGGCGCTGGGCGTCGCTGAAGGCGAAGCAGCGCCTGTGTCCAAGAGCACCAAGGCGCACCCCGGCGACCTGCACATCCGTCACCTGTGGCTCCTGCCGTCGGATAAATCCACGGCCAAGGGTGGCAAGTACTGGGTGGACTTCCAGAACGATGTGACCGCCGCTGACCTCGAACTGGCTGTGCGGGAGAACTTCCGCTCCGTCGAGCACATCAAGCGCTACACCACGCTGGGCATGGCCACCGATCAAGGCAAGACCTCCAACATCAACGCGCTGGGCATCCTGTCGGACGTGCTGGGCGTGACGATCCCGGATATCGGTACCACGACCTTCCGTCCGCCCTACACCCCAACCACCTTTGGGGCGATTGCCGGGCGGGAGCCGGGGGACTTCCTCGACGTCGCGCGGGTCACGCCGATGCACGATTGGCACGTCGAACACGGCGCACTGTTCGAGGACGTCGGACAGTGGAAACGTGCCTGGTACTACCCCAAGCCGGGCGAAGACATGCATGCAGCAGTGGACCGCGAATGCCGCGCTGTGCGGGAGAGTGTTGGCCTGCTCGACGCTTCAACGCTGGGCAAGATCATCGTCAAAGGCCCCGATGCGGCCGAATTCCTTAACCGGGTCTACACCAACAAGTGGCTCAAGCTCGGGATCGGGCGCTGCCGCTATGGGCTGATGCTCGGTGAAGACGCCATGATCATGGATGATGGCGTGTCCTCGCGCGTGGCAGAGGACGAGTTCCTCATGACCACCACCACCGGCGGCGCGGCGAACGTGCTCAGTCATCTCGAAGACTATCTGCAGACCGAATGGACGGACCTGAAAGTCTATCTCACTTCTGTCACCGAGCAGTGGGCCGTCGCGTCGGTCAACGGGCCACGGGCGCGGGATCTGCTGGCCGAGCTGTGCGACGACGTCGATCTCTCGCCAGAAGCCTTCAAGTTCATGGAGTGGAAGGAAGCCACCGTCGCCGGTTTGCCCGCGCGCATCTTCCGGATTTCCTTCACCGGTGACATCGCCTTCGAAATCAACGTCCCTGCGGATAAGGGAATGGCGCTGTGGCAAGCGCTGATGACCGCCGGGGCCAAGTACGGCATTACGCCTTACGGCACCGAAGCCATGCACGTCCTTCGGGCGGAAAAGGGCTTCATCATTGTCGGGCAGGACACCGACGGTTCGCTGAATCCGTATGACATGGACATGGGCTGGATCATCGGGAAGGACAAAGCGGACTTCATCGGCAAGCGCTCACTGACCCGCAAGGACATGAGCGAGCCGATGCGTAAGCAGTACGTCGGCATCCTCACCGAAGACCCCAAGGAAGTGCTGCCCGAAGGGGCGCAGTTGGTGAACCTCGCCGACGCGCCTGCGACCGCGAAGCCGAGTGCGCCCGTGCCGATGCAGGGGCATGTCTCCTCCTCCTATTGGTCTTCAGCCGCGGGTCGGTCGATCGCGCTGGGCATCGTTAAGGGCGGGCTGGCGCGCAAAGGGGAGACTTTGGTCGTTCCCATGCCTGATGGCCGCAACGTGAAAGTTACCCTCTCTGATACCGTCTTCTTTGACGCTGAAGGAGCACGCCAACATGGTTGATCTGAACTACCGCCCGCTGAGCGCGCTGGCCCTGAGCGCCCGCGCAGATGCTGCGCCGAAGTCGGCGGCTGTGCACCTGTGGGAAGTGCCCAAGCGGCGCATGCTGACCCTGCGTCTGGACCCAAGCAACGCGGCGCTTGTGGCGGCAGCCGAAGGCGCGCTGGGCCTGTCCCTGCCACTCACGCCAAACACGCTAAGCACCGACGGCGCAGACCGCTTCGCGCTCTGGACCTCGCCAGACGAGTTCATGATCGACGTGCCGTTTGACGGTGACAGCGGCCTGCTCGCGGCACTCACCGAAGCGCTTGCGGACGGCTTTGCGCTGGTCGCCGACGTGTCTGACCAGATGGCCGGGATCGGACTGGGTGGTGAGCAGTGGCGGGAGGCGTGGTCTAAGGTCTGCGCCTTGGATGTGCACGAGAGCGTGTTCCAGCCCGGCGCCTGCGGTCAGACCGTGGCGGCCAAGTCGAACATCCTGTTCTACGGCCCGGCAGCGGGTGGGGCATCGGTCGAGCAGGTCCGCCTCTACACCCGGCGCAGCTTCTCCCAGTACCTCTTCGCGCGGCTCGAAGACGCGGCTCTGGAATACGGTTTGTCCTTTACGGCGCTCTGATTTCGCTTGTTTGGTGACGCGACCTGTGGCTTAAGGTAAAACCATGATTTTACCTTAGAGGATAGGAGCGTCCCACCATGTCTGTAGAAGCAATCGTATCGAAACTCACCGAAGTTATCGGCGCAGGCTCCGGCCTCGACGGTTCCCTGAAAATGAACTTCGGTGATGAAGGCGTTGTGCGCATTGAAGGCACTGAAGTCAGCACGGACGACGGCGACGCCGATGCGACCATCAACATTTCGCTCGAAGACGCTGTTGCGATGATGGAAGGCGATCTAAACCCCACCATGGCCTTTATGCAGGGCAAACTGTCGGTTGACGGTAACATGGGCATGGCGATGAAGCTCTCCAACCTGCTCGACGACTAAATCCTGCCCCCGCGCGTTTCGACGCTGAGCGGGAAGGGTCTGACAAAAGCCTGCGAGCCGCCCTGTTTTTCGGGGTGGCGGCAGGCTTTTTTGTTTTCCGGTCCAGCGGCATCCTGCGCGCCTTGTCGCGGCCAGATTTGGGTGTAATTTCAGGGTCATGATGACCGTTAGAACCCTGCTGACCACCCTTTGCCTCGCGCTCGCGGCGCTTTCCGGTGCCGCGTGGGCGCTGAACTCGCCGGACGAGGAAGTCGTGGTGCGCAAGCTGACGGCGGCGGAGATCATGGACCTGACCCGCGACAAGACGTGGGTGATCGACTTCGACGACATCCGCCTCACCTCGACGACATTCTATAAAGCCAATGGCCTGCGATACACCGAGCGCGACGGCTTGGTGGAAGAGATGGAGTGGTTCGTCGATGAAGACGCCAACCAGCGCTGTGTGCGCTCGGGCTACGGCACGCGCTGCGGCTTCATCGTGAGCTTTGGCTCAACGGTAAAAATCTGCATGCAGCTGAACCCGCTGGGCGATTGCAGCTACACCGTCGTTCGGATCGAAGAAGGCGACCCCTTTGGTCTGGAAAGCCGCGCGGCGGTGGTGCTCTAGAGCGCCAGAATTTCGCGCAACTCGCTCCAGAACATCAGCGGGATCATCAGGAACAGCGTCAGCCCCAGCAGGATGTTGATCAGCCGCACTGTCCGCGGGCTGTCGATCAATTGCGTCATGACTTGCCCCAGCCCGGCCCAAGACAGGGCGGAGATGGCGGTTGAAATTTGCGGGATCAGGATCGCGTAGACCGCGATCCAAAACGTCACGACTTCCCCGGGCGATACCCCGATCACCAGCGCCATGTAGGACAGACCAAAGCCCCAGGCTTTGGGATTAATGGCCTGAAATGCGGCGGCCTCGGAAAAGGTTAGCGGGCGTTTGGCTTCACGTTGCTTGAGATCGCTGGATGCGGTCATGGTCTTGTAGGCGAGATAGACCATGAAGGCCGTTCCCCCCGCCAGCAGGGCGTAGCGAAAAGCCGGAACCGCCATCACAGCCGCACCCACCCCAATGACAATCACCGTCGTGAGCACCAGGAAGCCTGCAAGGATCCCCGCCATATGCGGCACGGTCCGGCGCATCCCGAAGGTCAGGCCGGAGGAAAGGAGCATGATGTTGTTTGGTCCCGGCGTAATGGCAGCGACAAAGGAGTAGAGCGCAACCATGGCGAGGGAGGTGATCTGAAGTGTTTCTGGCATCACAGAACTCAAGCACAGAGACGCTGTCGGGTGCAGCGCTGTTTTCTCGCGCGGGCTATGCTGGCCGGCGCACCGCAGTGCGCCGAACCCGGCAAAACCAAGGCCCGATCTAGGGCCGGATCAGTACATGGCGTCGGGCATCGAGCCCTTGCGCTGAGCGATAAAGCTGGTGAGTGCTTCATCCACGCCCGGATCGATGGCCGGGGCGAGACCGTCGTACTCGCTGATCATCCGCTTCCAGCGGGTATTGGCGCGCTTGTACATGTCCTGTGAGCCTTCGATCTCCCACTGCTCAAACGAAGCAGCATCGGCGAGTTTGGACTCGTAGAACGCGGTCTTGAAGTTGCGGTTGGTGTGGTCGCAGCCCAGATAGTGCCCGCCCGGACCGACTTCGCGGATCGCGTCCATGGCCTGACCGTTGTCAGACATATCGATCCCGCCCTGCATGATGTGGATCATCGCCAACTGGTCCGCGTCCATCACCAGCTTTTCCGGCGAAGACACCAAACCGCCTTCGAGCCACCCTGCTGCGTGCAGCATGAAGTTAACGCCTGCGCCGACGGAGGGTAGGATCGACATCATGGTTTCGTAAGCCGCTTGGGCGTCTGGCACCTTGGAGGCGTTGAGCGAGCCGCCCGAACGGAAAGGCAGGTTCATGCGCCGTGCCAGCTGGGCCATACCCATGATGATCAGCGATGGTTCTGGTGTGCCAAAGGTCGGCGCGCCGGAAGCCATGGACATGGACGCAGCAAAGGTGCCGAAGATCACCGGCGAGCCGGGACGGAGCAGTTGCCCGTAAGCGATGCCCATCATGGCCTCAGCCAGCGCCTGAGCCATGACACCCGCAGGCGATACCGGGGCCATAGCGCCGGAGATGATGAACGGCGATACGATGCAGGCCTGGTTGTTCTCGGCATAGACCCGCAGCGCACCGTTCATGATGCCGTCATAGGTCAGCGGCGAGTTGACGTTGATCAGGCTGGTGGTCACGCAGTTCTGGTCGACAAAGTCTGCACCGAAGACCAGCTTGCACATGTCCACCGTATCCTGTGCACGCTCGGGCGCGGTGACGGAGCCCATGATCGGCTTGTCGCTGAGTTTTAGGTGGGCGTAGACCATGTCGAAGTGGCGCTTGTTCACCGGAATATCGACCGGCTCACAAACCGTACCGCCTGAATGGTGGAGCGCAGGGGACATGTAGGTCAGCTTCACCAGCGTCTCGAAGTCGGCCAGCGTCGCGTATCGGCGGCCTTCGTCGTAGGAGCGGTAGAACGGAGGGCCATAGACCGGGGCGAAGACCGTTTTCTTGCCGCCAATCTCAACATTGCGGGCGGGGTTGCGCGCGTGCTGGATGAAGGAACTTGGCGCGGTCTTGCACAGGGCGCGCAGCATGCCGCGCGGGAAGCGAATGCGGGCGGTGTCGTCCTTGCCATCAAGGAATTCGACGTCGGCACCGTGCTCCTGCCACTTCTGGATCGCGAACGCATCCTCGGAGATGTTCAGGCCGATTTCCTGACAGATGATCTCCGCGTTCTCCTCGATCTGTGCCAGACCTTCTTCGGAGAGGACGTTAACGTCGGCGAGCTTACGGTCGATGACGGCGAGCTGTTCGATGCTCGCCGGCGCGCCTGTACGTTGGGCGCGACGGTCAGCGCGATTGCGCCGTCCTCTGCCTGATTCTTCAGCAGCGGCCATGGATGTATTCCCTACAGTCAATACGATGCTTCTGTATTGGGTCCGAACTGGCGAAGGAACTGTTCCACTTCCGCCCCCGTCTACCGCTAACCCGCCCTGCAGGGTTCAAGCGATCAACTTGAGCAGCGATTGCAGCGTGTCTGCCTGCTCCCACGGGGTATCAGCGTGCAGTTCAAGGGTGCGGATACCGTGCAGCGTCACACCCGATTTACGCCGTGCCGACTCCTCGATGTGGTCAAAAGCGACTTCGACCACCAGCGCTGCCCGGATCGACCGCACCGGCCCGAAGCGTTCCAACGTATTCTCACGGACGAAGCGCTTGATGGTGGCGACGGCGTCGTCTGGCAGCGTGGGTCTGACTTTGGCGACGGGGACGAGGCCGGGTGTGTCGGAGTCTGGTTCAGGCGGGGTAAGCGCGCCGAGCGTGAATTCTGAGAACGCCGCATTGGGTCCGCCGGGTTCACGCTGGATGTAGAGCAGCACGCCCTTGAACCGATGCGCGGCGGGCAAGCAAGCGCGCCAGGGCGTGGGCGTGCCGCCGTAGGTGCTGTTCCACGGCTTGAGCATCAGCCCCTCAACCCCCGGCACCTGCGCCAATCCGGCGTGCAGTTTTCCAAGGTCTTCTGGGGGCAGTAATGGGGAGAGGCGCAGCCCTGGCGCCTGACCGCCCGCGCCATCAAACAGCCGCTCCAACCGCTCGCGGCGCTGGGAAAGCGGCAGGGCGCGGAGGTCGCCGTTTCTGTCTCGCAGTAGATCAAAGGCCAAAAGACGGGCGGGCCGCTGGTCCATAACCGCTTTGGTGACATTTTTTCGACGCAAGCGTCGGTTCAGGTCTTCAGCCGTACCGGGTCGAACCGTGCCCGTCTCGTCGCGCTGGTCCACGCTGAGAACGGCGTCGAGCGTGGCGTCGTGGGGTAGGGGAGTGAGCAGGTCGGGAAAGGCAGCGCTGAGGTCATCGCCCCCCGCGCTGAACAAGCACACGCGCTCCCCAGACTGCACCCACTGCACCCGTATGCCCGAGCTCTTGTATTCGATCGCCCACCCTTCGACCGCCAGCGCAGGCAAATCTTCGGTAGGGAAGGGATCGGCGGACAGGGGGCGCAGGAAGGTCGGGTGCGTGCCGGTATTCGGACGCGGCCCCCGCCCTTCGACCCAAGACAACAGGTCGGTAAACGGCGGAGACAGCGCAGGCCACAGTTCTTCGACTTCTGCACCAGAAACGCGTCCTTGTGACAGGTCGGCTACCGCTTCCTTGACCGCCCGTGCGTTCATGCCGGTTTTCACGCCGCCGCTGAGCAGCCGGATCAGCACGCGCCGTGTCGCCGGGTCGCAGGCGTCGAGCCATGACGCAATCTGCATGGGCACTTCGGCCTTGGGTGTGCGTGAGAGGGTGCTGAGAACCTCGCTGAGCGTGGGCGGAGCTTGATTGGTGTTGGCCGGGGGCCAGATCAGCGCCGCTGTCTCGGCCAGCTCACCCACGTAGTCCAGCGACTTTTCCAGCAGCACAGGATCACACCGCTCAGACAGCAGCGTTCTGAGCATAGCGGGACGAAGGGCGCGGGCGTGCTCTGCGCCGGTCAGCAGGCCGAGGGCAAGCCCGCGCTCGGGGTCCGGTGTGGCGCGCAAGTAAGTGGTCAGCACCGTCGCTTGATGCACGTCGCTGCGGGTTAGGCTCAACCGTTCGATCAGGTCCGCGAGCGCCTTCATGCGTCGTCGTACTCATCGCGCCCGATCAGCGCCAGCGCCCGACCACGCAGGCCCTGCGTTTCGCAGAAATGGATCAGCGCGTCTTCGCGACCATGAGTGATCCAGATTTCCTCTGCGCCCGTGTCGAGAATGGTGCGTTGCAAGTCGGGCCAGTCGGCGTGGTCGGAGATCACTAGTGGCAATTCCGCACCGGATTGGAGCATGCGCTTGCGCAATCGCATCCAGCCCGACGCGGCGCACGTCACAGGGTCGGGCACGGCGTTCGCCCAGCCTTCGCGCGATGAAGCAGGCGGGGCGAGGATCAGCGCGCCGGCGAGGTCTTCTGCGCTTGCCTTTTCCGCCGGGAGCAGACGACCAAGCGGCACGCCGAGGCTTTCGTACAGGCGACACAGGCGGGTGTGGGCGCTGTGCAGGAAGATCGGCGCGTCATAGCCTGCAACGCGCAACTCTGCGATCAAACGCTGCGCCTTGCCCAAGGAGTAGGCGCTCATCAAGTGCGGGCGCTGGGGGAAGGTTTGCAGGGAGGTCAGCAGCTTTTCGATCTCGCTGGATGGGTCTTCGTGCACGAAAACCGGCATGCCAAAGGTCGCCTCGGTGATGAATACGTCACAGCCGACGACGGCGAAATTGGCTGACGTCGGGTCCGACGCGCGCTTGTAGTCGCCAGAAGCCACGACGCGCCACCCGGCATGCTCCATCACGATTTGGCAGGAGCCGAGCACGTGGCCTGCGGGAACCAACTGCACCCGCACGCCGAAATGGTCCACCCACTGGCCCGCCGGTTGCTCTTGAAACCCGCCGGCGCAGTTCGGGCCATAGCGCACACGCATGATCGCTGCGGTTTCCGGTGAGGTCAGCACATGGCCGTGTCCGGCGCGGGCGTGGTCGGCGTGGCCGTGGGTGATGACCGCGCGGTCCACCTTGCCATGCGGGTCGATGTAAAAGTCGCCCGGCACGCAGTACAGCCCTTTGGGCCGCACCTGCAGCCACTGGTCGGGATGGTTTTCAAGACGGCGCAAACGTGATGTCATGCCACCAATCTAATCCGGAGAGGGGCCGTGTCACTCATTCAATCCGACGTCGTTCGCGTTTTCGACAAGTGGGCGCTGGGCATCCACCACGGTCCGGGTGACAGCCTGTTGGTCACGGGTATGAATGGGGAGGTGGTCGAACTGGACCCCGAGCTTCGCGAGCGTCGCCGGTGGCAGGCACACGAGGGCTCCGTCAACGCGCTGCGGGTCGTGGACGGGCAGGTCTGGACTGCTGGCGGAGATGGTGCGATCCGTCAGTGGGACGGCGCAACCCTTGAGCCTCTGAAAACCTTCCGCGGACCGAAAAAGCCGGTGACGTCGTTTTTCTTCAGCGGCTGCGATCTGGTCGCGCAGAGCTATGAGCGTGCGGTCTACCTCTGGCCGAGCGCAGCGCCAGAAACCGAACCACGGAAAATTGCGAAGGTCGCGACCCTTGCGCTGACCCGCCACGGCCCGCTTGGGTGTCCCAGAACCGGCAGCAAAGCGGGCGACATCGGCCCCCTCGCACCGCTCGACCTTGCCAGCGGTCGCTTCGGCGGGCCGATCTTTGATGATGGCTTCGCAGCGTGGTCGGTGCAGGATGTTGCAGGGCGAGGTGTGGTCGCCTTTGGTCTCGAACTGCAGGCGGTGACGCTTGACTTGGAGGCTGGAACGCGGACGCCGCTGGGGTGGCACTCCAAGTCTGGCCCGCCAAGCTTTGTGGCACTGAGCGGAGGCGGCGATATCATGTTTGGCGATGGGCAAATCTATCATCAGGGAAACCGCCAAGCTGCTCCCGTTAAGGGCCTCTACTGCGCCATCCAGCTGCTTGACGGGCGGGTCGCCTTTGCAGGGGCAGACGGCCAGATATGGGTGTTTGAGGCGGCCTAATGCACGCTAAAGAAAAAGGCCGCCTTTGCGCAGGCAAAGACGGCCTCTAGGGAGGCGCAGGATCAACTGCGCCGGTATCAGCAGGGCTCATTAGCCCTCGTAGTTGTCTTGCACCAGCTTATCCAGCGAACGCACCGCGAAGCCTGTCGCGCCCACGCCGACCATCGGCTTGGGTTTGTCGGTCCAGACCACACCCGCAATGTCCATATGCGCCCATTTCTGATCTTTCTGGATAAAGCGCTCCAGGAAGCAGGCAGCGGTGATGGAACCGCCCCAGCGGCCGCCGCCGATGTTGCGCATATCGGCTTCTTTGCTGTCGAGTTGCTTGTTGTATTCCTGACCCAGCGGCATCCGCCAGACATGCTCGCCCGTCGCCTCTGAAGCGTCGTAGAGCTGCGCGGCGAGTTCGTCGTCGTTCGAGAACACGCCCGCCTTCTCATGCCCCAGCGCGACCAGCATCGCGCCGGTCAGGGTCGCCAGATCGACGATGAAACGAGGCTTGTACTTTTCCTGCGCGTACCAGAGCACATCGGCCAGCACCAAGCGGCCTTCGGCATCGGTATTCAGCACCTGAATCGTCTGACCAGAGAGGGAGGTGACGATATCGCCCGGACGCTGAGCGTTGGCGTCGGGCATGTTTTCGACCAGACCGACCAGGCCCACGACGTTTGCCTTGGCCTTCCGTGTGGCGAGGGTCTTCATCAGGCCGGATACAGCCGCAGCTCCGCCCATGTCCCACTTCATGTCTTCCATCCCGCCCGCAGGCTTGATCGAAATGCCGCCGGTATCGAAGCAAACGCCCTTACCGACGAAGCAAACGGGGTCGGTGTGTTCACCGCCGCTGGCGCCTTTCCAGTGCATGACGACGACCGCGCTGTCCCGGACGGAGCCTTGGCCGACGCCGAGCAGAGCGCCCCAGCCTTCGCGCTCCATCTGTGCCTGGTCGATGATCGTGACTTCGACGCCGAGCGGCTCCAACTCGTCTTTGAGACGCTGAGCGAAGGCGACGGGGTAGAGGATATTTGCCGGCTCGTGCTTGAGGTCGCGCGCCAGATAGTGACCAGCGAGCCGTCCGCCTGCATCGGTCATCAGCGCCGAACCTGCACCGTGATCGGCGCACCCGCCGATGATCGAGCAGATCGACTGCTTCTGCTCGTCCTTCAGCCGCGTGCGGTAGGCGTCAAAGCGGTAGGATCGCATCGCCGCGCCTTCGACCAAAGCCGCCGCAGAGGCCGCAGAGCCGTCGTGGGGGATCAGCGTCAGGGTCGCGTCGCCACGGGTCGCGACTTCGGCCATCACGCTTGCGCCCGCCTTGTTCAGATCAAGTGTGGAAGGGGTATCCTTACCCAGCCCGGTGAGGACGATCCGCGCGGGTGCGCCTTCGCCTGCGCCGAGGACCAGCAGGGTCTTGCCTTTGGATCCGTCAAAACCAGCCGCCGCTGCAGTGCGCTTGATCGCGCCGCCGGTTGCTGCATCCAGCGCGGCAAGAGCCCCGCCCCAATCGCTGTCTTCAGCAACGGTAAAGCCGACTGCGCCGTCGAGCTGGTCGGGAATGGCCGAAAGCGAAATCGCCGGCATGATTGCAGGTGTCATGGAAAGTCCTTCCGTTCATGGATCACGCGCGATCAGTCGCATCGAGCGCTCCAGTGGTCATACAACTTGCCCTTCAAACTAAGCGTCAAGTTTCAAAGCGCAAGCGCGCAGGGCTGAAATCAGAGAATACCGTTTGGGTTTTTTGTGCGCACACCCGACGGTGCGGCCATGGAAATCCTGTTTGTCGTCATCCTCCTCGCGCTTTTCGTCGCTGCTTTTTTGCAGCGCTTGGCGGGCTTCGGGTACGGGCTGATCGGCGCGCCGGTTGCGCTGTGCCTGTTTTCTCCGTTCGAGGTGTCGTTCCTGATGGCCTTCTGGGGCACCGCCAATTCGTTGCCCACGACGCTGCTGCTCCGACAGCACGTTCCATGGCAGACGTTTCGGACACTGCTGGTCTGGCTGCTGCTTGGGCTGATCCTTGGCTATGCTGGGCTGCTGTTTCTGCCTCCGGTGATCTTCAAAATGCTGGCGGTACTGATTTGTTTGCAAGCGCTGGTCTCGGTCTACTACCCCGAGCACGCGACGCGCGGCATCGGCTGGACCGCTGACTACCGGATCGCCGCGACATTGGCCGGAACGCTGCAATCGTCGGTCAGCATTCCCGGTCCGCCGCTGGTGGTCGCCTTCAACGCCATGCGTCTGACCCACAACGCCTTTGTCTCCCTCTTCGCGCTGGTGTTCCTGGGTGTCGGGTTGGTGCGCATCGCGGTTAGCTTTGGCTTTATGGCCATCGCACTGGTCTCGCCCACCATGGCCGAGCGCCTGCCGGACCACATCCTGCTTTACGCGGTCACCGGGGCTGCTGTCTCTGTCTTGGGCGTGCTGACAGCACAACCGCTGGTCAGTCGCGTCAGTAGCGCTCTTTTCAAAAAAATTGCCGCAGGTTTGATAGCCCTGTCAGCGCTGACCCTGCTCACTGATGTTCTGGGATGGAGCCCGCATATCGCGGCTTTGTTTGGCGTCAGGAGTTAGCGGGTGGGGCGACCACTGGCCGGTGGGCTGTCGATTGTTTTTGCCGTCTTTGTGATGGCTGTGCAGGACACGGTCATCAAGACCATGTCGGGCGACGTCAGCCTGTGGCAGCTCTTTGTCCTGCGCTCACCGCTGGCGCTGGTGCTGCTGAGCGTCGTTGCGCTGTCGCTGCCGCGCCTGTCGGGGCCGCGCGCGTGGCGAGATGCGGTTGCGCCGTGGGCACTGCTGCGGTCCGTGTGCATCCTGCTGATGTACATCTTTATGTACCTGAGCTTTCCCTACCTCAAGCTGGCCGAAATGGGCGCCGCCTTCTACACCGCGCCGATCTTTACCGCGCTGATGTCCGCTCTGTTTCTCAAAGACCGAGTTGGGCTGCAGGGTTGGGTGGCGGTGTTGCTCGGGTTCATCGGGGTGCTGGTCGTCTCCAAGCCCGGAACCGGATTGTTCACGCCCGCTGTTGTGCTGCCAGTGATCGCGGGTTTCTGCGCGTCGGTTGCGGCTGTGCTGACCCGTGCCAAGCTGCAAACGGCCGACACCTTTGGCCTCGCGCTGTCGCTCAATCTCGTGCTGCTGGTGCTGGGTGGGATGATCCTGCTGGGGCTCATGGCGCTCAACCTCGACCCCGCCGTCGTCGCCCGTGCGCCGTTTATGCTGGCCGACTGGTCCTCGATGACAGCGGCAGACTGGCGACTGATGCCCATTCTTGCCGTGCTTATCTGCGGAATCTCAATCCTACTGCCACTGTCCTACCAGATCGCCCCGACGGTGCTGGTGGCGATTCTGGAGTATGTCTACCTGATCTTTGGTGGGCTGCTAGGGTTTCTGTTTCTGGGGGAAGTGCTCGACTGGATCAGCGTCGCCGGTATGGCCATCCTGGTCTTTGCCGGCGCACTCATCGTCTTCCGCCGGCAACCCAAGGCACTTAATCCGAGTCCGGGTACTGTGGCAGATTGTCAGTAATTTCGTAGTACGACGCTTTGTGCGCGACATAGATGTGCCGGTCTAGCGTCAAGTCGGACTTATCGTCAAAGCACCCCGCCATCAGCGAAGCTGAGGATCGCACCGCCGGGTCTGACATGCGCCAGGCGAGCTGTGATCCGCAACGACCGCAAAAGCCGCGCTCGGCGAAATCAGAGCTGGCGTACCAGGTGAGGGTTTCGGTCTTGGGCCAAGTCAGGCCTTGCTCCGCAACATTGACCGCTGCCAGAACGTGGCTGGAGGAGCGGTTACACTGTCCGCAGTGACAGGCGACGACCGGACCCATCGGTGTGCCTTCGGCGATTTCCCAGCGGGTGCCGCCGCACTCGCAGCCGCCCTCAAGTCTTTTCTTCGCGGCTCCGGCGTCGGTCGCTCTGTCCACGGCCTTGGGGGCGTCGCTTGCTGTTGTTGCCGTCTCGTTCATCGTCTTGAACCCTTCCACCGAGCGAATTGAACAGGGTGTTCAGCTCGCTGATTTCATACTCGAGATCCGTGCGCTCCGTCGAGCCGGCACGGGTCCGGCGTTTGGCGAGTTTGAGGTCTCGGAGCACCGTGTCAAGCACGCGGCGCAGTTCGATCTTGTTCGGCGCCGAAACATGGACATCGGTGTGCATCATCAGGTGCGAGTAGGCGTCGAAATCGGTCTGTGCCAGACCGCTGAGCGCGTCGTCCAGTTCGGTCCACGACTCCTGATTGGCTGCAAGCAGGCGGGAATTGGGGCGCTTCTCGCACGCCACCATAATGCGCACGAATTGCCAGACGGGAATTTCCATGGGGCCTCGACCTTAGCCGGTTCGACTTCAATTAGGGCGTTGCGACCGAAAACGGTGGCCGCAAGCGCGCTTGGCCTGCTTGTAGAGCAGGCCCGCGCGAAAGACTACTGCGTGCAGGGCTTAGGAGGGTGAACCGGGGTTCATTCAGGCGTTGGGCAAGGCCTTGAAGCCAAGGCGGTCGAGCATCTGCTCTGCCCATGTCTGCACCCGCGCCTGATAGCGGAAATAGCCGTCCAAGTGGGTTTCGCGGGGCTGTGCGCCCGGCACCTTGTCCCGGTCTGCCGGAGCGTGATCGCCCCACAGGCGGATCATGCCTTCTGTGATCTCCGGGTGGAACTGCGTGCCAAAGGCTCGGTCGGTGATCGAGAACGCCTGATTGGGGTAGTGCTCAGACGAAGCCAGCGTGGTCACGCCCTCGGGCAAGCGAATGCCTTCACGGTGCCAGTGATAAACGTGCATGGGGTTGCCGCAGAAGTAGCCTGAGGCCACCCCCGCCGGGGTTGGTTGCAGGTCGTAGTAACCGACTTCCCGAATGCCGTCCTGGCGCTGATAAACGTCACCGCCGTAAGCCATAGACAGGATCTGCCCCCCCAGACACAGGCCCAAGTACCGCCCACCGCCATCAACAAAGGACCGGGTCCAGTCGATTTCACCGTGCAGGTAGGGGTCCTTGTCGATCTCCGAAAGCAGCTGTGGCCCGCCATAGAAAACAGCGCCTGCGATGGCGTCGGGGTCTGGGTCGGGCAGGGGTTGGCCGAGGAAGGGTCGGATCCACTGGGTCATGTATCCACGCGCCCGCAGCGTGGTCGAGATGAAGTCTCGTGGGACACGCATTGAGTGGGTCACCAGAAGCACGGGTTTAGAAGACACAGGCTCGGTTCCTATAAGGGCTTAGGATGACTTCGCTTTCCGTCAAACAGGACCAAACGACGTGCGAAACTTGGTTTGGTGGTATCTTGCTTGATCTTTGGGCAAATGAAAACTCTGACCATAGGGGCAGGCCCCTCTTGCTTCGCAACCGCCTGAGAAACAGGCAGGATCGGTGTGCAAATGGGCGGCGCAGGCAAGATGATCGTATTGCTTTGAGGCAGAGAATGCACCGACGGGGCAAGCGGAGAGGCAAGGCTTGTCCGGACACGAATCGCAGGGTGCGAATTCGGGTGCATGCTCGAACTTAAAATAGGCCTGCGGTAGAATGATATGGGCGCGTGCAGCCATCCAAAGCCCGTAGTCCGGGTGGATCATTGGGCCGAGGTCTGAGGCCGCGAGCTGGGGGAAGGTCTTGGGCCACAGCGCGACAAAATTCGGGGCATCGCGGTCAAAGGGGTAAATCGCCTCTTCGCCATCATCAAAGCGCAGCAGGCTGTTGATCTGGCGGGCGGTGTAGCGGTCGATCGGATCCTCGTGGCCCTCAACCCATTCCTTTGATGCGCTGACAGCGTTCCAGAATGCTTGACCGGCGCTGCCCACCGCGATGTCGGTCCGCTTACCAGCCGAAATCGCGTCGAGCACCACAAAGCCCGCCGCTTCGAGCCCTTGGCGGAGTTGATCAAAGCGCTGGGTTCGATCAGGCGTGCGCATCGGCTTCGCTTTCAATCAGGATTTCCAGACCATCGTGAGCCGGCGTGACGAAATCCGGGCATGCGGCGCGGGTGGCCTCGTAGTCCAGATTTTCCGACATGTGGGTCAGGAAGCCACGCTCGGGACGGACATGGTGCATCCATTCCAGCGTCATATCCAGATGCGCGTGCGCCGGGTGCGGACTGATGCGCGCAGCGTCGGCCATCCAGACCTTGAGCCGCCAGTCGCGCAAGCTGTCCAGTCGGTGCTGGGGCAGGTCAACGCAGTCGGTTGAATAGGCAAAGGGGCCAAGGCGGAAACCGATGGTTTCCACCCGCCCGTGGGGCTGCCGCCACATCTGCACGGGCAGGCCTTCGACCTCGACCGTGATGATCCCATCGCCCGGCTCGACCGCGTGCAAAGAAATCAGCGGCGGGTACCAGGCAAAGCCCTTGACCACGTAGTCGAAGTTGCGCCGCACGTGGGTCTCGATTTCGGGCAGCAGGAACACCGGCACGGTCTGCCCCTGCTTCCCGACGAAATGACGGATATCGTCGATGCCGTTGAGGTGATCCGCGTGGTGGTGGGTGAGGATGATCGCGTCTACGCGTTCAGGCGGGCCGTGGGCGAGGAACTGCTCCCGCATATCCGGGCCCGCATCGACCAGCAGGGTTTTGCCCGCGACTTCGATCAGGATCGATGGCCTGCGGCGGCGGTTGCGGGGATGACTTGGATCGCACTTTCCCCAGTCTCCGGTCACCAGCGGCACGCCGCCAGAGGATCCACAGCCCAAGACCGTGACCTTAATCTCTGAACCGTCAAAGGAAGGTGTCGCGCTCATCAGGCTGAAAACACCCGCTCGCCGGGGACTTTGGAGAACAGCGTCAGGAAGTTCTGTCCGGTCAGTGCCCGGAATGCTTCCGGCTCCATGTCCTTGCGCGCGGCCCAAAAGTCCGCGGTGTGCGCGACAAATGCCGGCTGGTTAGTCTTGCCGCGATGCGGAGTGGGGGCGAGGTAGGGAGCGTCGGTTTCCACCAGCAGGCGGTTGTCCGGCACCGTGTCGATGACCTGCCGCAGGTCTTCAGCACTCTTGAACGTCGTGATGCCCGAAAGGCTGACAAAGCCGTCCATCTCCACCACGGCATCGGCCAGCGCCTGCCCGCCGGTGAAGCAGTGGATCAGGATCGGGAAAGCCCCGTCCTGCCAGTGCTCGCGCAGGATGGCGATGGTGTCGCTGTCGGCATCGCGGGTGTGGATGATCAGCGGCAGGGCAAGATGACGCGCGGCGAGGATGTGGGCCTCGAAGGACGTGCGCTGGCGGTCTTTGGGCGCGAAGTCGTAGAAGTAGTCCAGCCCGGTTTCACCGACCCCGACCATCTTCGGGTCGTGGGCCAGTTCGATCAGCGGCTCGGGACTGTCCAACCCGGCGTCACCGGCCTCATGCGGGTGCACGCCAACGCCTAGGAACACGTCATCAAAGGGGGCGGCGAGGCTGCTGACCAGCTCGTACCGGTCCAACCGGGTACAGATCGTCACAATCCGCTCGACCCCTGCGTCTCGTGCGCTTTGGACCGCTTCAGCGGGTGACAATTCCATTTTGCTATGGTCAAGGTGGCAGTGGCTGTCCACGAGCATAGGGCGGCTTCTTCCTAGATTCGTCGTAATCGGGCCAGAACCTACGGCCCGAACGTGGCTTTTGCCAGTGACATTAGAGTCAGGCTGTATCGTCGCTAAACCATATGAGGGTTTCATGAACTACGAGGTCTTTATCACCGCCGCTGTAACCGGGTCCGGTGACACCGCAGGTAAGTCGGACAAGGTTCCGGTGACGCCCAAGGAAATCGCGGATGCAGCCATCGAGTCCGCCAAGGCCGGGGCTGCGATCGCGCACTGCCACGTGCGTAACCCGGAAACCGGCGCCCCGGCGCGGGATGTCGCCCTGTATCGTGAAGTGGTGGATCGCATTCGCTCGGCTGACACTGACGTTGTGATCAACCTGACCGCGGGCATGGGCGGTGATCTTACGCTCGGCAATGTTGAGCAACCGCTCCCGCCCAGCGCGGAAGGCACAGACATGGCCGGTGCGACTGAGCGAATGGAGCACGTGCGCGAGCTTCTGCCAGAGATTTGCACGCTGGATTGCGGCACGCTGAACTTCGGCCACGGCGACTACATCATGACCAACACGCCCTCGATGCTGCGGGCCATGGGGCAGCAGATGACCGACTTGGGCGTCCGCCCGGAGATCGAAGCCTTTGACACCGGCCACCTCTGGTTTGCCAAGCAGCTGGTTGAAGAAGGGATCATCGAAGACCCGGTCATGGTTCAGCTGTGCATGGGGATTCCCTGGGGCGCGCCGAATGACATGAACACCTACATGGCCATGGTAAATAACATCCCTGAGGGCTGGGTCTGGTCCGCCTTCTCGATTGGTCGGATGCAGATGCCTTACGTCTCCGCCGCCATGCTGGCTGGTGGGAACGTGCGCGTGGGTCTGGAAGACAACCTCTACCTCGACCGTGGTGTGTTCGCGAGCAACGGCCAGCTGGTGGAGCGGGCGGCGTCGATCGCCACCAGCATGGGCGCAAAGATCATCGGCCCGGATGAAGTCCGCGCCAAGCTGCAGCTGACCAAGCGATGAGCAGTGGCACGCCGGGACGCGCCAGCGTGCGCACTGTCGCTATCATCGGCGGCGGGGTTATCGGGGCCGGCTGGATCGGCCGATACCTGCACCGCGGCGCAGACGTGCGGGTCTTCGACCTCGACCCGGAAGCGGAACGCAAGATCGGGGACGTGCTGGCCAATGCGGAAAGCGCCTTCGAGATGCTCTACGGCGCGGCGCCGGTCAAAGGCACGCTGAGCTTTCACAGCTCGCTTGCCGACGCCGTGGATGGGGCCGAAATCGTGCATGAGTCCGTGCCAGAGCGCCTGGACCTCAAGCAGCGCGTTCACGCCGAGATCACCGCAGCCGTAGGCGCGGAGACCATCGTCTGCACCTCAACCAGCGGGCTTCTCCCCACCAAGATCCAAGAAGGGCTGGACCAGCCCGGCGCACTCATCGTCGCGCACCCGTTCAACCCGGTCTACCTTCTGCCGCTGGTGGAACTGGTCGCTGGGCAGCAGACGGCGGAAGGGGTGATGGACCGCGCGGCAACGATTTTCGACAGTGTTGGAATGAAGCCGCTCAAAGTCCGCAAAGAAATCGACGCCTTCATCGCTGATCGCTTGCTCGAAGCGGTGTGGCGGGAATCCCTGTGGCTGGTCAAAGACGGGATCGCCACGACCGAAGAGATCGACGACGCCATCCGCTATGGCTTCGGTCTGCGCTGGGCGCAAATGGGGCTGTTCCAGACCTATCACACTGCGGGCGGTGAAGTCGGCATGCGCGCCTTTATCGAGATGTTCAAGCCGTCGCTGCACTGGCCTTGGACCAAACTGATGGACGTGCCCGAATTGGATGACGCGCTGATCGACAAGATCGCGGATGGGGTTGAGGAGCAGGCGCGGGGCCTGACCGCGCGCGATCTCGAACGCCAGCGTGACAAGAACCTTGTGGGCATCCTGCACGCGCTCAAAGCCAACAACTGGGGCGCTGGTACGCTCGTCTAACCGGGGAAGAGAGACATGCACTTTGGGCTGACACCCGAACAGGAAATGGTCGCCGACACGGTTCGCGCCTTTGTCGAAGCGGAAATCTACCCGCACGAGGACGAGGTCGAGCGGTTGGGCTACGTGCCGCATGAGCTGGGTGAGAGCATCAAGCAGAAGGTCATCGACATGGGCTTCTATGCGCCAAACTTCCCCGAGGAAGTCGGCGGCGGGGGCTTGGATCACCTGACCTTTACCCTGCTGGAACGGGAACTGGGGCGCGGTTCCATGGCGCTAACCCACTTTTGGGGGCGGCCGCAGAACATCCTGATGGCCTGTGAGGGCGAGCAGCGGGACGAATACCTTTTCCCAGCTGTTCGGGGTGAGCGGATGGATGCGCTGGCCATGACAGAGCCTGATGCAGGGTCCGACGTGCGCGGGATGAAGGCGACGGCGGTGCAGCAGCCGGACGGTGATTGGGTGCTGAATGGCACCAAGCACTTTATCTCTGGCGCTGAGCACGCTGACTTCGTGATCGTCTTTATGGCTTCGGGGGTCGAGGACACGCCGCGCGGGCCAAAGAAAAAGATCACGTGTTTCCTCGTTGACCGCGGCACGCCCGGTTTTGAGATCAAGGATGGCTACAAGTCGGTGTCTCATACGGGCTACAAGAACTGTATCCTGACCTTCGACGACTGCCGTCTACCGCATGCCAAAGTGCTGGGGGAGGTGCACGGCGGCTTCAAGGTGATGAACGACTGGCTTTACGCCACCCGCCTCACCGTTGCAGCTTTCTGTGTCGGTCGGGCGCGACGGGTATTTGACCATGCGACCCAATGGTCAGCTGAGCGTCAGCAGTTCGGTCAACCAATCGGAAAGTTTCAGGGCGTATCTTTCAAGCTTGCCGATATGATCACAGAGATCGATGCGGCCGAGTGGCTGACGCTTGCTGGGGCCTGGCGGTTGGATCAGGGGTTGGAAGCCAACCGGGAAATCGCTTCGGCGAAGCTCTACGCCTCAGAAATGCTCGCGCGGGTCACGGATGAAGCGATTTCGATTTTCGGCGGCATGGGCCTGATGAGCGATCTGCCCATCGAGCGGTTCTGGCGGGATGCTCGGGTCGAGCGGATCTGGGACGGCACTTCAGAAATCCAGCGCCATATCATCTCCCGCGATATCCTGCGGAAGCTCGGCGCTTAGCGCGGCGGGCCGTAGGCACGCGCGACCACCACGGCTGTCGGTCGCGTCACCGCACCGACGTCGCTTGTCCGTGCGAAGTAGAGAAACGGCTGCTGTGTGTTCTGAGCGATTTTCAGCACTGAACACACGTGCCCTTGCTCCACGCCATAGCAAACCTGCTCACCCTCCAGCCACCAGTCGCCGGTAATTTGCCGTTCTGGTGAGGGGTGCAAGGTGATGATGCCGTTGCCCGCGAAGTGTACGGGTTGGGGCTCATCCAGCGCGGCAAAGCGTGCGAGGTGTACGGTCTGGTTGTTCACCACCCAGCGTACTTCATGCGAGCTGAGGCTGCGGTCTTCGCGCAGGTTCACGACGCTTTCCGCCGCATCTTGCGACAGCTCAACCGGCCCGATAGCCCGCCCCAGTTCCAACACCCCAACACCGGGCGCAAGCGGGTTGAGCGCCATGGGTCGAGGGAGCTGGCAGGCGGTCAAACCACCAACCACGAGCAAAAGAACGGGGAGGATCCAGCGCTGGCGCATCAACAAACCTGCAATTTACAGCAAATACATGTCTATTCTTATGTAAATAGGCTCGATGGTGCATTATGCGACTGCCGAGAGGGCGTCGGTTTGCGCGCTAGTGTGCGCGCTGAGCCACGGTGGGGGAGATGGCCTCACAGGCTGGGCGTGACACGCGGAAAAATCAGACCCCATTGTGAGCCAGTCCCTCTATACTCTCGCCAAATCCAACCGCTCCGAATGAGAAGAAGGGAAGAGCGATGTACGATCTCCGTGCGATCCGAGAAAATCCGGCCTGGTTTGATGCTGCTTTGAAGCGGCGGGGTCTGGAGTCTCTGTCCTCACAGGTTCTAGAAATGGACGAAGCGCGCCGATCTTCCCAAACGCAGTTGGGCGAGTTGCAGGCGCGGCGGAATGCGGCGTCCAAGGAAATCGGCGCAGCGATGAAAGACCGCGACACGGACCGGGCCGACGCGCTCAAGGCCGAAGTCGCAGAGATCAAGGATCGGATGACCGCGCTTGAAGAGGCGGAAGCCATCGCAGAGGGCAAGCTGAATCAGCTGCTCTCCGGTCTGCCGAACCGCCCCGACGACTCTGTCCCCGATGGCGCGGATGAAGACGACAACGAAGAGGTCAAGAGCTGGGGAACGCCGGCTGAGCTGGGCTTTGAAGCCAAGCAGCACTTCGAGCTTGGCGAAGGCTTGGGCATGATGGATTTCGAAACCGCCGCTGGCATGTCCGGCTCGCGCTTCGTGATTCTCAGCGGCTTGCTGGCGCGGCTTGAACGCGCTCTGGCGCAGTATATGCTCAACTTTCAGATCGAAGAGAACGGGCTGAGCGAGACGCAGGTGCCTTACCTCGTCCACGCCAACGCGCTCTACGGCACGGGCCAACTGCCGAAGTTCGAGGAAGACCTCTACAAGACCAACTCCGACCACTACCTGATCCCGACTTCTGAAGTGCCGCTGACCAATATGGTCGCGGACTCGATCGTGGACACGGACACGTTGCCCCTGCGGATGGTGGCCTACTCCCCGTGCTTCCGGTCCGAAGCGGGTTCGGCAGGGCGGGACACGCGCGGGATGATCCGCCAGCACCAGTTCAACAAGGTGGAAATGGTCACCATCTGTGGCCCGGATCAGTCATGGGACGAGCTCGAGCGCATGCGCGGCTGCGCTGAAGCGGTACTTGAGTCGCTCAACTTGCCGTACCGGACCGTTGCACTTTACACCGGCGATCTGGGCTTTTCCGCAGCCAAGACCTACGACCTCGAAGTCTGGTTGCCGGGGCAGGGCGCGTATCGGGAGATTTCCTCTTGCTCCAACACGCTGGACTTCCAGGCGCGGCGGATGAAGGCGCGGTGCAAGGCCAAGGGCGACAAGCAGACCCAATTCCTTCACACCCTGAATGGATCCGGGCTGGCCGTGGGCCGCGCGATGATCGCAGTGATGGAGAACTACCAGCAGGCTGACGGCTCGATCGCCGTGCCAGAACCTCTCCAGCCCTACATGGGCGGGGTCAAGGTCATCGCGGCATGAGCATGAACCCGGACGTTGCAGCGCAGCTTAAGGGCAAGCGCATCCTTGTCACCAACGACGACGGCATCGACGCCGACGGCTTGGGCCATTTGGAGCGTATTGCACGGTCATACAGCGACGACGTCTGGGTGATTGCCCCAGCGACGCACCAGTCTGCTCGCTCGCGCGGGATCACGCTGCGCACGCCCTTGCGCATCGTCCACATCGACGAGCGCCGCGCTGCGGTCACGGGAACGCCGCTGGATACCTTTATGGTGGGTCTGCAGCACTTTTTCAGTGACCACCGGCCAGATCTGGTGCTCTCCGGCGTCAACCATGGCGGAAACACGGGCGCGGATATTGGGTACTCCGGGACGTGCGGGATTGTAATGGAAGCGGCGATGCATGGCATTCGCGGAATCGCCTTTTCCCAGCACATCATCAACGGTGAGATGGACTGGACCGTGACAGAAGCGCACCTCGCGCGGGTGTTCGAGAAGGTGATGCAGGTCGCCGTGCCGGATAGCATTCCGCTGTCCGTCAACTTTCCCGCGCGTCTCAAAGACGACAACGATTCCCTTTTGGTCGTGCCGCAGGGCTTTCGGATCGAAAAGGTCGGGCTTTCCAGCGGCCAGGACGAAGAAGGCCCATTCTACATCTTTGGCCATCTGCGTGACGACACGCCGGGCAATCCAGTGTCCGACGTCGCGGCTGTGGTCGGTGGGCGGATTTCGGTCACGCCCTTGCGCTTCAAATGCGATCACACTGACTATCTGGAGTCCGTTGGAACGCAGCTCGACCTGATCGAGCGCATGAACGGAGTTTGATCAGCCTTGGCGGGCTGGCTACGACGGCTGCTGGGTGGCGGTGACGGCGAGGCGGCCGGCAGCACGACCCCGCGCGAACCGATCCTGACAGATGACAGCCTTGGGGGCACTCTGGGGCAGGCTAAGCTGACGCTGGGCATGCAACTGAGGGTAAAGGGCATCACCCGCGCCGATGTTCTCCGGGCCATGCTCGACGATGTCCCGCGCGAGCGGTTTGTGCTGCAGTCCATGGCCGACCGCGCCTATGAAGACGTAACACTGCCCATCGGTCTGGGGCAGACGATCTCGCAACCCTACATCGTAGCGCTCATGACCCAACTGCTCGAGCCCAACCCCGGCAAGACGGTGTTGGAGATTGGCACCGGCTGCGGCT